>NZ_CP108086.1:4249079-4552584 GCF_036186745.1 Microbispora hainanensis | reverse complement strand
GCCAGGTAGCTGAAGCGCATGAGGCTCTCCTCGGAATAGTCGACACCAGTGAAACACTCGCGGTGGTGTTGTTATTTCATGACCTCCGACTGTCGTAAAGTGGTCACGAGGGGTGATCGATCATGACGGGCCCGGCGGAGCTGCTCCGCGACTTCGTGAACACCTACGACGTCGAGGGAGACGCCGATGAGCTGGCCTCGCCGGCCGAGCTGTCCGTCTGGCTGCGCGAACGGGGGCTCATCGGCGACGACGACCGCGCCGCCGACGAGGACCTCGCGATGGCGACCCAGCTGCGCGAAGGACTGCGCGCCGCGCTGCGCGGCAACCACGACGGAGGTCCGTACGAGGTTCCGGAGGGACTGGACGCGGCGCTGGCGCAGTTGCCGGTGCGCGTGACGCTCTCGGCGGGGATGCCGGCGCTCGAACCCATGGGGTCCGGAGTGGCGGGCGGGCTCGCACGGCTGGCGGCGCTGATTCCGGCCGCCCACGCCGACGGCACCTGGCCGCGGCTGAAGGTCTGCGCCGAGAGCACCTGTCAATGGGCGTTCATCGACTCGTCCAAAAACCGGTCTCGCTCCTGGTGCTCCATGCGCGTCTGCGGAAACCGCACAAAAACTCGGGCATATCGGGCACGACGCCAGGCGGAAGGTACGCCGAGGCCCTCCTGACCAGTACGGTGTTACAGGCTAAGAAAGGAGCCCGTCGAATGGGTGTTAGAGCTGCCCGCCTCGAAGACGTCGACGCGGTGACCAGCACCCAGATCCGGGCGTGGAAGGCGGTTTATCGCGACTTCCTGCCACCGATCCCGTTGGAACAGATGACGGGGCCGGCGGCGGAGAAGATGTGGCGCCGCCAGTGGGAGGAGGCGATCCTCTCGCCGCCCACGCCCCGTCACCGTCTGCTCGTCGCAGTCGAGCGGGTGGTGCCCGACACCGACGCGTTCACCGCGCTCGGTCCCGGCGGCATCCTGGCGACCGCCGCGCAGCGCGCCTCCGACCGGGTCGTGGGGCTGGCGTCGCACGGACCCGCCGAGGACCCCGATCTTCACCCGGCCACCACGGCCGAGTTGATGACGTTGCTCGTCGATCCCAACCACATCCGGCGCGGACACGCCAGCAGGCTGCTCAACGCGACCGTCGACCACCTGCGCGAGGACGGCTACAGCACCGTCGTCACCTGGGTCTTCGCCGACAACCACCCGATGATCGGATTCCTGGAGTCGGCCGGCTGGGGCGAGGACGAGGCCGAGCGCGTTCTCGACATGGGCCGCCCGATCCGGATGATCCGCCTCACCACCGACATCAGCTGACTCGCCTCCTTTCCTGCCCGTCCGTACGGCTTGCGCCCCCGGGGGCGTCGCCTCCGCCAACCCCGCTGTCACGAGAAGATGGGGGATTGGCCAAACTAGGTACGCCTTCACCGGCTACGCACAGGTAGGAAAAGGGAGTCACGTGGCCACCCCAGCTCAATGGTTAGCGGGCGCACGCCCCCGTACGCTGCCCGCCGCCGTCGTCCCGGTCGCCGTCGGCACCGGAGCCGCCATCGCGGAAGACGGCGCGATCTGGTGGCGCGCCCTGCTCGCGCTGTTCGTCGCGCTGGCGCTGCAGATCGGGGTCAACTACGCCAACGACTACAGCGACGGCATCAAGGGCACCGACAAGGACCGTGTGGGGCCCCTGCGCCTGGTCGGTTCGGGTGTCGCGGCCCCCAAGCAGGTGCTCGCCGCCGCCCTCGGCTGCTTCCTCGCCGCCGCGGTCGCCGGTCTCGTCCTCGTGGTGGTCACCCAGGCATGGTGGCTGCTGCTCGTCGGCCTCGCCTCCATCCTCGCGGCCTGGTTCTACACCGGAGGCTCCCGCCCGTACGGCTACCGCGCGCTCGGGGAGATCTCGGTCTTCGTGTTCTTCGGCATCGTGGCCGTCGCCGGGACGACGTACGTCCAGGTGGAGCGGCTGACCTGGCTCTCGCTGGCCGCCGCCGTGCCCGTGGGGCTGCTCGCCTGCGCGCTCCTCATGGTCAACAACCTGCGTGACATCGTGACCGACGGCCCCTCGGGCAAGCGCACGCTGGCCGTCGTGCTCGGCGACAGCCGTACGCGCCTGGCCTACTCGGCGACCCTGGTGCTGCCCTTCGTGTTCGCGCTCGCTCTGGTGCCCGTACGGCCCTTCGCCGCGCTGACCGTGCTGGCGCTCCCCCTCGTGGCCGCCCCGATCAAGACGGTCCGCTCCGGCGCGACCGGTCCCGCGCTCATCGCGACGCTCCAGCAGACCGGCCGCCTGCAACTCGTCTTCGGCGCCTTGTTCACCCTCGGCCTCGCCCTGTTCTGACCGGATCCCCGATGGACCGCGCGTGGACCTGGGACCGGCCCCTGCCGCTGCGGTGGCTGCTGCTCGACGAGTTCACGGACACCCCGGGTAGCGCGATGGGGGTCTGCACCGACATCAATGGGCTGTTCGCCGCGCCCGCGCAGCCTCCGGAGGCGCAGGGCTTCCTGCTCCACGGCCAGGCCGGGGACCGGGCACGTGCCGCCGCACCACCGGGGTCTTCCACGACCGGCCTTATCCGGAGGAGCGGCCGGTGACCCTCGTCGGCTGCCGCCCGGAGGAACCGCTGCTCACGCTGCTGCGGCGGCGGTCCGCCAGGAAGCGGCACCTCGCGGCGACCGTCTGCGCCGTCGACGTCACCGGCCGCGCCGTCCCGACGCACAGAGCGGTGTCCTCCGTCGTCATCGAGGCGAACCCCTCCCGGCTGGACCCCGGGCTCCTCGACATCACCCTCGACGGCGGTTTCGACGAGCCGTTCCCCGACGGCGCCCGCGCGATCTGGGACCTCTGGCATGCGGGACGGCCCTCCCGGCGCAACCTCTGGGCCGGGTACGACCGCCGCCTGCGGCACGAGTGGGTCGGCGCGGCGCTGTGCCACCATACTCATGATCAACCGGACCGGCCGCCGGGCAGGACCTGTCACCTCGACGGGCGGTTCGTCACCGACATCGAGGGCTTCTACTGCGCCGTCGGTGAGGCCGTCAACGGCCCCGGCGGCTACTTCGGATGGAACCTCGACGCGTTGGTGGACTGTCTCCGAGGCGGATGGGGCGCCAGTCGCCCCTTCCGGCTCGTCTGGCATCACGCGGAGGTGGCCCGCCGCCATCTCGTTCCCGGCTACGACCGGCCCGCGTACGCCCTGCGCTCCTGGGGCCCGCCCGTCACCCTGGACGAGCTGCTCGGCATGTTCGCCGAGGTGGACGTCACCGTCGAGTTGCGCTGACACCGCCGCTCCGGCCGGGCTGGAGGACCTCCGGACGCGGAACGCCGTCACCGGCAGCCGGGCCGCATCCGGAGGATCCCATGGAGGAGCGCGTCGCCCTTGAGGCGGTCAGCCCTGGGGCACGAGCCGGTCCTTGATGAGCGCGATCACCTCGTCGAACCGCGCGTCCACCTTGTCGAACCGGGCGTCTATGCCGTCCAGCCGCTGATCGATGCCGTCAAGGCGGGTCTCCACGCGTTCGATCCGCGCATCCATCTTGTCGAGCCGGGTCTCCACGTGCTCAAGCCGCTCGTCCATCTGGTCGAGGCGGATCTCCACGCGATCGATTCGCGCGTCCATCTTGTCAAGCCGCTCGTCCACGGCGTCGAAGCGGACGTCCATGCCGTCCAGCCGCTGATCGATGCCGTCAAGGCGAGTCTCGACACGCTCGATTCGCGCGTCCATGCCGTCCAGCCGCTGATCGATGCCGCCGAGACGGGTCTCGACGTGATCCATCCGCGCGTCCAGGCCGTCGAGACGGCGGTTGACGAATTTAAGCTCGGCCTGGATACCGAGAGAGCGGTCCTCCATCGCCGTGAAGCGCTCGTCGGCGAGGTCGAACCTCGCCCTCATCTCGGCGAAGCGCGAGTCCATGCGCGAGCGGAACTCCATCACGTCGTCGCGCGTCGCCTGGAACAGGCGGATGTTCGCGCCCTGTGCCTGCTGAATGTCCAGGCGCGCACGCTCGACCTTGTTGTCGACGGCGTTGATGAGGATCTTGAAGGACTGCACGTCCGTCTCGAGTGCCGTGACGCGCTCTTCGAGCTCCATGCCGGCCATGGTAGTCATGCCTTTCTCCGGGGGGTCGTCGTTTGGAACGGTCCGCCGAGCGGCGGTCCGGGGGACAACCATGCCCTAGGACGGGAGCGGTTTCGAACCGCTTCGGACCACCGAAAACCGTTCTGGAGAAGGACCTGAACCGCGTGGATGACCTTTGCCGCCCCGGGTAGACGAGTCGCACTCCCTGAGCGGCCTCCTGCCGCGCGAACTGGGAAGATGGCGGCGAAACGCCGAAGGCGCCCGCTCATGCCCGCGATGCGGGAATTGCTTGCCCCGGAACGCGGGGCTGTCGCTCGTATGTGTCCATGCCGACCCTGCGGATGGCGTCTCAACCGGGATGGACCACTCCCGGCCGCCCGGCCTGTCCCCGACGAGGACAGGCCGGGCGGCCGCGGAGACTACTGCAGGTCGAGGAGGCGCTCCAGGCCGACGGTGAGGCCGTCGAGCCCCTGCACACGGCGGACGCCCAGCAGGACGCCCGGCGTGAACGACGCCCGGTTCATCGTGTCGTGCCGGATCGTGAGGGTCTCCCCCTCGCCGCCCAGGATGACCTCCTGGTGGGCGATCAGCCCGGCGAGCCGTACGGCGTGCACATGGACGCCGTCCACATCCGCGCCCCTGGCGCCGTCGAGCGCGGTGGTGGTCGCGTCGGGAGAGAGACCGAGCCCCGCCTCGCGCCGCGCCTGCGCCACCAGCTCCGCCGTACGGCGGGCGGTGCCGGAGGGGGCGTCGGCCTTGTTCGGATGGTGCAGCTCGACGATCTCGACCGACTCGAAGTACCTGGCCGCCTGCGCGGCGAAGTGCATCATCAGCACGGCCGCGATGCCGAAGTTGGGGGCGATGAGCGCGTTCGTGCCGGGGTTGGCGGCCAGCCACCCCCGCACGGTCTCCAGCCGCTCCGCGTCGAAACCGGTCGTGCCCACGACCGTGTGGATGCCGTGGGAGATGCACCACTTCAGGTTGTCCATGACGACGTCGGGGTGGGTGAAGTCCACCACCACCTCGGCGCCGGTCAGCGCGTCGAGCGGATCGTCCTTGTCGACCTCCGCCACGAGTTCCAGGTCATCGGCCGCCGCGACGGCCTTGCACACTTCCACACCCACGCGCCCGCGGGCGCCGAGAACACCGACCTTAATCACGCGCCCAAGGCTATACGTGACGGCGGCGGGCGAGGCGGCGAGGAGCGGGCCGACGCGCCCGAGCCCACGACGGCGAGAAGCACCGCCCCCGGCGCGAGCCGTAACAGACCGGCGCGCCCGAGCCCACGACGGCGAGAAGCACCGCCCCCGGGCGCGAGCCGTAACGGGCGGACGCATGGCCGGGGCGGCGGCAGGCGAGCGGGCCGCACGTCCCAGAAAACGCAAGAGGCCGCGTCGGCGCGGAAGGGCGTCGGCGCGGCCTCAGCGGCACGATCAGGCGATGGCGGAGCCGAAGTCCTTGTCGGAGTAGGGCCCGATCACCGCGAGGGTCAGCGGCCGGTTGAGGACGTCCTCGGCGACCGCGGCGATCTCCTCGGGGGTGACCGCCTCGATCCGCCCGAGCACCTCGTCGACCGTCATGAGCCGCTCGTACACGAGCTCGCTCTTGCCGATCCTGGACATGCGCGAGCCGGTGTCCTCAAGGCCGAGCACGAGCCCGCCGCGCATCTGGCCCTTGCCGCGGGCGATCTCCTCGGGGGTGATCCCCTCGGCCACGACCCTGGCCACCTCGTCGCGGCAGATCTTCAGCACGTCGTCCACCTTCGAGGGCAGACAGCCCACGTAGATGCCGAACTGGCCGGTGTCGGCGTACTGCGAGGTGTAGCTGTAGGCGCTGTAGGCCAGGCCGCGCTTCTCCCGGATCTCCTGGAACAGGCGCGACGACATGCCGCCGCCGAGCGCCGCGTTCAGGACGCCGAGCGCGAAGCGCCGGTCGTCGTTGCGGTGGAACGCGGTCATACCGAGGACCAGGTTGGCCTGCTCGGTCGGCCGGTCGACCACCCGGACGCCGGTCCTGACGTCCACGCCGGGGCCGCCGATGCGCGGCGGCGCGGGCTCGGCGGAGCCGCCCAGCGCGCCCGCCCGCTCGTACGCCGCCGCGACCAGCGCGACCACCCGCTCGTGGTCCACGTTGCCCGCCACCGACACGACCGTGCGGGGCGGGACGTAGAACCGCTGGTAGTACTCGCGGATGCGGTCACGGGTGAGCGCGTTGATCGACTCCTCGTTGCCGAGGATCGGGCGGCCGATCGGCGTGTCGCCGTACAGCTCGGCGGAGAACTGCTCGTGCACCACGTCGGAGGGATCGTCGTCGTGCATGGCGATCTCCTCCAGGATCACGCCGCGCTCCGACTCCACGTCCTCCTCGGTGATCAGCGAGGAGGTCACCACGTCGGCGAGCACGTCGATCGCCAGCGGCAGGTCCTCGTCGAGCACCCGGGCGTAGTAGCAGGTGTACTCCTTGGCGGTGAACGCGTTGATCTCACCGCCGATGCCCTCGATGGACGCCGAGATCTCCATGGCGTCGCGCGTGGGCGTGCCCTTGAAGAGCAGGTGCTCCAGGAAGTGGGTGGCTCCCATGTGCTCGGGGGCCTCGTCGCGTGAACCGATGCCCACCCACAGGCCGACCGCCACGCTGCGCACGGTCGGCATCGTCTCGGTCACGACCCGAAGGCCGCCGGGGAGGACGGTGCGGCGGATGACCCCCGCGCCGTCCTTGCCCGGAAACAGTGTCTCGGTCGTCACGAGTTGCGCTCGTCCCGGCCGCCACGAGTACGGCTGCGGCTGCGGCGCGGAGTCCGCGGCTGCTCCTCCTCCGCCGGCGCGGCGCCGGCCTCGGCCTGAGCGGGCGCGGCCTCGCCGTTGTCGGCACCGGCGGCCTTCTCGGCGGCCTCCTTCTCGACCACCTCGACCGGGACCAGCGAGAGCTTGCCGCGCGAGTCGATCTCGGCGATCTCCACCTGGATCTTCTCGCCGACGTTCATGACGTCCTCGACGTTCTCGATCCGGCGTCCGCCGTGCAGCTTGCGGATCTGCGAGACGTGCAGCAGACCGTCCTTGCCCGGCAGCAGCGAGACGAACGCGCCGAAGGCGGCGATCTTGACGACCGTGCCCAGGTAACGCTCGCCGACCTCCGGCATGTGCGGGTTCGCGATGCCGTTGATCAGCGTACGGGCCGCCTCGGCGGACGGGCCGTCGGTGGCGCCGATGTAGATCGTGCCGTCGTCCTCGATGGTGATCTCGGCGCCCGTGTCGTCCTGGATCTGGTTGATCATCTTGCCCTTGGGGCCGATGACCTCGCCGATCTTGTCGACCGGCACCTTGATCGTGATGATGCGCGGCGCGGTCGGGTTCATCTCCGCCGGGGAGTCGATGGCCTCCTGCATCACGTCGAGGATCGCCAGGCGGGCGCCCCTCGCCTGCTTCAGCGCGGCGGCGAGCACGTGGGCCGGAATGCCGTCCAGCTTGGTGTCGAGCTGGAGCGCGGTGATCAGATCCTTGGTGCCGGCGACCTTGAAGTCCATGTCGCCCATGGCGTCCTCGGCGCCGAGGATGTCGGTCAGCGTGACGTAGGTGTCACCCTCGCCGATGAGGCCCATCGCGATGCCGGCGACCATCTCCTTGAGCGGCACGCCCGCGTCGAGCAGGGCCATCGTGGAGGCGCAGACCGACCCCATCGAGGTCGAGCCGTTCGACCCGATGGCCTCCGACACCTGCCGGATGGCGTACGGGAACTCCTCGCGCGACGGCAGCACGGGGATCAGCGCCCGCTCGGCCAGCGCGCCGTGGCCGATCTCGCGGCGCTTCGGCGAGCCGACGCGGCCCGTCTCACCCGTGGAGTACGGCGGGAAGTTGTAGTTGTGCATGTAGCGCTTGGTCCGCTCGGGATTGAGCGTGTCGATCATCTGCTCCATGCGCAGCATGTTGAGCGTGGTGACGCCGAGGATCTGCGTCTCGCCCCGCTCGAACAGGGCCGAGCCGTGCACCCGCGGCACCACGTGGACCTCGGCGTTGAGCTGCCGGATGTCCTTCGGGCCGCGGCCGTCGATGCGGACGCCCTCGTTGATGACGCGCTCGCGCATCAGCTTCTTGGTGAGCGACCGGAACGCGGCGCCGATCTCCTTCTCGCGGCCCTCGAAGTCGGGCAGCAGCTTCTCGGCCGCGAGCATCTTGACGCGCTCGATCTCCAGCTCGCGCTCCTGCTTGCCCGCGATCGTCAGCGCCGCGGCGAGCTCGCTCTTGACGGCGGCGGTCACGGCCTCCAGGGCGTCGTCCTGGTAGTCGAGGAAGATCGGATACTCGGCGGTCGGCTTGGCGGCGACCTCGGCCAGCTTCGACTGGGCCTCGCAGAGCACCTTGATGAACGGCTTGGCGGCCTCCAGGCCCTGGGCCACGGCCTCCTCGGTCGGGGCGACCGCGCCCTCGGCGACCAGCTTGAGCGTGTCGCGGGTCGACTCGGCCTCGACCATCATGATCGCGACGTCGCCGTCGGCCAGGACGCGCCCGGCGACGACCATGTCGAACGTGGCGCGCTCGAGCTCGGTGTGGGTCGGGAACGCCACCCACTGGCCGTCGATCAGCGCGACGCGCACGCCGCCGATCGGGCCGGAGAACGGCAGCCCGGCGAGCTGCGTGGACATGCTCGCGGCGTTGATCGCGATCACGTCGTACAGGTGCTCGGGGTGCAGGGCCATGACCGTCGCGACGATCTGGATCTCGTTGCGCAGGCCCTTGACGAACGACGGGCGCAGCGGCCGGTCGATCAAACGGCAGGTCAGGATCGCGTCCTCGGACGGCCTGCCCTCACGGCGGAAGAACGAGCCGGGAATGCGGCCGGCCGCGTACATCCGCTCCTCGACGTCCACCGTCAGCGGGAAGAAGTCCAGGCTCTCCTTGGGATGCTTGGACGCGGTGGTCGCGGACAGGATCATCGTCTCGTCGTCCAGGTACGCGACGGCGCTACCCGCCGCCTGCCGGGCCAGCCGCCCGGTCTCGAACCTGATCGTGCGCGTGCCGAAGGGACCGTTGTCGATAACGGCCTCTGTGCTGTGGACACCCTCCACGGGGGACCTCCTCTTCGGGTCGGTCTCCCCGCGTCCTCTTTTTCGCCGGGCTCCCCGTTCAGGTGCAGTGCCGGTCTTCGATCGAAGCGCCCGGTCCGTCCGCGCGGCTGTCGCCGCGCCGACCGGGGGCCACTACCGAGGACCGGCCCTCTCACGCCGCGGGATCGCGCTGCGGCTTGCTTGCGGACGCGGGGCACTGTGTCTCGGCTATTCAGTTGTCTCGGCTATGGAGTTGTCGTGCTCAGCCATTGTGGCTGGTTATGGAAAAGGAGCGGCGAAGAATCGCCGCTCCTTCCTCACCTTATCGGCGAAGGCCCAGCCGCTCAATGAGCGAGCGGTAGCGGGTGATGTCCTTGGCCTGCAGGTACTTCAGCAGCCGGCGCCGGCGGCCCACCAGCAGGAGCAGACCACGGCGGCTGTGGTGGTCGTGCTTGTGGGTCTTGAGGTGCTCCGTGAGGTCGCTGATCCGCTTGCTCAGAAGCGCGATCTGGACCTCCGGCGACCCGGTGTCACCCTCGCTGGTGCCGTACTCGCTGATGATGGACTTGGTGGTAGCGGCGTCAAGCGACACTGCTTCTCCATTCTGGTGAAATGGCACGCGCAACGGTTCCCATCCCGCGAACGACCGTGCGTGCCTACAGTCGCCGTGACAGGACAGCCGGGTGGCTTACACCACCTGAGCATGGCTGACATACAACCTTACCAGCCCGTAGGACACGCCGCGTCACGCCTGCCCTTCAGGACGTGAACGCCCGCGCCCTGGCTACGTCGTCGTGCATCTGCTCGATCAGCGCCTCGATCGAGTCGAAGCGGAGCGTGTCGCGCAGCCGGGCGCCGAAGTCCACGGCCACATGCGCGCCGTACAGGTCCAGGTCGTCGCGGTCCAGCGCGTACGCCTCGACCGTGCGCTCCACCCCGTCGAACGTGGGGTTGGTCCCGATCGAGATCGCGGCAGGCCAGCGCTCCCCCTCGTACGGCGAGGGGCTCTGGGTGCACTGCAGCCACCCCGCGTAGACGCCCTCGGCGGGGATGGCCGTGTTGGGCGGCGACTCGACGTTCGCGGTGGGGAAGCCGAGCGCCCGGCCCCGCTGGTGGCCGCGGACCACCACGCCCTCCACCCGGTGGGGACGGCCCAGCAGGGCGGCCGCGCCCTCGACGTCACCCTCGGCCAGCCGCTCCCGGATCACCGTGGAGGAGATGGCGTCGCCGTCGCTGACCAGGGGCACGCCCTCGGCCGTGAAGTCGTACTTCTCGCCCAGCGTCCGCAGGGTCTCCAGGTCGCCCGACGCCTTGTGGCCGAAGCGGAAGTTCTCCCCCACCACGACCCCGGCGGCGTGCAGCCGGTCGACCAGGGCCGTCTGGACGAACTCGTCCGGCGACATCCGGGAGAACTCCAGCGTGAACGGCAGCACGCACACGGCGTCGACGCCCAGCGCGTGGAGCAGCTCGACCCTGCGCTCGGTGGTGGTGAGCCGCGGCGGGTGGCTGCCGGGACGCACCACCTCGTCGGGGTGCGGGTCGAAGGTGATCGCCACGGCGGGCAGCCCCAGCTCGCGGGCCATCTCGACCGCTCGGGCCACCATCCGCTGGTGACCGAGATGCACGCCGTCGAACACGCCGATCGTGACGACGGACCTGCCCCAGTCCTGCGGGACCTCGTCCAGCCCGTGCCAGCTCTGCACCTCGACCTCGCTTCTGTGTCCGATTGCCGTGCCGTCGGCGAGGCGGCCGTATCGCCTCGTCTGGGAACCGCGCAGTAGACAAGACTGCCATGCCCCGGGGGGTGCCGAGGCACCAGCCCCCGGCCTCAGGAGACGAAGACCACCAGAGGCCGGGCCGTCCCGCCCCGCTCCTCGGCGAGCGCGAGCAGCGTGCCGTCCGGCCCGAAGACGCCGATCGGGCCAGGCCCCAGGCCCGCCGCGCGCAGCCGCCCGCCGTGGGCGACCAGCCGCGCCTCGTCCTCGCCCACGTCCCTGCGGGGGAAGGCCGCCGCCACCGCGTCGGCCATGGGCATGATCACGCACTCCCGGGAGAGATCCTCGATCGTGCGCGCCGCCTCGATTCCGTACGGCCCGACCCGGGTGCGGCGCAGCCGGGTGAGATGGCCGCCGACGCCGAGCGACGCGCCGAGGTCGCGGGCCAGCGCCCGGATGTAGGTGCCGCTGGAGCAGGTGATCACGGCGTCCAGGTCCACCGTCTGCGGGGTCCGCCGGATCTCCCCCACCTCGAACGCGTGGATCGTGACCGGCCGGGCGGCCAGCTCCACCTCCTCGCCGGCGCGGGCCCGCTTGTAGGCCCGCTGCCCGTCGACCTTGATGGCGCTGACCTGCGGCGGCACCTGCATGATCTCGCCGGTGAGCGCGGCGACGCCCTTGTGCACCTGGTCGTCGGTCACGTGCCCGGCGGCGGTGGTGGCGACCACCTCGCCCTCGGCGTCGTCGGTGTTCGTCGTCACGCCGAGGCGGATCGTGGCCTCGTAGACCTTCTCGGTCAGCGCGAGGTGCCCGAGCAGGCGGGTCGCCTTCTCCACCCCGATCACCAGCACGCCGGTGGCCATCGGGTCGAGCGTGCCCGCGTGACCGACCTTGCGGGTGCCCGCGATGCCGCGCATCTTGCCGACCACGTCGTGCGACGTCCAGTCGGCCGGCTTGTCCACGATGATCAGGCCGCTCGGCGGCGGCGTCCTTCTCGCCTTGGGCGTGCTCATGACCGGCTCCCTTCCGGAGCGAGGAGGGGACGCAGTGCGGCCATCGTGTCCGCCACGGACAGCGCCGAGGAGAACCCTGCGGCACGCGCGTGGCCGCCGCCACCGAGCGCGGCGCAGGCCCGGGCCACGTCCACCGCGCCCTTCGACCGGGTCGAGACGTTCCAGCCGCCCTCGTCGTCCTCCTTGAGCACGACCGCGACCTCCGCCTCGTCGACCCGGCGCACGACGTCGATCACGCCTTCCACCTCGTCGTACGGCAAGCCCTCGGCGGCGCGGTCGGCACGGCTCACGTAGGTCCACACCAGGCCCAGGCCGCCCGCGGCGTCCGGCTCCAGGGCGGCCCGCCCGAGCGCCGTGCCGAGCACCCGCAGGTACGCGAAGGGCGAGCGGTCCCACAGTTCCCTGGCGATCTCCTCCGGGCGCAGCCCCGTGGCCAGCAGCCGGCCGGCCATGGCGTGCGCGGCCGGGGTGGTGATGGAGTGCCGGAAGGAGCCGGTGTCGGTCACCAGCCCCGCGTACAGGCAGGTGGCGACCTCACGGTCGACCGGGAGACCGAGCCGGTTGAGGAGCTCCTCGACGACCATCGTGGTCGAGGCCGCCCCGGGGTCCACGAGGTGGACCGTCCCGAAGCGGGTGTTCGACACGTGGTGGTCGATCACGAGGAGTTCGCGGGCCTTGCCCGCATGGGGCGCGAGCAGGCCCAGCCGCTCCATCGTGGAGGCGTCGAAGGTGATCATCAGGTCGGGCTCGGCGGGGTAGGCCGAGGGCTCGACCAGCAGGTGCTGGCCGGGCAGGAACCGCAGCAGCCGGGGCACGGCGAACACCCGGTCGCCGAAGGACGCGACGACCTTCCTGCCGGTGGCCGCGAGCGCCAGCCCGAGGCCCAGCATCGAGCCGAGGGCGTCCCCGTCCGGGGACACGTGACAGGCGAGCGCCACCGTGCCGGCGGCGCTGATCAGTTCGGTCGCACGCCGCCAGTCCGCCTCGCCGGCGGCGCTTTCGTTCGTGGTCACCGGGCGGGGTGCCCCGCGCGGCCGGTGGGCTCGTCCTCGCCCTCCTCCTCGGCCGCCTCGGCGTCGAGGTCGTCCTCGAAGCGGTAGGGCTCGGCGTCCCCGGCGAACTTCGCGCCCTCCGCCTGGCGTGCGATCTCCGCGTCCTTCTTCTTGGCCAGCTCGAACAGGTCGTTCATGTGGCGGGCGCTGTCCGGAAGCGGGTCGTGCACGAACGTCAGGCCGGGGGTGTGCCGCAGGCCGGTCTGCCGGCCGACCTCGGAGCGGATGATGCCCTTCGCGCTCTCCAGGGCGGCGGCCGTGTCGGCACGCTCCGCCTCGGAGCCGAAAACCGTGTAGTAGACGGTCGCGTCGCTCAGATCCGCGGTGACCCTGGCGTCGGTCACCGTCACGAACCCCAGCCGCGGATCCTTGATCCGCCGCTCCAGCATCTCCGCGACCACCTGCTGGATGCGATCGGCCAGCTTCCTGGCACGCGCTGCGTCCATGCTCACGCTCCCTCGTATCTGTACGGCTGACGCGCGGGCCCCGGCCGTCTATTCCTCGTGGTCGTTGAAGAGCCGCCGCCGCGCGGACAGCAACTCGATCTCGGGGTGGTAGGCGACCAGGCGTTCGCAGGCGTCGAGCACCTCGTCGCAGTTGGCCGCGGACGCCGACACCACGGCGACGCCGATCTCGGCGCGCCGGTGCAGGTCGAGGTGGCCCGCCTCGGCGACGGCGGCGGCGGGATACTTGCGCTGGATCTCGGCGATGAGCGGCCGGACCACCGAGCGCTTCTGCTTCAGCGAACGGACGTCGCCGAGCAGGATGTCAAGAGTAAGAGCACCGATGAACATGGGTCGTCACCACGTCGGCGAACGTCCGGCCGCCGCCCCCGCGCGTGGCGGGGGCGGCGGAACGGCGCGTCAGACGCGCGGCTTCTCCTGCATCTCGAACGTCTCGATGACGTCCTCGACCCGGATGTCGCTGTAGCCGATACCGATACCGCACTCGAAGCCCTCGCGGACCTCGGTCGCGTCGTCCTTGAAGCGACGCAGCGACGAGACGGTGAGGTTGTCGGCCACCACGACGCCGTCGCGGATGAGCCGGGCCTTGCTGTTGCGGGTGATGACGCCCGAGCGGACGATCGAACCGGCGACGTTGCCGATCCGCGGGACCTTGAAGACCTCGCGGATCTCGGCGGTGCCGGTCCTGACCTCCTCGAACTCCGGCTTCAGCATGCCCTTGAGGGCCGCCTCGATCTCCTCGATCGCCTGGTAGATGACCGAGTAGTAGCGGATGTCCACGCCCTCGCGCTCGGCCAGGTCGCGCGCCCGCACCTCGGGACGCACGTTGAAGCCGATGATGACGGCGTTGTCGTCGCCCATCGCCAGGTTGACGTCGTGCTCGGTGATGGCGCCGACCGCGCGGTGGAGCACCCGCAGGCGCACCTCCTCGCCGACGTCGATCTTGAGCAGCGCGTCTTCCAGTGCCTCGACGGAACCGGAGACGTCACCCTTGATGATGAGCTTGAGCTCGTCGACCTGGCCCTTCTCGAGGTCCTTGAACAGCTCCTCGAGGGTGCGGCGACGGCCGGACCTGGCCATGTCGGCGATGCGCTGCCTGGCCGCCCGCTGCTGGGCGATCTGGCGGGCCATGCGGTCGTCGGTGACGACGATGAAGTTGTCACCGGCGCGCGGGACGGCCGTCAGACCGAGGACCAGGACCGGACGCGACGGGTCGGCCTCTTCGACCGTCTCGCCGTTGTCGTCCAGCATCGCGCGGACGCGGCCGAAGGCCTCGCCACAGACGATCGAGTCGCCCACCCGCAGCGTGCCGCGCTGCACGAGCACGGTCGCCACCGGGCCGCGGCCCTTGTCGAGGTGCGCCTCGATCGCGAGTCCCTGAGCGTCCATCTCCGGGTTGGCCCGCAGGTCGAGCTCGGCGTCCGCGGTCAGCAGGATGGCCTCGAGCAGGTTCTCGATGCCGATGCCCTGCTTGGCCGAGATGTCGACGAAGAGGGTGGAGCCACCGAACTCCTCGGCCACCAGGCCGTACTCGGTGAGCTGGGCCCGCACCTTGGTCGGGTCCGCGCCCTCCTTGTCGATCTTGTTGACCGCCACCACGACCGGGACGTTCGCCGCCTGGGCGTGGTTCAGCGCCTCGATGGTCTGCGGCTTCACACCGTCGTCGGCCGCGACCACCAGCACCGCGATGTCGGTGGCCTGCGCACCACGGGCACGCATGGCGGTGAACGCCTCGTGACCCGGGGTGTCGATGAAGGTGATCTTCCGCGGCTCGCCCTCGTGCGTCGTCGCCACCTGGTAGGCGCCGATGTGCTGGGTGATGCCGCCGGCCTCGCGGGCCACCACGTTGGTGTGGCGGATCGCGTCGAGCAGCTTCGTCTTACCGTGGTCGACGTGACCCATGACGGTCACGACCGGCGGGCGCGGCGCGAGGTCGGCCTCGTCGCCCTCGTCCTCACCGAACTCGATCTTGAAGGACTCGAGGAGCTCGCGGTCCTCCTCCTCCGGGCTGACGACCTGGACGTCGTAGTCCAGCTCGGCGCCGAGAAGCTGAAGCGTCTCCTCGTTGACCGACTGGGTCGCCGTCACCATCTCGCCGAGGTGCAGCATGATCTGCACGAGCGAGGCGGGGTTGGCGCCGATGCGATCGGCGAAGTCCGACAGGGACGCGCCGCGCGGGAGGCGGATCGTCTGGCCGCCGCCACGCGGAACCTGCACGCCGCCGATCGCCGGGGCCTGCATGTTGTCGAACTCCTGGCGCCTCTGGCGCTTGGACTTGCGGCCACGGGTCGGACGGCCACCCGGACGCCCGAACGCGCCCGCCGTGCCGCCACCGCGACCACGGCCGCCGCCACCGCCGGGACGGCCGGCGAAACCGCCGCCGCCACCACCGGGACCGCCGCCCGGACCACCGGGACGACCGGCACCCGCGGCGCCGGGACGCGGACCGCCGAAGCCGCCACCGGGACGACCACCGCCGCCACCCGGACGGCCACCGCCGCCCGGACCACCGGGACGACCGCCGCCACCGGGACCACCGGGACGACCGCCCGGCGCGGCCGGACGGCCCTGCGGCATCATCATCGGGTTCGGACGCGGACCACCGGGACGCGGGCCACCGGCTCCGGGGCCGGGGCGCGGACCGCCCATGCCCGGTCCCGGACGCGGACCCGCAGGCCCGGGACGCGGACCACCGGCGCCCGGAGCGCCGGAACGCGCGCCCGGCGGACGCGGCATGGCTCCGTCGCGCGCGCCGTCACGACGCGGCTCGCGAGGGGCTCCGTCACCACGGTCGGGACGGTCCCCACGGTCGGGACGACCGCCGTCACGGCCGCCGGGCCGCGCGGGGCGCTGGCCCATGCCGCTGGCGGTCGAGGAGAACGGGTTGTTGCCCGGACGCGGGCCACGCGGGCCCGGCTTGGGCGCACCGGGACGCGGAGCGCCACCGGTGGGCGCGCCGGGACCGGCGGGTGCGCCGCCCGGACGCGGAGCCGGCGCCGGCCGGGGACCCGGCTTTGGCGCGCCGGCGCCTGGGGCGCCCGGCCTCGGGCCTGCGGCCGCCGGACGCGGCCCCTCGGGACGGGGCGCCTGCGGGCGGGCGGCCTCGGGGCCGGGTGCGCCCGGCTGGGACACCGGCGGGTGAGGCATCGGAACCGGACGCGGAGCGGGCCGCGGGCCGGGCTTCGGACCCGGCTTGGCCACCGCGCCGGTGGACTGTGAAACGGGCGCCTGCGCGGCGCCCCCGTTGGCCTGGCTCTCTGCCGGCCTCGGCGCAGGCTTCGGCTGCGCCGGACGGGCGGGCTTCCCCCCGCCCTTGGAGGCGTCACCCTTGAACGCCTCGGTCAGTTTGCGGACGACCGGCGCCTCTATCGTCGAGGACGCCGACCTCACGAACTCGCCCATTTCGGTGAGCTTGGCCATCACGACCTTGCTCTCGACCCCGAACTCCTTGGCGAGCTCGTATACCCGGACCTTCGCCACTGCACTCCCTAACTCGGCCCGGGAGGCTCGCAGTGCCGCCGGACCGTCGCTACCTGAACGTACTCATCGCCGCGTGCTCATCAGGCGCTCATAGCAATCTGACTCCGCCCATCAACTCGGCGTCCTACATGACAATTTCGTCGTGCCCTGGCTCCCGGAGCCGATACCGAGGGCCAGCGGTAACCATTCACCCGGACCGTCCCGGCGTCAACCCCTCCAAATGAGCCCGCAGCAGCGACGTATCGAGCGGTCCCTCCACGCGAAACGCGCGTGGGAACGCCCGGCGACGCTCGGCGAACTCCAGACAGCGCGGGGACGGATGCAACGAGGCACCACGTCCCGGGAGCCGTCCTCGCGTGTCGGGGACGATCACGCCCTCGACCACGACCAGGCGGAGCAACTCGGACTTTACCGTGCGAACCCGGCAGCCCACACACGTTCTCAGCGGGGCTGCCTGGTAACCATATTCCAGCTTACCTTGCCGACGCATCAGCGGGATCAGCAGGTGCCTGCTCGGTGTCCGGACGGATGTCGATCCGCCAGCCCGTAAGACGGTTGGCGAGGCGGGCGTTCTGGCCCTCCTTGCCGATCGCCAGGGACAACTGGTAGTCGGGCACGATCACACGCGCGGTGCGGCTCTCGGCGTCGACCACCTCGACACGGGAAACACGCGCGGGCGACAGGGCATTCCCGACGAACTCGGCCGGGTCCTCCGACCAGTCGATGATGTCGATCTTCTCGCCGTGCAGCTCCGTCATGACGTTGCGCACGCGCGAGCCCATCGGGCCGATGCAGGCGCCCTTGGCGTTGACGCCGGGCTTGCGCGACCGCACCGCGATCTTCGTGCGGTGGCCGGCCTCGCGGGCGATGGCCGCGATCTCCACGGTCCCGTCGGCGATCTCCGGCACCTCCAGCGCGAAGAGCTTCTTCACGAGGTTGGGGTGCGTGCGCGACAGGGTGACCGACGGCCCCTTGGGCCCCTTCTTCACCTGCACCACGTAGCAGCGGATGCGCTCGCCGTGCGCGTACTCCTCGCCCGGCACCTGCTCGTTGTGCGGCAGGATCGCCTCGATCTTGCCGAGGTCGACCAGCACCACCCGCGGGTCCTTGCCCTGCTGGATGACGCCCGCGACCAGCTCGCCCTCGCGGCTGGCGAACTCGCCGAAGTTCACCTCGTCCTCGGCGTCGCGCAGCTGCTGGAGGATCACCTGCTTGGCCGTGGTGGCCGCGATCCTGCTGAAGTTGGACGGGGTGTCGTCGTACTCCCGCACGACCTCGCCGTTCTCGTCCATCTCGGCGGCCCAGATGATCACATGGCCCGTGTCGCGGTCCAGCTCGGCCCGCGCCTTCTGCGCCGCGCCCTCCGTGCGGAAGTACGCGATCAGCAACGCGTCCTCGATCGCCTTGACGACCAGGTCGAAGGAAATGTCCTTCTCCCGCTCCAGGCTGCGCAGGACGCTCATGTCAATGTCCACAAGGCTCCCCCTAGCCCTCGTCGTCGGCGTCGTCGATGTCTTCGTCGACATCGAGGTCTTCGTCAAGTTCGTCGTCGAGCCCGGCGTCGCGCCGGTTGAACTCGACCTGCACGCGGCCGCGCACCAGCTCGCCGTACGCGATGCGGCGCGCGCCGTCCAGCTCCACATCGGTCTCGCCGGCCTCGGTCACCCGGCCCTCCACGGAGGTGCCGTCACGCAGCTCGGCCTTCACCAGCCGCCCGCGCGCCCGTCGCCAGTGGCGCGGCTCGGTGAGCGGCCTGTCGACTCCGGGAGAGGTGACCTCGAGGACGTACGGGCTGCCGCCGAGGACGTCCACCTCGTCGAGCCGCTTGGAAACGGACTGGCTCACGTCGGCCACGTCGTCGAGGCTCACACCGCCGTCCCGGTCCACCACGACGCGCACCAGCCGCCGGCGGCCCGCCGGTGTGACCGTGACGTCCTCCAGGTCGAACCCCTCGGCGGCGACGACCGGGCCGAGCAGCTCAACCAGGCGGCCGCGTCGAGCGTCGCTGCCCATGCCGACCTCCCAAATGACCGTGTGGCTGTGATCGTTGCCTGTGACCGTAGTGCCCAAGCCCCTGGTGCCCAAGCCCGATGTGCCAACAGCCTATCGACACCGGGAGGTGGAAACAGCGCCACACCCGGGCGGCGATCCGACACGGGCACGATCGACACGGTCACGGGCGATGACCAGTGCGCGCCGCGCCGTACGATGCTGTGTCGTGAGACACAGCGGCGGGCCACGGGTGACGAGACGCGTGTTGCTGGGCTCCGCCGCCGCTGCCGGTCTGGCCGCGGCGGGTTGTTCCCCGGCCCCGCGGAAGCCTGCCGCTCCGGCCGCTCCGGATCCGCAGACCGTGCTGCTCACCTCGCTGATCACGGGCAAGGAACACCTGGTCTCGCTCTACGGGCAGGCGGTCGCCGCCCGGCCCGCCCAGGCCGCCGCGCTGGAGCCGTTCCGTCAGCGTCACGCGGCGCATCTCCAGGCGCTGCGCGCGCTCCTGCCCGCCGGGGGCGGAACGTTCCCCGCGAGCCCCGCGCCGCCGGCCTCGTCCTCCGCGGCCCCGTCGCCGTCCGCCGTGTCCGCCGTGTCCGTCGTGTCCGTCGAGACGCTCAGGGACGCCGAACGGCGCGCGGCGTCGGCGCGACCCGCGCAGATGGCCACGGCCTCCCCCGCGCTCTCCCAGCTCCTGGCGAGCATCGGCGCGTGCGAGGCCGTCCACGTCGTCGCCCTGGGGAGGGTGCGTGACTGAGAGCGCGGCCGAGCCCTCCAAGGCGCCCACCGGCGACGCGCTCGACCGGGCCCTGTCCGCCGAGCACGCCGCCGTGTACGCCTACGGAGTGATCGGCGGGAAGACCAGCGGCGCGCTGCTCAAACGCGCCACCGCAGGGTTCGACGCCCACCGGGCACGGCGCGACCAGCTGCGAACGCTCATCACCCGGCGAGGCGGCACGCCCGCCGAGCCCGGCCCCACCTACCTGCTGCCTTTCGAGGTGCGCGAACCGGCCGACGCGGTGCGTCTGGCCGTGCTGGTGGAGCAGCGGGTGACCACCGCCTACCTGGAGCTCGCCGCCGACCGCGACCCGGCGCTGCGGCGGCTCGCCGCTCTGGCCGCGCAGGAGTGCGCGACCCGCGCGTACGGCTGGCAGCCGAAGATCGGCGACCCGTTCCCGGGCATGGGCCGCGGCGGCGCCGACGTCGACGCCGCCCCTGCGGAGGAAGCCGGGTCAGAGGAGGCAGGGTCAGAGGGGGCAGGGTCAGAGGGGGCAGGGTCGGATGCCGCTTCCTCCGAATCGGCCGGGGCGGACGCCGCCCCCGGCCAGGAGGCCCGGCCGGAGCAGTCCGCCCAAGGCGGCCAATAGGGCCCTCGCCCTGGAGTTCAGCAGGATCCGCCCCGGCGAGTAAGCAGCGCGACCCACGGACGGCGCACAACGACACGGTCCCGCCGCCCCGGCACCGGGAAGCCCTGCCGGAACAGTCCGGCCCAGCGAGCCGGCAAGGTCGCGCGGCCCACGGAGCAGCGCCCCACAGGCACAGCAACGCGGCGCCGCCGCCCTCGTCAGGAGGCCCATCCCGGCTCGATGGGCCGGCACCGCGGACGGCGGCCCACGACAGCGCTCAGCGACACGGCGCCGCCGCCCCCTTCGTACGGGGACGGCGGCGCCGTGTGGTGATCAGATGTGCCCGGCGATCAGGCCCGGCAGGCGGCCAGCACCCGCTCGACGGCCTCGTCCAGCGGGATCTCCTCCTTGGTCCCGGTGGCCCGGTCGCGCAGCTCGACCACGCCGTTGGCCAAGCCCCGGCCGACGATCAGCACGGTGGGCAGGCCGAGCAGCTCGGAGTCCTTGAACTTGACGCCGGGCGACACGCCGGGGCGGTCGTCCACGAGCACGCGCAGCCCCCGCGCCTCAAGGGTCTCGGCGAGGTTGCTCGCGACCTCGATCTGGTTCTCCTTGCCGGTGCCCACGATGTGCACGTCGGCGGGCGCCACCTCCCTGGGCCACACCAGGCCCAGCTCGTCGTGGCGCTGCTCGGCGAGCACGGCCACCGCCCGGGACACGCCGACGCCGTACGAGCCCATGGTGATGCGGATGGGCTTGCCGTCGGGCCCGAGCGCGTCGAGCTGGGCGGCGTCGGCGTACTTGCGGCCGAGCTGGAAGATGTGGCCGATCTCGATGCCCCGGTCGATCGACAGCGGGTGCGCGCAGCGGGGGCAGGCGTCGCCCGCCCGCACCTCGGCGGCCTCGATGGTGCCGTCGGGCTGGAAGTCGCGGCCCACGACCACGTGCGCGGCGTGCTTGCCCGGCTCGTTGGCGCCCGTCACCCAGGCCGAGCCCTCGACCACGCGGGGGTCGACCAGGTAGGTGATCCCCAGCTCCTTGAGCACCTGGGGGCCGATGTAGCCGCGCACCAGGCCGGGGTGGCGGGCGAAGTCCTCGGCCTCGAAGATCTCCGGCACGCCGGGCGCGAGCGCCGCCTCAAGGCGCTTGAAGTCGACCTCGCGGTCGCCGGGCACGCCGACGATCACCGTCTTGACCTCGTCGGAGCCCGGCGTACGGACCTTGACGACGAGGTTCTTCAGCGTGTCGGCTGCGGTGATGTCCAGGCCGTACGTCTCGTTGACGTACGAGACGAGCGACTCGATCGTCGGGGTGTCGGGCGTGTCGAGCACCTTCATGGGGGGCTGCTCGGCGGTGACGGCGGGCGGCGCGGGCGTGACGACCGCCTCGGCGTTGGCCGCGTATCCGCAGTTGTGGCAGGCCACGAAGGTGTCCTCACCGGTCGGGCAGGGGGCGAGGAACTCCTCGGAGGCCGACCCGCCCATCGCGCCCGACATCGCGAAGCAGATCTTGTAGTCGATGCCGAGGCGATCGAAGATGCGGATGTACGCCTCGCGGTGCATCTCGTAGGACCGCTTGAGGCCGTCGTCGTCGAGGTCGAAGGAGTAGGAGTCCTTCATGACGAACTCGCGGCCGCGCAGGATGCCCGCCCGGGGCCGGGCCTCGTCGCGGTACTTCGTCTGGATCTGGTAGAGGGTGACGGGGTAGTCCTTGTAGGAGGAGTACTCCCCCTTCACCATGTCGGTGAACATCTCCTCGTGGGTGGGCCCGAGGAGGTAGTCGGCGCCCTTGCGGTCCTTCAACCGGAACAGCGTGTCGCCGTACTCGGTCCAGCGGCCCGTGGGCTCGTAGAAGTCCCGGGGCAGCAGCGCGGGGAACAGCACCTCCTGCGCGCCCATCCGGTCCATCTCCTCACGCACGACCCGCGCGACGTTCTCCAGCACGATCTTGCCGAGCGGCAGCCAGGAGTAGATGCCGGGCGCGACGCGGCGGATGTAGCCGGCGCGGACGAGCAGCTTGTGGCTCGGCACTTCCGCGTCCGCCGGATCCTCACGCAGGGTGCGCAGGAACAGGGTCGACATACGCAGCAGCACGGCTACTCCTTGCTCGTAAGAGGTCTCGTCCGCGGCGCCCCCTCGGGGTGCGATGCGGATCTCCTCACGGACCCTCGGAGACGACCGGAGGGACGAGACGAAGACGATGTGCCCCCAAGGCTATCGACTCCGGGGGCCACACCGCCTCACGTAAAACGAACGGCGAGCCGATACAGGGCCGCCGGCGTCAGCCGCCGAGCAGTTCCTCCCAGTGCTGACGGCCCCGTCCACCCGTGCCGACCGAGCCTGCCGGGCCGTCCAGCGCCGCCGACAGCCGCCACAGGCCGGGCCTGGTCCGCAACCGCTCCATGCCGAACGGGTCGATGGCGCGCAGCACGAAGGTCACGCCCATCACGTTCAGCATCGCCGTGGACGTGGTCGCCGGGCCCGCGGGGGCCGCCCGTACGGCGTCCTGGCCGGGCTCGCCGATCCGGTCAAGGAGCTGCGCCGCCACCTCGGCGGCGTACGGGCCGTCGCGCCACTCGATGTGCCAGGAGCGGTCGGTGCCCCGCCACCATGTCAGGTCGCGGCACGCCTCCAGCGTCTCCGCCTCACCGGATAAGGCGGCCATGACCCGCCCCAGTGCCTCATACCTCAGCCCGTCCGGCACGGAGCCGGACGGCGGCGCGTCGCCGTCCTCTTGACCGTTCTGCGGGCCGGGCACCGTGGCCGGTGAGGCCCCGGGCTCGTCCCGCCCCCCGCGGAGTCCCCTCATGTCAGGGAGGGTGCCACCGCCCGGCCTTCTCGTCCGCGGGTTTCCCCGTCTTTTAGCCCCACTGCCCACGGGCATCACTTTGATCGTGGCCGCATGGTCGCCGCAACCCCGCGAACCATCACAACACGGATGACAATCCGGTGTGCGCGGCACGGCGTTCCACTGGCAGTGCAACCGGCGGTGATAAAGAATCACAGACAGGGAGCATCCGCAGATGCTGGAGGCCATGGTGACACTGCGCGTCGCGATCGTCGGGTCGGGCCCGGCCGGCATCTACACGGCCGAGGCGCTGGTCAAACAGTCGCAGGACCCCGTCGAGGTGGACGTTCTCGAACGCCTGCCGACACCGTACGGGCTGGTCCGCTATGGCGTGGCGCCCGACCACACGTCGATCAAGTCGATCGCCGGCTACCTGCGCAGGGTTCTGGAGACCCCGGGGGTGCGCTTCCTCGGCGGCGTCGAACTGGGCGCCGACCTGTCGGCGGACGACCTGCTGTCCTGCTATGACGCCGTCGTCTACTGCACGGGCGCGATGGTCGACAGGCACCTCGGAGTCCCGGGCGAGGACCTGCCGGGCAGCGTCGCGGCGACCGACTTCGTCAACTGGTACTGCGGCCACCCCGACGTCCCGCCGGACACGTTCTCCCTCGACGCGGAGGAGGTCGTCGTCATCGGCGTCGGCAACGTCGCCGTGGACGTGGTGCGGATCATGGCGAAGACGGCCGACGAGCTGCGCGGCACGGACGTGCCCGAAGAGGTGCTCGACCGGCTGGCCGCCTCCAAGGTGAAGCGGATCCACATGGTCGGCCGGCGCGGGCCCGAGCACGCGAAGTTCACCCTGAAGGAGCTGCGGGAGCTCGGCGAGCTGCTGAACGCCGACGTCCTCACCTATCCCGACGAGGTCGCGGTCGCGGACCTGACCACGCTGTCGCGCCAGGTCAGGGGCAACGTGGACGTGCTGCGGTCGTGGTCGGAGCGCAAGCCTTCCGACCGGCCCCGCCGCCTGGAGGTGCGTTTCTGGCTGCGCCCGGTGGAGATCCTCGGCGTGTCCCGGGTCGAGGGCGTACGGCTGGAGCGGACCCGGCTGGAGAACGGGCGGGTCGTCGGGACCGGCGACTTCGAGACGATCCCGGCGGACATGGTGATGCGCTCGGTGGGCTACCAGAGCGTGGCGCTGCCCGGGGTGCCGTTCGACCCGGCGACGATGACGGTGCCGAACGTCGCCGGCAAGGTGACCGACCGGCAGTACGTCGCGGGCTGGCTCAAGCGCGGGCCGACGGGCGTGATCGGGACCAACAAGTCCGACGCCGCCGAGACCGTGCGCACGCTGCTCGCCGAGGTGGTGCCGGGAACGGCGACCGCCCGGCTGGACGACCTGCTCGCCGCGCGCGGGCTGAGCCCGGTGACGTACGAGGACTGGCTGGCGATCGAGGCCGCGGAGGCGGCGCTGGCCGGCAGCCTCGGGAGGGGCGAACGGGTGAAGCTGGTGGGCAGGGACGCGATGCTGAACGCGTGCGGCCGGCTCTCCCGCCCAGGCGGCGCGTCCTGACAAGGACCGGGGCCTGACAAGGCCGCGTCCTGGCGGGTGCCGGGTCCTGATGAGGGCGCGCCCTGACGAGTGCCGCGTTTCTGGCGGGTGCCAGGCTCTGGCGGGTGTCGATTTCTCGCGGGTGCCGGGTGCTGACGGGGGCGCGCCCTGACGAGTGCCGCGTTTCCGGCGGGGCCGAGCGCTCACGGGCGCCTCCTGACACGGCTCGTTGGGGTCACGTCCTGAACGGGCGTCTCGTCCTGACGGGGCGTCTCGTCCTGACGGGGTGGCGTGGTCAGGACCAGTGGGCCGGCCGGTGGTAGCGCCCTCCGTCGCGGCCGGGCACGAGATCGGGCAGTTGCGACTGCCTGACGAGCGCCTCGCCGAGAGGAAACCAGGCGTCGCTCGCGAGGCGAAGGCCGTCCGAACGTCTGCCGGGCGGGAAGACGGTGACGACCCGGGTCTTGCCGCCGCGCCGGGCGTCCACCTGACGCACCGCCTCGATGGCCGCGCACAGGTCGGAGTCGGCCGAAAGCAGCAGCACCATGTCGACCCGGTCGAGGGCGACGTCGCCGACCATCGCGGTGGCCAGCGCGACGTCGGACTGCTTCTCCTCGTAGGTCCGCCGGGAGACGCCGCAGGCCCGGCAGGAGGCCCGCTGCTCCTGGAACCGCCCCAGCACCACCTCGACCCCCAGGCTCTCCAGGACCGCGAGGTAGGTCTTCTGCCGCAGCAGCGCGGCCGGCTCGCCGCGCACGTGGGCGCTGAAGTAGCGGACGGTCGCAAGCGTCTGCCCGGACCTCAGCAGCCGGCCCGCCAACGCATGGAGATCGAGCCAGAGATAGCGGCGTCCCCGCAGGGAGCGCAGTCCGTAGTAGAGGTTGAACCCGTCCACGTAGACCCCGACACGCAGGACCTGGGGAACGGGGTTGTCGCGCAACGCCATCATCTCCTAACATGGAGTCACCGCGCCCGGGGTTACGTCCCCGGGCTCTACGGCCCCCGGCAGGGGGCCGTTTCTTTTTCCCCCACCGATTCGATCACCTGTTCGATCGGCCGGTCGGGGAAAAGAATAGCCAACCGAACGTGGTCGCGCAGCGACGTTGTGTGATGAGGTCTTCGTGGCGAGGGCTTCTGCGAGGATCGTCCCTATGGAGACGACGCTGACCGGCCCAGGCGGCCTGCTCGACGGCCTGCTCGACGGCTTCGCCGGGACCCATGACGAGCAGCTCGCCCGCTTCCCCGTAAGGGAGCCCGCGTGGCAGCCGGTGCACACGGTGTATGTGCCCGCGGACCGGGTGACGGCGGAGATCGTCCAGCAGTGGCGGCACGCCGCGACCGATCTCCTCCACCGGCTCCTGTTCACCCCAACCGAGCTGGCCGAGCTGTTCGATCTCGACCTCGAGCTGGCCCAGCCCGTGCACGACCGGGTGCGCAGGAAGCTGCACGCCGAGCCGATCGAGGACCTGCGGATCGACTTCGAGGACGGCTACGGCACGCGCTCCCCCGAGGAGGAGGACGGGCACGCCGAGTCGGCGGCGGCGGCGGTGGCCGCGATGCACGAGGCGGGCACGCTGCCCCGCAGGTGGGGGCTGCGGGTGAAGTCGTTCGCCGACGGCGACCCCGTGCGCTCGGTGCGCACGCTCGACGGGTTCCTGACCGGGGTCGTACGGCGGGCCGGCAGGCTCCCCGACGGGTTCACGGTCACGTTCCCCAAGGTCCTCATGGAGGACTACCTGCACCAGTTCGCACGCTGCCTGGAGGCGCTGGAGCACGGGTTGCGCCTGCCCCCGGGCACCCTGCGCTTCGAGATGCAGGTGGAGGCCCCGCAGACCGTGCTCATGCTCCAACGCTCGGCCGACCTGGTGCCCTCGCTGTGCGGCCGGCTGGCGGCCGCCCACTTCGGCGTGTTCGACTACACGGCCGCGCTCGGGCTGCCCCCGGACGAGCAGCGGCTCGACCACCCGGCCTGCGACCACGCGCGGCACGTCATGCAGACGGCGCTGTCGGGGACGGGCGTGGAGCTGTCGGACGGCTCGCTGGCCGCGGCCCCGGCCTCGGACGCGGCGGCCGACGTGCACGCCCTCCTGCGCAGGCACTCGGCGCTGGTGTCGCACTCGCTGGCGCACGGCTTCTACCAGGGCTGGGACATGCACCCCTCGCACCTGGTCAGCCGCTTCGCGACCGTCTACGCCTTCCACCTGGCCTGCTACGAGAAGTACGCCGACCGGGTGCGCGCGTGGCAGGAACGGCGCGCGGCCTCGGGGGGCGTGCTGGACGAGCCGGCGACGATCAGGACCCTGGTCGCCGCCCTGGCCCGGGCCGACCGCGCTCTCTGCTGAGACCGGTCCCTCTGCCGACACCGGGCCCACCACGGCCTCTGCCGAGACCGGCCGGCCATGGCCCCCTGCTGCCCCCGGCCGGCCGCGCCCACCCTGGACAGTACGCACGGGATTTGCCATATCGGCAAGGTTCCTTGCCGCCTTCGCCACCTGTGCCGCACTGTGGGCCCGACGTCGACAGCAGACGCCGACACGGGAGGCAGAGGTGGACGAGAAGAAGTACGACGTGGTCGTGGTGGGCGGCGGCCCGGCGGGGCTCAGCGGAGCCCTGGCGCTGGCGCGGGCCCGGCGGTCGGTGCTGGTGGTGGACGCGGGAGAGCCGCGCAACGCCCCGGCCGCGCACATGCACAACTACCTCGGCCTGGACGGCACGCCACCCGCCGAGCTGCGGGCGGCCGGGCGCGAGGAGGTGATCGGGTACGGCGGTGAGGTCGTCACCGGGCGGGCCGAGACGGCCACGCGGGAGGGCGACGGCTTCCTCGTGACGCTGGACGACGGCCGCGCCGTCCGGGCCCGCCGGCTGCTGGTGGCGACCGGGGCCGTGGACGAGCTGCCCGACGTGCCGGGCCTGGCCGGGCGGTGGGGCCGCGACGTGCTCCACTGCCCCTACTGCCACGGGTGGGAGGTGCGCGACCGGCGCATCGGCGTGCTGGCCATGGGGCCGCTCTCCGTCGAGCAGGCCCTTTTGTGGCGGCAGTGGAGCGACGACGTGGTGTTCCTGGCCCACCACTGCCCCGCGCCGTCCGAGGAGGATGCCGAGCGGCTCGCCGCGCGGCGGATCCCGGTCGCCGAAGGCCCCGTCACGGGGATCGAGGTGACCGGTGACGCGCTCACCGGGGTGCGGCTGGCCTCCGGCGAGGTCGTCGCGCTGGACGCGCTGGTCGTCGGCGCACCGCTCACCACCCGGTCCCAGGTGCTGGAGTCACTCGGGCTCAAGCCGGTCGAGGTGGAGCTCGGCGGCCACCTGGCGGGCACCCGGATCGCCGCTGAGCCGACCGGCGCGACCGCCGTGCCGGGGGTCTACGTGGCGGGGAACGTGACGGACGTACGCGCCGTGGTGATCGCGTCCGCCGCCGCGGGCCTGGCCGCAGGGGCGGCGATCAACGCGGACCTCGTCGCCGAGGAGACCCGTGAGGCCGTCGCGGCCTACCGCGACGACATGCGCACGATGTTCGAGGAGGCGGCCTGGGAGGAGCGCTACCGCTCCCGGCCGGCGATCTGGAGCGGCGACCCCAACCCGCAGCTCGTCGCCGAGGCCGCGCAGCTTCCTCCGGGCCGGGCCCTCGACGTCGGCAGCGGTGAGGGCGCCGACGCCGTCTGGCTCGCCACGAGGGGCTGGCGGGTGACGGGAGCCGACATCTCCGCCACGGCGCTGGAGCGGGCCGCCGCCCACGCCGTCGACGCGGGCGTCGCCGACCGCACCGAGTGGGTGCGCGCGGACCTGCGCGACCATGTCTTCCCCGAGGACGCGTACGACCTGGTGTCCGCGCAGTACATGCACCTGCCGGGTGAGGCCAGGCGGACGCTGTTCGCCCGGCTGGCGGCCGCGGTGGCCCCGGGCGGCACCCTGCTGATCGTCGGGCACCACCCGTCCGATCTGGTGACCAGGGTCCGGAAGATGCACTTCCCGCAGATGATGTTCACCGCCGAGGAGGTCGCGGCGTCGCTCGATCCGGCCGAGTGGGAGATCGCGGCGGCCGAGGCCCGGCCGCGCACGGCGGTCGACCCGGAGGGCCACGAGGTCACCAGCCGCGACGCCGTCCTGGTCGCCCGACGCCGCGCCTGAGTCTCGGCGCCGGACGGTCAGGGCCGGACGGTCAGGGCCCGACGGTCAGGGCCGGACGGTCAGGGCCCGACGGTCAGGGCCGGACGGTCAGGGCCCGACGGTCAGGGCAGAGTGGCCAGAGCCAGGTGACCAGAACCGGGTGGCCAACCGGGTGGCCAGAGCCAGGTGCTCAGAGCCGGTCCACGATGCCGCGCCAGCGCCTGACGAGGCCCGGGTCGACCGGCTCCTGCCAGGAGCCCCGTACGGCGGTGCCAACATGGAAAGCGCGGATGCCGTAGTCGAGCAGGACCGGCACGTGCTCCTCGCGCAGGCCGCCGCCCGCGAGCACCAGCGAGGCGTCCCCCGCCTCGGCCCGCGCGCGTAACACGCCGAGGCCGCTGCCGACCCCCTCGGGCAGGCCCGACGTGAGGACGGTCGCCAGGTTCGGCAGCAGCCGTACGGCACGCCAGGCGGCCCGGACGTCGGCGGCGTTGTCCACGGCGCGGTGGAAGGTCCAGGGCAGCGGCGAGACCGCGTGGATCAGCGCGTCCGTCGCCTCCCTGTCGACCGACCCGTCCTCGGAAAGGAAGCCGAAGACGAAGCCCGCCGCGCCGGCCTCGGCGAGTTCCTTGACGTGGCCGCGCAGCCGGTCGAGCTCCTCCGGGGACACGGTGAACCCGGCGTTGCAGCGGAGCATGACCATCTGCGGCAGCCCACACTCGCGTGCGATCGCCGCGACGAGGTCCGCCGAGGGGGTGAGCCCGCCCACGTCCATGCCGGACACGATTTCCAGGCGGTCCGCTCCGCCCTCCTCGGCGGCCACGGCGTCACGCACGTCGAGCGCGATCACTTCAAGGAGGGATCCCGTCATGAAGTGAACAGTATCCGGTCCCTTTGCGGGGCCTCACGGCATCCGCCCTGTTCAGCACTCGATCAACTCGTTGTGAGCGGTGATGTCAAGAACTCTCCAGGCTTGCACCGCATGTCCCGAGCGCTGGGCCGGCACCATCGGCGTGCGCCGACGGGACGGCGCGGCCGGGATCGCGGCGCCGGCGTCCCGCTCGAACAGCGCGCCGGAGGCGCGATGCGGCAGGTCGACGGTGCGGACGTGCCGGAAGCCCGCCTTCTTGTAGTACGCCTGCAGGCGGGCGTTGTCCTTGGCGCAGTCGAGCCGCAGGTAGGGCCGGTCGTGCGCGGCGGCACGCAGGGCTGCCCAGTCGAGCAGCACCTCCCCCAGTCCCTGGCCCGAGCATGTCCTGCTCACGGCGAGTTTGTGGACGTAGAGCGCGTCGCCGGGGCGGTCGGCGGGGGTCCAGAACTCGGGGTCGGCGTGGCCGTCCACGGCGATCGTGGCGGCCGGCTCCGGGGAGCCGTCGTCCAGGAGATACATGACGCCCGCGCCGATGAGCGGCTCGATGCGCTCGGCGGGGAAGCCCCCGGCGGGCCACTGCCGGACGCCGAGGCCGTTCAGCCATCCGGCGGTGCGCGTCAGCAGGGCGAGGACCCCCTCAAGGTCGGCCGGGGTGGCGCGACGCAGCGTGAGTTCCATAACAAGATCCAGGGTGTTCGCGGGCATGCCTGATTCCTTTCGTGCCGACGGCGGCGATTTGATCACTGAGAGTGACGGCTGGATGCCGTACAGCGTCCGTCCGGGAGACGGCGGGCCCGCTAGGGCGCGCGGGTTCGGCGCGGTCCCCTGCCGGGGTCAGGACGGGAATCGCGGAAGCGGCCCTCCGGAGGAGGGCCCGTCGGCCGGGGACGCCCGCTCAGGCCAGAGGGCGTCCGGGCCTCGTCAATGACGTTCCAGCTCGTATCGGATCAGATGCTTGTCTGCGGGCAGCACGGACACGGCGACGCGGACGGGCGTGTCGTCGGCGTCGTAGCCGACCCGGGTGTGGACGACGACCGGAGTGCCGGGCTCAAGCTGGAGCCGCGACGACTCGTCGGATGTCGGCATGCGGGCCGAGAGGTCGTCGATCACACGTACCTGGAGATGACCCAACTCCTCCAGCACCCGGTTGGCCCCGCGCGTGATGTCGCCGGGCCGGGCGATCTCGGAGTCCCCCACGATCTCCAGGGGGAAGTAGGAGTCCAAGGTGTTGTACGGCTGGCCGTCGACGAAGCGCAGCCGGCGGCGCACGACGGCCAGCGCGCCGTCGGCGAGGGCGAGGCGGGTGGCCACGTCCTCGGGCGGCTCGACGATCGAGACCTCGATCCGCTGGTCCGCCGTACGTCCTTCGGAGCGGACCGCGTGCACGAACGTGTCGAAGCGCCGCCCCTCCTGGTCGTACGGGAGAAACTCGTCCTGGGGGCGCATGAGGAGCGGGCGGCGCTCGCGTACGAACGTTCCACGCCGGCGCATCCGCAGGATGAGACCCTCGTTCTCCAGCTCGCCCAGGGCCAGCCGCACGGTGTTGCGGCTGACGCCGTGTGCCTCCATGAGGTCGGCCTCGGTCGGAATCTGGTCGCCCGGCGCGAGTTCGCCCGCATAGATGGCCCTGCGTACTTCGGCGGCCACCTGCTGGTAGAGCGACGATCGTGCCATCTTTCCTCAATCCACCCTTTTGTTCCAACAAATCTAGAGGATCTCGGTCTACCGGGAAACAACCCCTTGACCAGAGCCCACCCAGCCGCGCATTATCCAAACGTTGGTACAAATCCATCCAATGGAGGGACACGTGAGGGCGGTCGGTGCGAGAACGCCGAACTCGCCCTGGCGCGAGCCCCCAACCCGGACCCACAGAGGCCGGGCCTGCAGAGCCCAGACCTACCAGAGCGACGGGAGCGGCATGTCAGAGCTGTCGGTATCCACCGACATGACCGCCTTGTGCGGGAACGGCGTGACATGCCCGAACATGCGGTACGACAGCGCGCCGGAGCGTCCGGTCGAGAACGGCCGCTCCCCACAGACTCCGCGCGAATGAACGAGGTCTCGACCCCAACCCTCGCCGGGGTCGAGGTCTCGCGCCGGGGCGGAGCGCGTCCTGGCGGGTCCCCCACGCCCGCCAGGACGCGCCACCGTTAGAAAGCCCCGCTGAGCAGCCACCGCCGAGCAGCCACCGTCAATCGGCCACCGCTGATCACGCGCAGGGAATGCATCGACTCCGGCCCTCCTTGACTTCATGGGGAGGCGACCGAGGAGGCACGTGCGCGATGAGCATCCCTGTGGCCCGGAAGGTCGGCCGTGACGGCGCCAGGAGAATTCCGGCCGTCAATCCCCAGCATTTCAGGAACGTCCTCGGCAGGTACGCCGCCGGCGTCGTGGCCGTCACCGCGATCGACCCGGAAACCGGGGAGCCGTGCGGCCTGGCCGTCAACTCTTTCACGTCCGTGAGCCTCGACCCGCCGCTGGTGTCGTTCTGCGTCTCGCGGGCCAGCACGAGCTGGCCGCGCCTGAAGGCCGCGCCCGCCCTGTGCGTCAACGTGCTCGCCGACCACCAGCGGCAGGTGTGCGACCGGCTCGCCGTCCCCGGCGGGGACAAGTTCGCGGGCCTGTCGTGGGCACTGTCCCCCGCGGGCGCGCCCGTGCTGGACGGCGCGCTCGCCTGGATCGACTGCGCGGTGGACGCGGAACACCCGGCCGGCGACCACGTGATCGTCGTCGCCCGGGTCACCGGGCTCGACCGGCACGACGACGGCGGCCCGCTGGTGTTCTTCCGCGGAACGTACGGCGGTTTCCGGGCCTGACGCGGAACCGACCGGTCGGTATGCTGCCCGCATGACTCTGTTCTCGGTGGAAGGCAAGACGGTCGTCGTCACGGGCGGGTCCCGGGGCATCGGGAAGATGATCACGCGGGGGTTCCTCGACGCGGGCGCCACCGTCTACATCTCCTCACGGAAGAAGGACGAGCTGGAGGCCACGGCCGCCGAGCTGGGCTGCCACGCCGTACAGGCGGACCTGTCCACCTCCGACGGCGTCGAGACGCTGGTGCAGGCGGTGTCGGAGCGGGAGAGCCGGCTCGACGTGCTCGTCAACAACGCGGGGGCGAGCTGGGGCGCGCCGCTGGAGGAGTATCCGGAGCACGCCTTCGACAAGCTCTGGAACATCAACGTCAAGGGCGTCTTCTTCCTCACCCGCCGCTTCCTGCCCCTGCTGCGCGCCGCCGCGTCGCCCGGCGACCCGGCCCGCGTGATCAACATCGGGTCGATCGACGGGCTCCGGGTGCCGTTCATGGAGAACTACGCCTACTCGGCGGCCAAGGCGGGCGTCCACATGCTGACCCGGCATCTGGCCCGCCAGCTCGCCCGGGAGTCGATCACGGTCAACGCGATCGCGCCCGGGCCGTTCGAGTCGAAGATGATGGCCTTCGCGCTCGACGACCCCCAGATGCGCGGCGCGATCGAGAGCAACGTCCCGCTGGGCCGCATCGGCAGGCCCGACGACATGGCGGGCGCGGCGATCTTCCTGGCCTCCCGGGCCGGCTCCTACCTGACCGGCACCGTGATCCCCGTCGACGGGGGCATCTCCGCCTAACGTGGTCACCATGTGGCAGGTGGCGGTGTGCGGGCCGGGCGAGTGCACCCCGCAGGAGGCCGAGGCGGCCCACGCCGTGGGCCGCCTGCTGGCCGGGCGCGGCGTGGTCGTGCTGTGCGGCGGCTATGGCGGGGTGATGGCCGCCGCGGCGGCGGGCGCGCGGGAGGCCGGGGGCGTCGTGGTCGGCGTCCTGTCCGGCCGCGACCGCGCCGGGGCGAGCCCGGACCTCACCGTGGCCCTGCCGACCGGCCTGGGCGAGGCCCGCAACGCGCTGATCGTGCGGGCCGCCGACGCGGTCGTGGTCGTCGGCGGCTCCTGGGGCACGCTGTCCGAGCTGGCGCTCGCCCAGCGGGGCGGCACGCCCGTGATCACCCTCGGTGGGTGGCGGGTCCTCGACGCCGAGGGCCTTCCCGTGCCCGGTCCGGTGTCCGCCGCCGACCCGGCCGACGCCGTACGGCTGGCGCTCGCCGCCGCGGAGCGGGCGCTCAGCCCTTGAGCATCTCGGCGAGGGCCTCGGCGAACAGGTCGGGCGCGGCCAGCTCGTGCCGCAGGAAGAGGTAGGGCTCGGTGAGCTCCAGCTCGATCAGCACCGGCTCGCCGTCCGGCATCCGCACCAGGTCCACCCGGGCGTACAGCAGGGTCTCCGGCACGGCGGCCAGCACCCGCTCCGCGAGGGCGAACTGGTCGTCGTCCGGGTCGCGCAGCGTGGCGCGGTTCTCCGCGGTCTCGGCCACCCCGGTGAGCATCGGGTGCCGGCGTACGGCATGGCTGAACTGTCCGCCGAAGTACAGCAGCGACAGCTCGCCCTCCTGCTCGACGGACGGGACGTACGGCTGCACCATGACCGTGCGGCCGGCGGCGAGCAGCGTCGCCGCGTGGCTCTCGGCGGCGTTCCGGTCCGTGGTGCGGATGGTGTCGCGCGCCCCCGCCGAGACGGCGGGCTTCACCACGTATTCGTCCCATTCGGGCAGCTCCGTACCCGGCTCCGCCCAGTGCGTCGGCACGGTGGGCACGCCGAGCGTGCGCAGGTAGGTCTTGTCGGTGTTCCACTCGATCACCGGCGCGGGGTTGAGCAACCGCGTCACCGACCCCACCCGGTGGGCCCAGGCGACGAACTCGTCCCGATAAAGGATGTAGTCCCAGGGCGAGCGAACCACCGCCGCGTCGAAGTCCGACCAGTCGACGCGGGGATCCCTCCAGTTCACCGGCGAGCCCTCGATGCCGGCCCCGAGCCAGGCGGTGAGGGCGGTCTCCCGCTCGTCGTCCTGCTCGGCGGCCGGATGGTCCGTGGTGACGTAGGCGACCTTCATTACGCTCCCATTCGCATGTCAGCAGTGACCAATGCTATGGGCAATGTCAGGCGAGGCCGGCGAGCACCTCGGCCGCCGCCTGGCCGCAGACCCGGGCGGCACCGTGCGTGGCGATGTGCACCGCGCCCAGGTCCGTACGGCCCGGCAGCCCCATCTCGACCACGACGCCGTCCGGCCGGGCGGCCAGCAGGCTCTCCAGCAGGTCCGTCTGCCAGGGGTGCCGGTGGGCGTCCCGCACCACGACCACGAGGGGCCGGTCGGCGGCCTGGCGCAGCACCGTGCCGGCGACGCCGTTGTGCACGTCCGGCTGCCGCAGCCGGGTGACCGTGGTGCCGGGCAGCAGCTTGCCCAGCGGCTCCCCCGCGCCCCACGGCATGTCCTTGTCGATCGCGAGGTTGGTCTCCGGCGCCAGCTCCACCACGTGCGGGGCGGCCGTCAGCGGCAGCGGGCCGTCCGCGCGGTGCCGGGTCACCCGTACGGCCCGGCGGGCGGCGACCAGCCCGGCCTCGTCCCTGCCGTCGTCCCCTCCCTCGTCCCCTCCCTCGTCTCGGCCGTCGTCCACGGGTTGGGCGGCCTGCGCCTGCCAGGCGGTCAGGGCGCGCACCCGCGCGGCGGCGTCGGCGAGCCGCTCCTCCGGCAGCCTGCCCTCGGTCACCGCGTCCGCGACGGCGGCGCGGATGTGCTCGTAGGTCGCCTCGTCGGCGTTCTCCCCGCCCACGCAGACGGCGTCGGCCCCGGCCGCGACCGCCATCGCGCTCGCGCCGCCCAGGCCGTACCGGCCCGACACGGCGGCCATCTCGATTCCGTCGGTGACGATGAGGCCCTCGAAACCCAGCTCCTCGCGCAGCAGGCCGGTGAGGACGCGGGGGCTGAGCGTGGCCGGCAGCTCCTCGTCGTACGCCGTGACCAGCAGGTGGCCGGTCATGATCGAGCGCACGCCCTCGTCGATGGCCACCCGGAACGGCCACAGCTCGACCTCGGCCAGCTCCTCGCGGGAGACCGTGACGCGCGGCACGCCGTGGTGGGAGTCGACCGACGTGTCGCCGTGCCCGGGGAAGTGCTTGGCGCAGGCCGCCACGCCGGTGGACTGCAGGCCGCGGATCCAGGCGGCCGTGTGCCGCGCGACGAGCAGCGGATCGGCGCCGAACGACCGCAGGCCGATGACCGGATTGTCGGGATTGGAGTTGACGTCGGCGGCCGGGGCGAAGTCGATGTTCACTCCCACCGCGCGCAGGTCCCGCCCGATGCCGCGGGCCACCCGCTCGGTCAGGTCCACGTCGTCCACGACGCCGAGGGCGTAGTTGCCCGGCCGCGAGCTGCCCGTGCGGGCCTCCAGCCTCGTCACCTCCCCCGCCTCCTCGTCTATGCCGATCAGGATCTCGGGGTTCTCCGCGCGCAGGGCCGAGGTCAGCGCGGCGAGCTGGGCCGGGGTGTCGACGTTCCGGGAGAACAGCACCACACCGGCGAGCCCGCCGGCGAGCCGCCGCCGCACCCAGTCGGGTGCGGTGGTCCCGGTGAAGCCGGGCAACAGGACCGTGTCGGCCAGACGGAGCAGGTCAGGGCTTCGCTTCATGCTGCGCCCACATGGCATCGCTCAGGCATGCCCCGCAATCTAATAGGAAAGTTTCCTATTTGCTAGGGGGCGGGCCTGGGTTGTCGCCCTGGATCACACGTCGGTGCGGTGGAGCCGGTTCTCCTTCACCTCGAAGCCCGCGATGGTCGTCAGTGGCGCGCCGGGACGGTCCACGAAGGCCACGGCCCGGTAGTCCGCGCGGAAGTTCTCCATGTCGGCCGCACAGGACACGTAGCCGTGGCGGCTGTCGAAGAACGCGATGTGCGGATTCAGCGAGAGGATCTCGCTTGCGTCGGTGATGCCCGGCGCGCTCGTCACCGACGGCCCGACGAACTCGACCCCGAGGGCGCGCGAGGCCGGATCGGCCCAGTCGGCGCGCACGTCGCTCGCGTACGCGCTGTGCACGTCGCCGCTCAGCACGACCATCCCGTCGGGGGCGGCGGCGAGCACGCGGGCGCGCGAGTCCGGGTAGCCGTCCCAGGCGTCGGCGCTGACGGCTTCGAGCGGGAACCTGCGCTGGGAGAAGAAGACCGCCTGCGCGAGCACCTTCCACCGGGCCGTCGATCCGCGCAGCCGGCCGGTCAGCCACTTCTCCTGCTCGGCGCCGAGCATGTCGCGCCCCTCGCGATACTGCCGCGTGTCGGCGAGCAGGAAGTCGGCCACCCGGCCGTACGGCCGCCAGCGGTAGTTCTGCAGCGCGGAGCCGGACGGGTGGACGCGCAGCGGCTGGTGCTCGTAGTAGGCCTTGAACGCCGCGGCCCTGCGCTTGAGGAAGGCGGCGGGGCTGCCGCCGTCGCCGGGCAGCGCGCCGGCCCAGTTGTCGCGGACCTCGTGGTCGTCGGGGATCGCGACCCACGGCGCGGCGGCATGGGCGGCCTGCAGGTCCGGGTCCATCTTGTAGCGGGCGTAGCGGTTGCGGTACGCGCCGAGCGTCGTGCACTCGGCCGTCGACTCCAGCGGGCGCACCCAGCGGCCCGGCTTGGGGTTCTTCGGCTTGCCGTACTCGTAGATGTAGTCGCCGAGGTGGAGCACCAGGTCGGGGCGCTCGGCGGCGAGGTGGCGCAGCGCGGTGAAGTAGCCGTGCTCGTAACGCTGGCAGGAGACGAAGCAGAACCGGACGGGGGCGGTCGAATCGGAAGCGGGCGCGGTCCTGGTGCGACCCACCGGACTGACGTGTCCCTCGATGGAGAAGCGGTAGAAGTAGTCGGCCGCGGGCCGCAGCCCGGCGACGCGTACGTGCACGCTGTGCGCCCAGTCCGGCTGCGCGGGCGCGGTGCCCGACTGGACGATCCTCTTGAACTTGTCGTCCTCGGCGAGCTCCCACCGTACGCTCATCGCCCGGTTGGGCATGCCGCCGGGCTGTGTCGGATGCAGTGGCTCGGGGGCCAGGCGGGTCCACAGGATCACGCCGTCGGATAACGGCTCTCCTGATGCCACCCCCAAGGTGAACGGATACCCCATTTTCGCCATGGGTTCGATCCTGCCCTACCGATCCCGCCCGTGCGGGGAGGTCGTACGAGGCGAGAATGTGAACAAGCTCTTGCTCGACAGTCATAATGGGAGCCGTGAACCAGCGTAAGGACTCCGGCGGCACGGCCGCGCCGGTCAGGGCGAAGCGGGGGACGGCGGGTTCGGCGTCCGAACGGCGTGACCACCTTGTCAAGCTCGCCGCCGAGTTGTTCGCACGCAAGGGCTTCCAGGCCACCACGGTGCGGGAGATCGCGCTGGAGGCGGGCATCCTGTCCGGCAGCCTCTACCACCACTTCGACTCCAAGGAGACGATCGTCGACGAGGTGCTCCGCACCTTCCTCGAGGATCTGATCGCCCGCTATCGCGCGGCGCTGGGCACGCACACCGACCCGCGCTCGATCCTCGCGGAGATGGTCCGCATCGGCTTCGGCACCCTGGAGGACCACCGGGCGGCCATCACGGTCATGCAGAACGACTGGAACTACCTGCGTTCGCTGCCCGGAGACCGGTTCGACTACCTGGTGCGGGCCGAGGACGAGGTCGAGCGCCTGTGGGTGGAGCAGATCACGAGCGGCCAGGCCATCGGCCAGTTCCGTCCCGACGTCGATCCCAAGCTCACCTATCGGATGATCCGCGACACGATCTGGGTGACCGTGCGCTGGTTCCGTCCCGGCGGCAGGCTCGACACCGACGCCCTTGCCGACCACTTCGTCAAGCTGCTGTTCGACGGCCTGGCGACCGGAGAGCGGGCGAGCCAGCCGTGATGACACTCCTCAAGGCCGTACGGCTCGCGCTGACCGAGCTCGCCGACCCCGCCCGGGCCGCGGGCATGCGGTCGTACATGAAGTCGGACATGCCGTTCCTCGGGGTCCCGGCGGTGCCGCGGCGGGCCGCGCTGCGCAAGGTCTTCAACGAGCACCGGCTCGACAGCGCCCCCGAGTGGCGCAGGGCGGTGCTGGCGCTGTGGCGAGAGGCGGAATACCGCGAGGAGCGCTACGCCGCCATCGAGCTGTCCGCGCACCGCTTCTACCGGTCCTGGCAGACGCTCTACACGATCCCCATGTACGAGGAGATGATCGTCACAGGGGCGTGGTGGGACCTGGTGGACGACATCGCCGTGCACCGGATCGGCACGCTGCTGCGGCTGTATCCCGACAGCATGCGCCGCATGGTGCTGGAGTGGGCGCACGACCCCGACCTGTGGAAGCGGCGCACCGCCATCCTGTGCCAGAACTCCTTCAAGGACCGCACCGACGTCCACCTGCTCTACGCCTGCATCGAGCCCAGCCTGTCGGACACCGACTTCTTCGCCCGCAAGGCGATCGGCTGGGCGCTGCGCGAGTACGCGAAGACCAACCCGCAGGAGGTGCTCCGCTACGTGAAGCACCAGGGCCTCAGCGGGCTGAGCCGCCGTGAGGCGCTGCGCAACATGCCCGAAGCGTAAGGGCCTGCGGGGAGGGCCGGCGTTCAGGGCCGGTGTGTAAGTCGGGCGGGTCAGGGCCGGCGGGTCAGCCAGGGCCGGCGGGTCAGAGTCGGTCTCCGAGGAGCCACCGCGCCGCCCGCCGGAGCAGCGTGCGGCGCACCGGGTGGGCGTACGACCGGGTGTCGTGGCCGAGCGCGTCGTACACGACCCTGCCGCCCGCCATGCTCCTCGCCCACAACAGGGGCTGGTCCTCCGAGTACGCCAGCGGCTCCACATCGGGGAGGACGTCGAGGTCGGTGTAGACCTCGTCGGTCACCTCGAAGCCGCTCAGGCCGTCGACGATCGGGTGGCCGGAGCCGAGGCGGATCTTCGCCGGGCCGATCGGCGGATGGTACGACCGGCCCCACCTCCAGGCGCCGCCGATGATCTCGGCCCACTCGGGCCAGTCGTCGAAGCAGAGCGAGGCGGTGTGCACGGCGAGCAGCCCGCCGCCCCTCGCGAGGTGGTCGAGCACCGTCCGCCTCACGGATTCGGGTGTCTCGAAGCGCCAGCGGTCTCGCTCGTCCGCGAAGTCGTCGCCGTCCATCGTCCAGCGGAACGCGTTGACCGTGATGAGGCCGGTCGGCGGGGGCGCGGCCAGGGCGCCGGCGACGTCTTCGGTGATCTCCGACTCGACGCCGATCCCGGCGAGCACGTCCACGAGGGCGGCGGAGGTGGCCGGGAAGTCGTGGGCCACTCCCCCGGACACGATGAGGTTGCGCGGCATGACAAGCACCTTAGAGCCGGCTTCGGGGCGCCGGATCGCGAGGGCCCGCGCTTCCCAGGACCGCCGCCACCAGATCGGCGGCGGCGTCCTCGTCCGAGCCGAGGTCGGTGAGGCCGCCGACGAGGCTCACGACGACCGCCCGCTGGAAGCACGCTCCCAGCAGGAGCGCCGCCGCGGCGTCGGGCTTCGTCCCCGCCGGGAACCTGCCCAGCCGCTGTTCCTCGGCGAGGTGACGGCCGAGGACCGCGACGGGTATGTGCGGACCGCCGCCGGTGCCCGCGAGCATCTCCCGGAAGCCCTCCCGCAGCGAGGCCTCCGCGAGCAGGCCGGCGATGAGCGGCAGCGACCTGCCGAAGCAGCGGATCGCCGCCACGGCGAACTCCCGCAGGCTCGCGGCCGGGTCCCCCTCCCCCAGGGTCGCGCGCAACCGGGCCACCGCGGGGGCCAGGGCGGGCATCTGTTCGAGCAGCGCCGTGACCTCGACTGGACCGTCGTGCAGCCGCCCCGCCTCACGAACGGACCGGCCACGGGCGCCTACCGCGTCGCCGTCGGCGACAGCGTGCGCGGCGGCACGCGCATCTCCAGGGAGGACCTGGCCCGATGCCTGCTCAAGGCGCTGGACGACCCGGACACCGTCCGGCGCATGATCGCCCTCGCCTAGTGACGGCTCGGCCGCCGCACCGGCGGACGCTCAGGGCCGGGCGCGGTCGCCCAGCGCGAGCAGGACGTCCCTGAGCTGGTCGGCCAGGGCTCGCATGGCCGGTTCCGGCACGTCGGCCAGCAGCTCCCGGTGTGCCACGGTCGTGGCCAGCGCCAGCTCCTCGGCTTTCTCGACGCCGAGCGGCGTGAGCCGCACCCACGAGCTGCGCCCGTCCGCCGGATCGGGCTCCCGCTCCACCAGCCCCCCGGCGACCAGCCGCTGCAGGATGTTGCTCGTCCCCCCGGTCGTGAGCATCAGGTGAGAGGCGAGCCTGCTCGGCTTGAGCCGGTATGGCCGGCCGGCCCTGCGGAGGGTGGCGAGCACGTCGAACTCCGCGTACGTCAGGCCATGGCGGCCGAGCACCGCCTGCGTGACCTCCTCGATGCGGGACTTGAGCAGGCTGACGCGCTTGACGATCTCCAACTGGACGGTGGCCGCCTCCGGCAGTTCGGCCCGCCACCCTTCGATCATCTCGTCGACCCGGTCCCGCTCTCGCATGCCCTTGAGCTTAGTCCTTCATCCTGATAGCTTTCTAAAAAGCTTTACCAAAAGCATTTGGGAAAGAGGTCTGCGGTATGAAAACGATCATCGTCAACGGCACCGTCGTCGACACCGAACCACGTCCACACGTCGTGCCGGACGCGACCGTCGTCATCGAGGACGGCGTCATCGTGTCGGTCGAGCCGAGACCCGATGACCGGGCAGAGGACCGGCCGGACGACCGGCCGGACGACCGGGCGGGCGACTCCGCGGGCGGCTGGGCAGGCGCTTGGGAGGAGGGCACCGAGATCATCGACGCCGCGGGCGGCATCGTGCTCCCCGGCTTCGTGGACACCCACCGCCATGTCTGGCAGAGCGTGCTGCGCGGCATCGCGGCCGACGCGACGCTCGGCGCGTACCTCGACCTGGTCCTCGGCACCCTCACCCCGGCGTTCCGCGCGGAGGACGTGTACGCAGCCAACCTGTGGGGCGCGATCGAGGCGCTCGACGCCGGGGTCACCACCGTGTACGACTGGTCGCACATCCAGCTCACCCCCGGCCACACCGACGCCGCCGTGGAGGCGCTGCGCGAGTCCGGCGTACGGGCGGTCTTCGGGTACGCCCATCGGGGAACGGGCGACGCCGACCGCGCGGAGGACGAGGTGCGTCGGGTGCGCTCGGCGCTCCTGCCGTCCGACGACGGCCTGGTCACCCCCGCCCTGGCCGCCTGGGGCCCGGTCTACGGCTCGGTGGAGGCGGCGCGGGCCGACTGGGCGCTCGCCCGCGACCTCGGCCTGCGCGTCAGCCTGCACGCCACCGGCGCGGGCCCGGTCGAACGGCTGCACGACGCCGGCCTGCTCGGCCCGGACGTGCTGTTCGTGCACTGCAACGGCATCCCGGACGAGTCGCTGAAGCTGGTCGCCGGCAGCGGCGGCACGGCCTCGGTGGCCCCGGTGGTGGAGTCGCAGATGGGGCACGGCCACCCTGAGACCGGCAGGCTGCGGTCGTCCGGCATCGCGACGGGGCTCGGCGTGGACACCGTCACCGACGCCCCCGGCGACATGTTCTCGGTGATGCGCGCGGCGTTCGCCGCCGGACGCGCCGGACAGGCGGCGCCGGAGCTCACCGTGTCGGACGTGCTCGCCATGGCGACGATCGAAGGCGCGGCGGCGATCGGGATGGACCACAGGATCGGCTCGCTGCGCCCCGGCAAGCAGGCCGACATCGTGATCCTCGACGCCGCGGCCCCTGGCCTCGCGCCCGTGCACGACCCGGTCGCCGCGATCGTCACGGCGGCCGGCACCGCCGCCGTCGACACGGTGCTGGTCGGCGGGCGGGTCGTCAAGCGCGGGGGCCGACTGGTGGGCGTGGACATGGACCGCGCCCGCGACCTCGCCGTACGCACGGCCCGTCACGTGACCACGCAGGCCAGGACTACATCCGCAAGGTGACTTTTTTGCTCCGGTGACAACCGCCCTTTCGGGTGAGACCTTGAGTCAGGGCCGGGGAGTGTCTGGCAGATGCGGCCCGTCGCGAGCGATGGGTGGGGCGACGACCTGATCCGAGGGGGCGGCGTTATGAACGCCTGGTCGGTACCGGGCTACCGCGAGGTGCGCGAACTCGGCGCGGGCGGCGCCGGGCGGGTCGTGCTGGCGACCTACGTGACCACGGGCGCCTACGTCGCGATCAAGTATCTGCGGGAGGAGCTGCGGCAGGATCGGCGTTTCCTCGCCGGGTTCCGGCACGAGGCCCAGATCATGGTGGAGCTGAACGACCCCAACATCGTGCGCCTCTACGAGTACGTCGAGGCGCGCGATGGCGCGGCGATCGTCATGGAGCTCGTCGACGGGGTCTCGCTGCGCAGGATCCTCTCCGCGCACGGCTCGACCAGCCCGGAGGCGGCGCTGGTCGTGCTGAAGGGCTCCCTCGCGGGTCTGTCGGCCGCGCACGCCGCGGGCATCGTCCACCGGGACTACAAACCGGAGAACGTGCTGATCCAGGCCGACGGCAACAGCAAGCTGTCGGACTTCGGCATCGCGACGCCGAGCGGCTCGCCGGAGACCCCCGCGGGCACGCCGCCCTACATGGCCCCCGAGCAGTGGTCCGGCGAGCCCGCCGGACCGGCCGCCGACGTCTACGCCGCCACCTGCGTCTTCTACGAGTGCCTCACCGGGCGCCGGCCATATCGGGCCGGCGACCTGACGGCGCTGCGTATGCTGCACCGCGGCGCTCCCATCCCGGTGGCGGACGTGCCGAGCTCGGTGCGGGGTCTCGTCACGCGCGGCATGGCCAAGAACCCGGCGGACCGGCCGCCCACGGCACGGGCGTTCATCGCCGATCTGGAGACCGCCGCGACCGCCGCGTACGGATCCGACTGGGAGCAGCGGGGCCGCCGCCACCTGGCCGAGCTCGCGACCCTGCTGGCGCTGACGTTTCCGCTGGCCGCCCCGGCCGAGCCGGTCGAGGCGTCCACGTCCCTCGCCAGGACCGTGCTGTCCGAGCGGCTGGCGCGCTCGGCGCCCCGGTTCGCCATCGGCGCGGCCGTGCTGTCGGCCGCCGCGATCGTGGCGGTGGTCGCGGCCAACCGGCAGACCCCGATGGCCCAGGACACCGTGCTCACCCCGCCGCCGTACAGCGCGCCCGCGGCACTTCCCCCGGCCCCGGACTCGATCGACACGGCCCCGTCCGCCGCGCCCGGCGAATCAGAACCCGGCGAATCCGGCGAGACGATGCCGGACGAGTCGTCGGAGGCCGCGCCCGAGCCGGACGACGCAGCACCGGGCGACGCGGGTTCGTCCGGCTTGGGACCGGGTGATGCGGGTTCGTCCGGTGCAGCTCCGGGCGGCGCGGATCCGGGTGACGATGCTCCGGGCGACACGGCTCCGGGCGACACGGCTCCGGGCGACACGGCTCCGGGCGGCGCGGATCCGGGCGGAAACTCCGGGACGACGCCGCCCGATCTGTCCGGCACTCCGGTGTCGTCGGTGTCCACCGGACCGGCCGTACCGCCGACGCCCTCCGTGCCCGGGAGCGCCACCCCCTCCCACATGGGCGCGACCGCGTCGCCCGCGCCGGCGCGGGTGACCGGTCTCGGCATCGCGGCCTTCGACGGCCAGGCCGTCACGGTCGACGTACGGACGAGCACCACGGCCCGGGTCCGGCTCACCGCGCGTTTCGCCTCCGGGCCGTCACGGGACGCGCTCACCGCCGCGCCCGCGCAGACGGTCGCGCTGCGGGGCGCGACGTCCTATCACATCGGCCTGCAGCAGCCCTTCCCCTCTCCGGCCTGCGGCACCACCGTCTATCGGCGGGTCGAGGTGTCCACGGTCCCCGTCGCACAGGCTGGAACCCGTACGCGGACGCGGAAGCTCACCGGGCCGCCCTGCCCGGCCCCCACGGTCGAGCGCGTGGCGATCGACGGCTGGGACGGCAGGACGGCGGCCGTGACGGTGCGGACCTCCGGCAGGGGCCCGGTCAGCGTCTCCAGCGTCTTCACGCGCGACGGACGCGAGGCCACGGCCGACACCCGTACGCTCTCGGGCCGCACGTCCTACTCGTTCACCGTGCCCGCCGGTCTCGGCCCCGTCGAGTGCGGGAGGAGGGCCGTGTTCGGGGTGCGCGTCACGACCGATCCGGCCTATCCCGGTGGGCCGCGCGAGGCCGCAGTGCGGGTCGCCGGCCCCCGGTGCCCGAAGCCGCAGGAATCGCCCTCAGCGCCTCCGAAGGAGAGCCCGGGCCCAGCGGATGACCCGGGCCCGGCGAAGGAGAGCCCGGCTCCAGAAAAGGAGAGTCCCGCTCCGGAGAAGGACCCGGGACCGGCGAAGAGCCCCGAGCCGCCCACGTCCCGCAGCCCCGAGCCGAGGGGCCATGAACCACGCAGCTCCGAGCCGAAGCTCTCCGGTTCGCAGGACGGCCCGCGCCTCCGGTGAACTCCTGACGACGGCGAGCAGCAGGATGGTGAAATATTCACCGCCGTCCTTACGGCCGGTCTTTCACCTGCGCCCCGAAGCGCCTGCTCAATCCGGGAATGCGTGACACGAAGACGAACGAGAGCCGAATCAAGTGTCTTGACATAGCCTGCCGTGCCGAGATTGACTCCCGGCTCCAGGAACGCACCACCCGTCGCTATCGGCGTCCTGAGGATGTTAACGCTAACACCCGTCTTGAGAGGGAGAGCCCGTGCGACTTGTCAGCTCTTTCCGCCGCCGATCGAACGTGGCGGCTGCCGCCGCCGTGCTGCTGGCGGCCGGCGTCACGGTGACCGCGGCCCACGTCGCGTCGGCGGCCACGACCGGATGCGAGGTCGGCTACACGGTGACCAGCGAGTGGCCCGGCGGCTTCGGCGCGAGCGTCCGCGTCCGCAACCTCGGCGACGCGATCAACGGCTGGAGTCTGACCTGGTCGTTCCCGGCCGGGCAGACCATCACCCAGCTGTGGAACGGCTCCGTCACCCAGTCCGGCTCGCAGGTCACGGTCACCAACGTCTCCTACAACGGCGCCATCCCCAGCGGCGGCAGCGTCGATTTCGGGTTCAACGGGAGCTGGAACGGCTCCAACCCGGTGCCGTCCGGCTTCGCCCTCAACGGCGTGACCTGCACCGGCGACGTCACCTCCCCGTCTCCTTCGCCGTCTCCTTCGCCGTCTCCATCCCTGACTCCATCCCCGACTCCCACTCCCTCACCGTCCGCCTCCCCCACTCCCACGCCTTCGCCCTCGCCCTCGCCCTCGCCCTCGCCCTCGCCATCGCCCTCGCCCTCGCCCTCGCCGAGCCGGCCCGCCATCGAGAACAACTTCCCGGTCACGCGAGAGGGCGCGTACGGCACCAACCGCTACACCGTGTTCCGGCCGTCGAACCCCGCGGCCGTGGGGCGTCCCATGCCGGTGCTGGTCTTCGGCAACGGGGCCTGCGCGCACACCGACGGGAGCGAGGTGATCCAGGCGCTGACGTTCATCGCGGCCCGCGGGTTCGTCGTGGTGGACACCGCGTCGGTCAACGGCTCGCCGAACGGCGTGCAGAGCGGGTCTCCGATCCCGTCACTGCTGACCGACGGCATCAGCTGGGCCGAGCAGGAGAACGCCCGCGCCGGCTCGCCGCTCTACCAGCGCCTCGACCTGTCCAGGGTGGCCACGGCCGGGCACTCCTGCGGCGGGCTGGAGGCGCTGATCGCCGGCCAGGACCAGAGGGTCAAGAGCGTCGTCTCGCTGGACAGCGGGCTGTTCGCCGACGGCTCGTTCGGATACTCACGCGCGGAGCTGTACAAGCTGCACACCCCGGTGATGTTCCTGGACGGCGGGCCCTCCGACATCGCCTACGACAACAGCCGGGCCAACTATGACCTGACCCGGGTGCCGGCCGTGCTTGCCGAGCAGTCGCAGGCCGGTCACGTCGGGTTCATCACCGGCGCCCAGATGAGCGAGGGCATGACCGCGGTGGTCCAGTTCCTGGACATGACCCTCAACGACAACGCCACCGCGCGGTCGTACATCCTGGGGCCCTCCGGCCTGGCGTCCCGGGCCTACTGGACGGTCCGCAGCAAGAACTTCTGATCCCGGACGACGATCGGGTGACCGTGTCAGGCGCGGGCGTGCGGGCCCGCGCCGACCGGTTCGGGCTCCGTCCCGGCCGGCCCGCCGTCCTCCTCGTGACCCTCGATCGACAGGTTCGGCAGGATCCGGTCGAGCCAGCGCGGGATCCACCAGTTGAGCCGGTCGAGCAGCACCATCGCGGCGGGCACGAGGAAGCCCCTGATGAGGGTCGCGTCGACGGCGATGGCCACGGCGAGCCCGACACCGAACACCTTGACCAAGGGGTCGGGGTAGGCGATGAACGCGGTGAACACCGCCACCATGATCAGGGCGGCCGAGGTGATGACGCGGCCGGTCGACCCCAGTCCCTCGGCCACCGCGCTCCGGTTGTCCCCGCTGCGCGAGTAGGCCTGCCGTACGGAGGTCAGCAGGAAGACCTCATAGTCCATCGACAGCCCGAACAGCACGGCGAACAGCATGAGCGGCACGTACGTGTCGATGGGCACGGAGAAGAACAACGTGGCGAGATAGGACCCCTCGGCCGAGGGCGGGGGGTCCATGCCGACCAGGCGGCTGCCCAGGCCCTGGGAGAACACCACGGCGAGCGCGCCGAAGGCGGCGCCCAGCGAGACGAGGTTCATCACCGCCGCCTTGATCGCGACCAGAGGCGCGCGGAAGGCCAGCAGCAGGAGCAGGGCGCTGAGCAGCACGACGATGCCGACGACCAGCGGCGTCCTGCCCATGATGCGGTCGCCCGCGTCCGCCAGCCCGGCCACCTGGCCGCCCACGTGGACGTGCGCCCCCGGCACCTCGATGGCCCGCACCCGCTTCACCACGTCGAGTGCCCGCGGGTCGCTCGGGGCATAGTCGGGGACGGCCTGGATGAGCACCGAGCGGCCGTTCTCGTTGACCTTCGGCGGGGCGACGAAGGCGACGCCGTCGGTGTGCTCCACCCGCTGCCGCAGCACCTGCACGACCGGGTCGGGCGGGGTCGAGTCGGCGATCTCCTTGTCCAGTTCGGCCACGACGACGAGCCCGCCGTTGGCCCCCGGGCCGAAGCCCGCCTCGATCAGCTCGTACGCCCGCCGGGCCGGGGTGCCCTTGTCGCCATACCCGTTGTCGAGGGGGCCGAGCTTGATCGTGACGGCCGGGGCGGTGAGCGCCGCCAGCACGACCACGGTGACGGCCAGCACCCGCCAGGGGCGGCGCGCCACCCAGGCGCCCAGCCTGGCCCAGCCCGTGGCCGGGCCGTCGCGGCGGGCGGCGCGCCCGACCAGCGGCAGCCGCAGCGCGTCGATCCGGTGCCCGAGGAGGCCGAGCAGCGCCGGCACCAGGGTGATCGAGGTGAGCACGGCGCACACGACCGAGACGCCGGTGATCCAGCCGAGTGTGCGCAGCAGCGGGAACCCGGCGAACATCAGCGCGCTGAGGGCGATCACGACCGTGCCGCCGGCGAACAACACGGCCCCGCCCGACGAGGCCGCCGTACGCCGGACCGCCTCCTGCACCGGCACGCCCTCGGCCAGCAGCGTCCGGTGTCGCGACAGCAGGAACAACGCGTAGTCGATGCCGACGCCGAGGCCGATCATCGTCGCCAGGATCGACGCGGTCGACGGCACGTCCACGACGTGACCGAGCAGCGCGATGAGGCCGAGCCCGACGCCGATGCTGATCAGCGCGGTGAAGATCGGCACGAGCGCCGCGACCAGTGTCCCGAAGGCGAACAGCAGCACCAGCGACGCGAAGACGACGCCGGCGATCTCGCTCGCGCCGGTCTTGATCTGCTTGTCGGCGGGGGTGGAGCTGTCGGAGGGCACGACCTCGATGCCCGCGCGTACGGCCGGCGCGGCGGCGGCGACGAGTCGCTCGGATGTCTGGGCGAGCTTGGTGGTGTCCTGCCCCGTCAGCCGTACGGTGATCATCCCGATCCGCAGGCTCGACGACATGCCGCCGATCCGGTACGGCGTCTCCACCTGTGCGACGTGCGGCGTGCGCCGCAGGGCGTCCATGGCCCGCTCGACGGCCTGTCTGCGCGGCTTGTCGATCAGCGTGCCGTCCGCGGTGTAGAGGACGAGCTGCACCGTCCCGCCCGGATCGAATCCCGGTCCGAAGCCCTCGCGCATGAGCTCGTGCGCCCGCTGCGCGTCGGTGCCGGGGATCGACACGTTGTTGTTCACCGGCCGGCCCCACACCAGGGTGCCCGCCGTCAGCAGGCCCGCCGCCAGCACCCACAGCGTCAGCACGATCCAGCCGTGGCGGGCGCACCATCCGCCGAGCCGCCCCAGAAGTCCGCTCATCGCCGTCCGTCCCGGGTAGCATGTCCTCCCGGCCGTCCTGTACGGCCGTACAAAACGAGAGTAAAAGGAACTGATCGGCGGGCGAGCGGCGCGCCGGAAAATGAGACGATGACCACACTCGATCAGGGCAACGCGACCCGCTCCCGCATCCTGGCCGCGGCCCGCGACCTGTTCGCCGAACGGGGATACGCCGCCGTGTCGCTCGCCGACATCGCGGCGGCGGTCGGCCTGACCAAGACGGCGGTCGCCTACCACTTCCACCCCAAGGACCGGCTCGCGGCCGAGATCATCGCCCCGGCCGCCGACGACCTGCTCGCGCTGCTCGGCGGCGAGTTCGCCGGCCATCGGGAGTTCCTGCGTGCGTTCACCGCGTTCGCCGTACGCCACCGGGCGGTGATCCGGCTGCTCACCGACGACATCGGCGGCGCCGACAGCGCCCCTCCCGGATCGCCTGGCGAGGCGATCCGGGAGTTCAGCCGGGAGCTGTTCCTGCGCCTGGCCGGGCCCGATCCCTCCCCCGGCACCCGTGTGCGCGCCTGGGCCGCCCTCGGCGCGGTGCAGTCCGGTGTGGTGAAGACCATGGACCTGCCCGCCGACGTGGTCGAGGAGACGCTGACCGCCGCCGCCGTGGCAGTGTTCGAATCTTGATATACGAATTCCCTTGCGATCACGCGTGGAGAGCGTCACATTTCGTCTGAACGTTCAACCTTTCCGCCGCGTCCTTAGGTGGCACCAGCGGGACGGATGCGAGGGGAGTGACGGCCAGCCTTGGACGTACCGGCCGACGGGGAGGGCCGCGCGGGCGCGCTCGGCCAGGTGGTCTCGGCCCTGTCGAACACGCCCCGGACCGTCCTCGTCCTCGGCGAGCCCGGCATCGGCAAGACCCACCTGCTGGGTGAGGCCGCGGCGCGGCTGAAGGGCTTCCGCGTGCTGCGCGGTCAGGCCCGCGAACTGGACGGCGGGCGCGCCTACGCCCCGCTCGTCGAGGCCTTCGCGGCGGTGGAGGGCGAGGCGGGCGAGGCCCTGTCCGGCCTGCTCGACGCGGTCGACCAGGCCGCGCTCGGCCATCCCGCCGCCGCGCCCGGCGCGATGGCCGCCCGGCTGCTTGAGTCGCTGCCCGGCCCCACCCTCATCGCGATCGACGACCTCCACCTGGCCGACGCCGACACCTTGAGCGTGCTGCGGGCCCTGCCACTCCGCCACGACGCCATCGCGATCCTCGGCACCGCCCGCCACCCTCCCGCGCTCGACGTGGACCTGTCGATCCGGCTCCAGCCGCTGACGATGAGCGAGGTCGCCGACCTCGTCACCACGCTGCTCGGCCGTACGCCCAGCGAGACCGTCCTGCGGCGGATCCACGTCGCGAGCCGGGGAAACCCGTGGTTCGCGCAGGAGGCCGTGCTCGCCCTGGTTCAGGGCGGGGCCGTACGCTCGGAGGATCCCGGGGCACGGCGCGGCGCGATCCTCAGCCGGCTGTTCCAGCGCGACAGGGGCGGACGCGACCTCGCCCGCGTGCTGGCCGCCCTGTCGCGGACAAGGGAGGCCGCCGATCTCCCGGCGCTCGCCCAGCTCGCCGGGCTCACCCCGGATCAGGCCGAGCGCGCCTTCGACGCGCTGGTCAGGGACGGCGTCGTCAGCAGGAACGGCGACGGCTACGCGCTGGCGCACCCGCTGGTGGCCGAGGCGCTCTACGACGATCTCGGCGTCTCCGGCCGCAGGGAGGTGCACCGCCGCATCGCCGACATGCTCGAACGGGAAGGGCTGACCGGCACCAGGCGGGTCCTGGAGTGGGCCACCCACATGGCCGAGGCCGGGCCGCCCGGCGAGGCCCTGCCCGCGGTGCTGCGCGCCGCCGAGCTGACCCGCTGGACCGCGCCGCTGTCGGCCGCGCACTGGTACGGCAAGGCCGCCGAGCTGTCCCCGGAGCCCGGCGAGCTGCTGGCCAGGCAGGCACTCGCCTACTGGAAGGGCTCGCGGCCCGCGCTGGCGCTGAACTCGGCCCAGCGCGCGATCGCCGCCCTGCCCGCCGGGCGCCGCCGCACCCGTGCCGCCTACACCGCGGTCGGCGCGGCCCACGTGATGGGGTGGTATGAGGTGGCCCTCGACGTGGCCCGCCGTCAGATCCCCAAGGCCGACGACGCCTCCGCGCTGCTCGCCCAGCAGGCGCTGGTCAGCGCGGAGATGGGCCGCCCCAGCCGGGAGGCCGCCAGGCGCGCCTGGGAGGGCCTGTCGGACTGCCCTCCGCAGGACCGCGCGATCACGGTCGGCTACCTGGCCATCCACGCGCTCCTACAGGGCGACTGGGCCGAGACGCAACGGGCCGTCGACGACCTGCTCACCTTCGCCGCCGCCCTGCCGCCGGGCGCCCGGCTCGCGTCGCTGGAGTCGGCGGCGCACGTGCTGGCGATCGCCGGGATGCGCTCCCGCGCCGTCGAGGTGCTCAACCAGGCCGAGCAGATCCACCGCGGCCTCGGCTGGCACGACATCGCCGGACAGCACGTGCGGACCATGGCCGTCATCCGGCGGATGGGCGGCGAATGGGCCCAGGCGCTGGAGGAGATCGCGGTCGCCAGCCGGGCACTGGCCGAGGCGGGCCTGCTGGAGAACCTCGCCCTGCTGCGCAACATAGAGCTCGACATCCTGCTCGACCAGGGCAGGTTCGAGGATGCCGCCCGGGTGCTCGCCGAGCCGCCGCCCGGCGCGGCGCTGCACCAGGGCATGCGCTGCGTGTTCCGCGCGCGCCTGGCGCTCGGGCGGGGTGACATCGCCGCCTCGCGGCGCGAGCTCGACCACGCCATCGCGTACGAGGTGCCCGAGGTGGTGCACCGGGCCCTGGCGTTCAAGGTGCTGGTGGCGGGAGCGGCGGGCGACGACGCGGCCCGCCGGGCAGCGGCCTCCTGCCTGGACGAGCGGTCGGCGAACGGCACCCCCCGGGCCCGGCTCGCCGCCGACCTGGCGGTGGGCTGGACGTTCCAGGATCGCGCGCGGGCCGGCGCGGCACTGGAACAGGCACGCGCCGACGGCCTGCCGTTCGAGGAGGCACGGGCCCGGCTGGTCCTCGGCGTGCTCGGCGACACGGCACAACTCTCCCGCGCGCACGCGATCTTCACCCGTCTCGGCGCGGCGCCCTGGGAGGCGCTGTCCGAACGCCGCCTGCGGGAGGTCGGGATGGTCCCCGAACCGGCGGGCCGCCTCACGCCCGGCGAGCGCCGCGTCATCGAACTGGTCGCCGACGGGCTGAGCAACCCCCAGATCGCGGAGGAGCTGCACTACAGCCGCAAGACCGTGGAGGTCTATCTCACCCGCGTCTACGCCAAGACCGGCCTGCGGTCACGCGTCGAACTCGCCCTGGCCGTCGAACGCGGCGAGCTGTGACCTAACCCCGCATAGCTACTGACGCGCCCGCGTATCCAGCCCCGCACTGACCGCGGATATCGCGACGTCGACACCGCGCCGGAAAGGGTGCTCGCGGGCCTTGAGCCGGTCACTCACCGCCCCGAAAGACACCTGCGGGGCGTTCGCGGGCCTTGGGTCATCCGGTCACCACGCCGGAAGACACCCGCGGGGTGCTCGCGGGTCCTGGGCGGGTCACCGCGCCGGAAGACACCTGCGGGTGTTCGCGGGCCTTGGGCCGTCCGGTCACCACGCCGGAATAACCTCCAGTCTTCACCGAGCCCGCGCCGGAATGAACCTCCGATCATCGCGAAGCCCACGCCGCTCCAGCCACGCGAGTTCCTCGCAGCTCGGAATCTCCGCGGGGCTCAGCCTGGGCACAGCGCTTCCGGCCGTCGCGGTTCCCCCTGGACCGGGAGCAACCCCTCCAGCCCTCACGGAGCTCGTGCCGACGCAACGCGTCCGGCCGTCGCAGTGCCTTCGTGCCGGGACCAACCTCTCCCGCCCCCCACAGAGCTCGCATTGCCGGCGGCCCTTCCGGCCTACCCCTCACCCAAACCGCGCACCTGGACCGTACGCCCCTGGCGACAGCCCGGAAGCCTCTGCGAGCCGTCTCTGGACGGGACGTTGCATCGAGGACTGCCTCGCATCGCCGGGCTGGGGCTCCATATTTGCCCAGGTCAGAGGTTGATTCGATGGTGTGTTCGAGGTAGGCTTGGGGCAGCCGTTACAGGTGAGCCTAGCTGGCGGGCCGTTGGCCATACGCCGTGTGTTGAGCCGAGTCTGTTGAAGGAAGTCCCGGTCCGGGCGGTCGGGAAACCGTTGTTTGCCTTCGTCTGTGCTCCTGGGGGTTCACCGCCGTGTCCGCGCCGCACCCGCCGTCCGCTGCCGCCGGGCAGCGCCCGGCACCGCCGGTGCCCTCGACACGTGCAGCACGCCCGGCAGACCCGACAAGTCCAGCACGCGCGCCGCGCCCGCCTCGCCTGGCACGCTCTGCGGACCGGACACGTCCGATGGATCCGGCACCTTCAGCCTGCCCGTCGCGCCCGGCACGGGCAGCGCGCCCTGGCCCTTCAACGCACCCGACGCCTTCAGCACGCCCGGCGGACCCGGCGGACCCGGCGCGCCCGGCGGACCCGGCGCGCCCGGTGGAGCCGACGCCTTCAGCACGCCCGGCACGCCCGGTGGGCCCGGTGGGCCCGGTGGGCCCGGCCTACCCTTCGCGTGTGGTGGGCGGGGTGTCCTCCGCTGGCCAGGGTGGGGGCGAGGCCGGGGGCGAAGGTACCGGCGGTGGTGGGGTGCCGGTGGCGATTCCTGATGGGCTGGCGGTGATCCCGCCGGGGGCCGAGCTCGCGGGGGTGCTGGCGGGTATCGCTGTGGAGCGGGTGTCGGGGTTCGACACTGTGGAGGTGCTCAAGGCGGCCTACCGGCAGTCCTGTCATGACCGGGCGTGGTTTTTGCGGGTGCTGCTGGAGGTCGGGCTGCGTGAGGCGTGGTCCGGCGACAGCGTGGTCCGCCTGCAAACACCGGAGGAGTTCGCCCCGGATGAGGCGCGGGCGGCGCTGGTGTGGTCGCGCCGCCGCGCGGATTCGGCGTTCGAGCTGGCGTGGAATCTGCATCGCCGCCTGCCGGTGCTCGGTGAGGCGATGCTGGAGGGGGTGTTGGATGAGCCGCGGGCGGTGGCTTTCATCCGCTGGACGAGCGGGTTGACCGACGCCCAGGCCGGCTGGGTTTGCGAGCGCCTGGTGCCTCGGGCGGCGGGGTGGACGGTGGGCGAGCTGGTCGAGCACGTTCAGCGCATGGTGCTCGCGATCGATCCGGATTGGGCGGAAAAGCGTTATACCGAGGCGGTCCGCAGGCGGCGGGTGGCCGGCACGCGCAATGATGACGGTACCGCGACCGTGTCCGGGCTGGACCTGCCGGTGGAGCGGGCGGTGGCCGGGTGTGAGCGGATCGATGAGCTGGCCCGCGCCTGCAAACGCGCCGGGGACCGCCGCCCGATCGATCACATCCGCGCGGACTTGTTCTTGGGGAGCCTGGATGGCACCTTCGAAGGCCTGACCGATGAGCAGATCGTCACCCATGTCCTGGCCCACCCTCTCGTGGAACCCGGCGATCCCACCCCCGGCGACACCTCTGACGACACCCCCAGCTCCACCGGCTCGGCCGACGACCCCGCCGGCTCATCTGACGCCGCCACCGGCAAACCTGACGCCCCCGCAGGCACTACCGCCAGCCCCGCCAGCTCTGCCGGTACCCCCACAGGCGAGCCGAAGCACGAGCGCGAGCGGATCACCGCACCCGAGCCGAAGCAGAAGCGCGAGCGCGAATACGAGCGGAGCTCGGGCAACCGACCCGAGCCGGAAGATGGGCACGGGCGGAGGGTCGTGCCGGAGCCGGAGCGTAGACACGACCAGAGCACCGCACCAGAACCGGAGACCGGGCAGAGGCCGAGCACCGAACCCACGCCTGCGTACGAGCACGACCGGAGCACCGCCTCCGAACCAGAGCACGGACGCGGGCACGACAACAGCGCCGCACCCGAACCAGAGCCAGAGCACCAGCGGAGGCTGAACACCGGGCCCGAGTCGGAGCACGAGCGCGAGCGTGACCGGGTCACCACGCTGGAGCCGGAGCATGGGCACGGCCAGAGCGCCGCACCGGAGCCGGAGCCGGAGGGTGGGCGCGGGTGCCGGGAGCCTCAGCGGTCGCAGGGCCGCCTTGGTGGAGGGCCCGGCGCGACATCGTGGTCGGTGCCGGAGATACGGGTAGAGCTGACCACGTTGCTCGGGCACGATGAGCACCCCGCCCACCTGCCCGGCTGGGGCATGGTCCACGCCGCCCAGGCACGCCGCATCGTCACCGGCATGCTGCATGGGCAATGGCGCTATGCCATCTGCACCGACGACGGGCACCTGCTCCTGGCCGGCATCACCCGGCACCGCCCCTGCCCGCCCGCCCAACGGCCACCCCGCGACATGCGACGCGGCGGCATCGTCGAGCTGCAGATCACCCTCACCCAGCTCCACCGGCTGGCCGCCGCACCGGCCACCACCGGCGCCTGGGCACCCCTCATCGCCGACCTCACCCGTCAAGCCCACGCCCAGCTCGGCACCACCCCCGCAACCGGATCACCTCACCCAGCCGGATCACCCCACCCGGCAGCAGCACCTCACCCGGGCCGATCCTGTGACCAGGCTGCAGCGCACGCCCCAAAGGGATCGGGTGACCCGGCCATGCTGGGCGAACAGACCGACCCGGCAGACTCGGCCGACATGGCCAACACGGCCAACACGGCCGACACGGCAGGCGCGGTCAGCACCACGGGCGCGGCTGGCACGGCCAACCCCACGGACGCCGCAGACGCGGCCAAAACGACGGGAGCGGCCAACACGGCTGACGCGGTCAACGCGGTCAACGCGGCTGGTGCGGCCAACACGGCCGACAGGGCCAACGCCACGGGCACGGCTGACACTGCGGACGCCGCAGGCGCGGCTGAGACGGTTAACGCGGACTCGGCGAACACGACGGACTCGGCGGGCGCGGCGAACACGACGGGAGTGGCCAACACGGCTGACGTGGTCAACGTGGCGAACGCGGCTGGTGCGGCCGGTACCGCTGGGGTGGCAAATACGACGAACGGGGCTGATCGGCGTCATGCGGATGCGGCCTTACGCCGATACGTCCAGATTCGGGGCCGGGTCTGCTCCTGGCCGGGCTGCCGCATGCCCGCCACCCGCACCGACCAAGACCACATCCAGGCCTGGGCCGACAACGGCGCCACCACCGCCGCCAACCTGCACCTGGCCTGCCGCCACGACCACCGCGCCAAGCACCTCGGCGGCTGGCGCGTCACCACCGCAGGCCCTCACCTCATCATCTGGACCAGCCCACTCGGACACCCCTACCGCAGCCCACTCCCGAAGATCATCCAGCCCGTCCCCGACCCCCAGCCCCGCACCTGGCCCGACGCCCCACCCGGACGCCTGCCCGCCGACCTCCCCGGAGCACCAGACACGATCATGGCCCCACCATGCCCTCCCACCACCCCACCAGCACAAACCCCCGCAGAAACCCCGGCACAACCAACCCGTAGGCACACGACCCAGACACCCGACGCGGACAGCCCCGACACGGAGGAACACGACAACGCCACACCACAGGACGAATCAAGAGGAACACTCATCCAACGCGACCTCGAGGCACCGCCCTTTTGACGCCCCCTCCTCGCCCCCGACACTGTTGGAGGGAGAAGCAGTGTCAAGACGCGGCCCGCATCCCGTTCGGCTGCTGAGCCACGCCGGGTGCCACACGCAGCACTGACCCGAATGACGCTGACTTCACGGTGATGAACTGCGCTGTGCCGAACTGTGCGCTGCGACGGAACTGCGCGGCGGTGAACTGCGCGGCGCTGACCCGCATAGGGCCAGCCTGCGCGGTGGTGGATCGCGCTGCGGTGACCCCCGTGACGCTGGCCCGCGCGACGGCGGCCGGCGCGGTGGCAGATCACGCGGCACTGACCCCCGTGACGCTGGCCCGCGCGGTGGTGAGCTGGGGGTGAACTGCGGGCGGTGAACTGCGGGCGGTGAACTGCGCGCGCCGGCCCCTACGGCGCGGGCCTACGCCGCCCACGCGGGGCGTACGGGGCGCGGTGCGAGACCGGCACGGACATTAGGGATCTCCCTACTGTGCACCGTCCGCCTAGAGGATCAGGCTCTTGACATGGAATCACCGATCCTTTCGTACGCCGACGAGGTCTGGCGTGGTTCGGTGCGCCCCGAGGACGTGCCCTACGCGGAGCTGCGCCGCGACGGAGTGCAGGAGATCGCCTACGGCGTGGCGATGTGGCCGGCGTGCGGCAACGTGTACGTGGTCCGTGGCGAGGACGGGCTGGGCCTCTTCGACACGGGCGACGCCCGCGAGGCCGAGCAGTCGTACCGTGCGATCAGGAAGTGGTCGTCCGAACCGCTCAAATATGCGATCTTTTCCCGCAGCCGGGCCGACCGGCTGGCGGGGATGGAGGAGTTCGACGCCGAGCCGGGCCCCCGCCCACTGGTGGTGGCGCAGGAAAGGCTGGCCCTCAGACTCGCCCAGCAGGGCAGGACCGCCGGATACAACGCGGTCGTCGACCTGCGCGAGCGCGGCTTCCCCCGGCTGGTCTGGCCGCCGCCGCAGCGGTTTCCCGACCTGACCTACCGCGACCGGCTGTCCCTGTCGCTGGGAGACGTCACGTTCCAGCTCACCCATGCCTGCGGCGACACCGACGACGCCACCTGGGCGTTCCTGCCCGAGCGGGGCGTGCTGATGACCGGCGACCTGTTCGCGTGGTCGGTCCCGGGGGCGGGCCACCCGCAGCGGATCCAGCGCTATCCGGACGACTGGGCGGTGGCGCTGCGGGCCATGGCCGCGCTCGACGCCGACCTGCTGCTCCCCGGGCGGGGGCTGCCGATCCGCGGCCCGGCCCGGGTGCGCCGGGCGCTCACCGACACGGCCGACTATCTCGACAGCCTGGTCGAGCAGACGCTCGATCTGATGAACGCCGGAGCACGCCTGGACGAGATCCTGCACTCGGTCAAGCCACCGCCCGCGCTGGCCGGGCGGCCCTACCTGCGTGAGCGCCACGACGAGCCCGAGTTCATCGTGCGCAACATCTGGCGGCTGCACGGCGGCTGGCATGACGGCAACCCCGCCAATCTCAAGCCCGCACCGGACGCAGTGTTCGCCCGGGCGGTCGCCGAGCTGTCGGCGGGGGCGGCGTCGGTCGCGGGCCGGGCCGTCGCCGCGGCGGCCGACGGTGATCTGCGCCTGGCCTGCCAGCTCGCCGAGCTCGCGGCGCAGGCCGAGCCGGAGAACCACAAGGTGCACGAGATCAGGGCCCTCGTCTATGCGATGCGGGTCCAGCAGGAGAGCGGCTCGATCGCGCGAGGCGTGTACGCCTGGGCCGCCGCCGAGTCGCGCAGCAAGATCACCGGCATGGACCTGCTCGACGTCTACCACGACGTCGCCGAGGGACGGATGTGGTGGCTGCCGAGCAAGGCCAACTGAGCCGGCCGAGCGGAGCCGCCCAGGTGGCCGGCGGGCGCGAGGAGGGGAGCGCCCGCCGGCCCTGCCGGTAACCTTCCTTCCGTGCTCGAACAGATCACGGCGACCCGGTATGTCGCGCCCCTGCGCGAGGGCGGGTCGCTGCCCGGAGTCGTCGAAGCCGACGACCTCGGCACGTACGTCGTGAAGTTCCGCGGTGCGGGACAGGGCAGGCGGGTGCTCGTGGCCGAGATCGTCTGCGCCGAACTCGCCAGGCGGCTCGGCTTCGCCACGCCGGAGCTCAAGGTCATCGACCTCGATCCGCAACTCGGCGTCCGCGAACCCGACGAGGAGATCCAGGACCTGCTCACGGCGAGCGCCGGGCACAACCTCGCGATCGACTTCCTGCCCGGTGCGCTTGGTTTCGACCCGCTCGCCTGGGAGCCCGACGCCGAGTTCGCCTCCCGGGTGCTGTGGTTCGACGCGTTCGTCCACAATGTTGACCGGAGCTGGCGCAACCCGAACCTGCTCGTCTGGCACGGCGGGGTGTGGCTGATCGACCACGGCGCCGCCCTGTGGTTCCACCACAACTGGCCGACGGCCGACCCGCGCCGCCGGTTCGACGGCCGCGACCACGTGCTCGCGCCGTTCGCGACGAAACTGGAGCAGGCCGACGCCGACTTGGCCGGGCTCGTCACCCGGCCGCTGCTCGACGAGGTGACCGCGCTGGTCCCGGACGAGTGGCTGGAGGACGAGCCGGGCTTCCCGGACGCCGACGCCGTACGGCAGGCCTATGTCGAGCATCTGCTCGCCCGGGCCGCCGGCCCCCGCGACTGGCTCCCCGACCCCGCCGCTCCCGCTCCGCGCCGGGGCGGGCCGAGCGCGACGATCGGCGGCTTCTGGCGTGCGGCGCGAGAGGGCGGCCGATGAGCGACGTCTACGAGTACGCGGTGATCCGCGTGGTGCCCAGCGTGGAGCGGGGCGAACTGGTCAACGCCGGGGTCATCCTCTACTGCCAGCCGCGCGGCTACCTGTGCGCACGGGTGGAGCTGGACGAGACCCGGTTGCTGGCGCTGGGCGTGCCGGTGGACCTGCCCGGCGTACGGCTGGCCCTGGCCGCCTACGAGCGGGCGTGCGGCGAGGAGGCGGGCCCCCTGTGCGGGGAGCCGCTGGGCGCCCGGTTCCGCTGGCTCACCGCACCGCGCAGCACGGTCGTGCAGACCGGGCCGGTGCATGCCGGGCTGACCGGCGACCCGGCGGCCGAGCTGGACCACCTGCTGACCCGGCTGGTGCGACCCGTGCAGGCCGGCCTCGGCACCGGTTGTCAGGCCGGCCTCGGCACTGGTTAGTGCGCCGCCCGCCGACGTTCACCGGGTTCGGGAAGCGGAGCGAAAGGGAGCGAGGACCACAGCGAAAGCCCGGCGGAGCGGGCTTCGCGACGACCGGGGTCCCAGGACCGGCTAGAACAGCACGGACATGAACGTGTCGACCTCCTGGAAGCCCACCTTGCGGTAGACGGCCCTGGCCGGGAGGTTGAAGTCGTTCACATAGAGGGTGACGACCGGGGCGAAATATTTCAGCGCCTGCTCGACCACGGCGGCCATGCCCGCCGCGGCGTGACCGCGTCCGCGTAGATCGGGGTGGACCCACACGCCCTGGATCTGGCACGCCTGCGGTGTGACCGCGCCGATCTCGGCCTTGAAGACCACCTGGCCGTCGTCGATCCGCGCGTACGACCGGCCGATACGGATGAGCTCGGCGACCCGCGACCGGTAGAGCGCTCCACCGTCGCCGTTGTCCGGGGAGACGCCCACCTCTTCGGTGAACATCGCCACGCAGGCGGGCAGCAGGATGCCGAACTCCTCGGGACGGACCCTCCGTACGAGCGGGTCCGGGTCGACTGCGGGCGCGGAGGTCGTGGCCATGACCGGCTGGGCCCACCGGATCGCCCGGGCACCGCCCCAGTGCGGCTCCAGCCGCTCCCAGAGCTGTTCCACGGCGCCGGCCGGGCCGACGATGGACGAGCAGCGGCGGCCCTGCTTGCGCGCCCGGTCGGCGAACGCGTGGATGGCCTCGCGGGTGGCGTTCACGGGCACCAGGTTGGCGCCCGCGTAACACAGGGACACCAGCCCTCCGCGGGGGCCGTAGCCCCACATCTGACCGCCGAGCCGTGAAGGGCTGAGGCCGACGGCCCTGACCCGGGCCGCTACGAACACATTGGCGACCGGATCGGTGTCGAGGAGTGCCAGCACCTCGTCACGATCGTTGTCGTCGAGCACGCGCGACGCCGATGTTCGCAGCATCACGGGCCCAGCCTACGCGAACGGTTAGCGTTTGGGAGGTATCGGCCGGGCCGGGCTACCGCCGTTTGGCGGAGGTGTGGGACGCCGTTCCCTGCCCACCCTCCGTGACCTTCATCAGCGTGGCCCGCGGCTCCGGTTCGCCCGGGCAGGTCGCGTCGGCACCCCGCGTGCCCCTGCGCTGCGGCGACAGCACCGCGTCGCGCAGATAGGCCGACAGTTGCCGGTCGACGCACGCGTTCCCGGCGAGCGACACACCATGGTTGCCGCCGTGCGAGACGAGCAGGCGCGAGGTCGGGAACAGGCTGCGCATGCGCAGCGCCCCCGCGTACGGCGTGGCGGCGTCGCGCTCGGCCTGGATCAGCAGGACGGGCGGTAGGTGCGACGTGCCCACCTTGACGGGGGTGCCGCCCTTCTCCGGCCAGAAGGCGCACGGTGCGTTGTAGACGGCGTTGGGCCAGGCCATGAACGGCGCCTCGGCGTGCTCCTTGCGGGTGTCGGCCCGCCAGCGGTCCCACGACCGGGGCCAGGCCGCGTCGCGGCACTCCACGCCCAGGTAGACCGCGTAGGAGTTCTCCTCCTCCTCATCGATCTCGGCCACCGTACGGAACAGTTTCACCAGGACCGAGGAGTCGCCGTTGCGGACGTACGCCGAGAAGGCGGAGCCCAGGTAGGGCCAGAGGCGGTCGCTGTAGGCGCCGTTGGAGAAGACGTCGTCCAGTTCGCTCGGGCCCACGACCCCGCCCGCGGGCCTGTCGCGCAGGCGGGAGCGCATGGAGTACCACGCGAAGGACACCGTCGCCTGGGTCGTGCCCAGCTTGTAGACGTCGTTGTGCTCGGCCACCCAGGCGAGGAAGTCGCGGTGCCGCCGGTCGAAGCTGCGGTCCTGGGCGATGTTGGCCTGATACCAGACGCCGGCGGGGTCCACCACACTGTCGAGCACGAGGCGGCGCACCCGCTGCGGGAACAGCGTGGCGTAGACCGCCCCCAGGTAGGTGCCGTACGAGTAGCCGAGGTAGCTGATCTTCTCCTCGCCGAGCGCCGCGCGCACCGCGTCCATGTCGCGGGCGGAGTTCTCGGTGGTCAGGTAGGGCAGGAACCAGGCCCAGCGGTTGCCGCACCCCTCGGCGTACTGCTTGGCCCGGCCGACCAGCACCCGTTCCTCGGCGTCGTTCTTCGGGACGTTGTCGGGGCGGGGCGGCGCGTAGAAGCGGGCCGGGTCCACGCACGACATGGCGGGCTGGCTGGGCGCCACCCCGCGCGGGGCGAACCCGACGATGTCGAACCGGGCCGCGACCTCCTTGGGCAGCTTGGCCGCGACATACCTGGCCAGGCTGAGCCCCTCGCCGCCCGGTCCGCCGGGGTTGACCAGCAGCGTGCCGAGGTGGTTGCCGTCACGTGAGACGGTGCCCCTGATGCGGTTGAGCGACAGGGTGATCTGCTGGCCGTACGGCTCGCGGTAGTCGAGCGGGACACGCAGCTCCGCGCACTCCTGCACCGGCTCCCGCCGACCGGCCCGGCGAGCCGGCGCGGCCGACGCGAAAGGCTCGGCCGGCCCGCTCGACGCAAAAGGCCCGCTCGACGCAAAAGGCCCGCTCGATGCGAAACGCCCGGTCGATGCGAAAGGCTCGATGGACCCGATCGGCCGGGCCGAGCCGAGGCCGAGCAGGCCGCCGGAGGACGATTTCTTCTCCGGCGGGCACTGCTTCCACTCGAGCGGACGCTTCGGCGGCCCCCAGTGCCCCGGCCGGTCCGTCCCGGCTGCCACACCTTCCGGCCCGACCAGCCCGGCGACCAGCACCGCCACGCCCGCGACCACACCAACGACCCGCTTCACCGGCATTGCTCCTCTGCTTCCGAACAGCAGAGGACAGCTTCGCGATGTGATCGACCGAGTACGGTCCGTACTACCCGTTCATTGCCATTGTGTAGTCAGAGCATTGCGAACTGTAATGCCAGGGTCAGCTGACGACGACCTCCGGACCGGCGTCCTCGTCGTCGAGGTCCACGTCGACGCCCATCTCCTCGGCCAGGCGCAGGGCCTCCTCGATGAGGGTCTCGACGATCTGCGACTCGGGGACGGTCTTGATGACCTCGCCCTTCACGAAGATCTGGCCCTTGCCGTTGCCGGAGGCGACGCCGAGGTCGGCCTCCCTGGCCTCGCCGGGCCCGTTGACCACGCAGCCCATCACGGCCACGCGCAGCGGCACCTTGAGCCCGGTCAGCCCGGCCTGCACCTGCTCGGCGAGGGTGTAGACGTCCACCTGGGCACGGCCGCAGGACGGGCACGAGACGATCTCCAGGCCGCGCTCGCGCAGGCCCAGCGACTCGAGGATCTGCGTGCCGACCTTGACCTCCTCGACCGGAGGCGCCGACAGCGACACCCGGATGGTGTCGCCGATCCCCTCGGCCAGCAGCGCGCCGAACGCCACGGCCGACTTGATCGTGCCCTGGAAGGCCGGCCCCGCCTCGGTCACGCCGAGGTGCAGCGGGTAGTCGCAGCGCTGGGCGAGCAGCCGGTAGGCCTGGACCATGACGACCGGGTCGTTGTGCTTGACCGAGATCTTGATGTCGCGGAAGCCGTGCTCCTCGAACAGGGAGCACTCCCACAGCGCCGACTCGACCAGGGCCTCGGGCGTGGCCTTGCCGTACTTCTGCAGCAGGCGCGGGTCGAGCGAGCCGGCGTTGACGCCGATCCTGATCGGCACACCGGCGTCGGAGGCCGCGCGGGCGATCTCTCCGACCTTGTCATCGAACTTCTTGATGTTCCCGGGGTTCACCCGGACGGCGGCGCATCCGGCGTCGATCGCCGCGAAGACGTATTTGGGCTGAAAATGGATGTCGGCGATGACGGGGATCTTGGACTTCTTCGCGATGGCCGGCAGCGCGTCGGCGTCGTCCTGCGAGGGGACCGCGACGCGGACGATCTGGCAGCCGGCGGCGGTGAGCTCGGCGATCTGCTGCAGGGTGGAGTTGACGTCGGCGGTCAGGGTGGTGGTCATGGACTGCACCGAGACCGGCGCGTCCCCGCCGACGGGGACCGAGCCGACCATGATCTGACGTGACACCCGCCGCTTGGCGATCGGCTGGGTCCGTACGGCGGGAATCCCGAGATCAACAGACATTTCTGCACCTTGTTGTGATAGGCGACGCCCGGTGGGGGCCCTCCCAGTCTAAGGAGTGCCGCGACGCCGGGCGGGCCGAAAGCTTTTCACGATGAATGAAGGTTTCATGACCCGCGGCTGAAGGAAGAGCCGCCACCTGCGAGGACGGGCGCGGCGGCCATCGCGCGGGTGGGCAGGGGGCGGAGGCCGACCTAGAGTCCGAATCGCGTGAGCGCTCTCGCACCACCTGGTTGGTAAGTCAACGGCTGTCCCCCCGGGCCGACGTGCTCGCGCCGTCGGCGGTGCCGTGCTGCACCACGAGTGCGGCAGCCATGACCACGCGAAAGGGTAGCCCGTGGGTAGACCACGAAGAAAACTGTCGACAGCGACGATCGCACTGATCGTCGCCGCGCTGTCCGCCCTCGTCTCCGCCGTCGTTCTCGCCTCCCCGGCGTCCGCGCACGGCGCTCCGATGATGCCCGGCAGCCGCACCTACCTGTGCTGGAAGGACGGCACGACCTCAAGCGGAGCCATCCAGCCGAAGAACCCCGCCTGCGCGGCCGCGGTGGCCAAGAGCGGCACCAACGCGCTGTACAACTGGTTCGCCGTGCTGCGTTCGGACGGCGCGGGCCGGATGTCCGGCTTCATCCCGGACGGGCAGCTGTGCAGCGGCGGCGCGGTCGTCTACGACTTCAGCGGTTTCGACCTCGCCCGCGACGACTGGCCGGTCACCCACCTGACCTCCGGGGCGACCATCCAGTTCAAGTACAACAAGTGGGCCGCGCACCCGGGCACGTTCCGGTCGTACATCACGAAGGACTCCTGGAGCCCGACCCGCGCACTGGCCTGGAGCGACCTGGAGTCGACGCCGTTCGACAGCGTCACCGACCCGCCGAGCGTCGGCTCGGTGGGCACCGAGGACGGCCACTACTACTGGAACGCCCGCCTGCCCTCGGGTAAGAGCGGCCGCCACATCATCTACACCGTGTGGCAGCGCTCGGACAGCAACGAGACGTTCTACAGCTGCTCCGACGTCGTCTTCGACGGCGGCAACGGCGAGGTGACCGGCGTCGGCGAGACGGGCAACCCGCCCGTCAGCCCGTCCCCCAGCCCGCGCGTCTCCCCGTCGCCCGGCACCACGCCGGACACGTCGCCGAGCCCGCGGGTCAGCCCCACGGTGAGCCCGACCCCCGGTGGCAACGGCGGAGCCTGCTCGGCCACCTACAAGGTCGTCAGCTCGTGGGGCAGCGGATACCAGGGTGAGGTCACGGTGACGGCCGGCTCCTCGTCCATCGGCAGCTGGGCGGTGAGATGGACCCAGCCGAGCGGCGCCACGATCACGCAGGTCTGGAACGGCACGCTCAGCCAGTCCGGCAGCGAGATCACTGTGAAGAACGTCAGCTACAACGGCAGCGTGAGCGCCGGAGCCTCGACCACGTTCGGCTTCCTGGCCAACGGATCGGGCAGCGGCACCCCGACGCTGACCTGTTCGACGACCTGACCCGACCGGCCTCGGCGCGGCCCGCCTGACCCGGATCGCGCCGAGGATCGGCTCAGGCCGTGAGCTCGGCCGCCCGCGCTCTCGCCCACGCGTCCGCCGCGAGGACCTCCTCGACGGACGCCGCCGGGCCGGGGGTGTGGGCGGCCACCACGCGTTCCACCGTGTCCACGATGCCGAGGAACGGCAGAGCGCCCTTCAGGAACGCCTCCACGCATACCTCGTTCGCCGCGTTGTAGACCGCCGGCGCCGTGCCGCCCAGGGCTCCGACGTGACGGGCCAGCCCGACCGACGGGAACGCCTCGTCGTCGAGCGGCTCGAAGGTCCAGGTGTGGGCCGTGGTCCAGTCGACCGCACGCGCCGCGCCGGGCACCCGCTCGGGGTAGGCCAGCGCGAGCGAGATCGGCAGCCGCATGTCGGGCGGGCTCGCCTGCGCGACCGTCGAGCCGTCGGTGAACTCCACCATCGAGTGGATCATCGACTGCGGGTGGACCACCACCTCGATCCGGTCGAACCCGATGTCGAACAGCAGATGGGCCTCGATCACCTCCAGGCCCTTGTTCACGAGCGTCGCCGAGTTCACCGTGATGACCGGCCCCATGCTCCAGGTCGGGTGGTTGAGCGCCATCTCAGGGGTCACGTCCGTCAGCTCGGAGCGCTTCCTGCCCCGGAAGGGGCCGCCGCTCGCCGTCACGACCAGCCGCCGTACGGCCACCGGGTCGGCCCCGCCCGGACCGGCCGCCCACAGGCACTGGGCGAGCGCGGAGTGCTCGGAGTCCACGGGGATTATCTGCTCCGGCCCGGCCAAGCGCTTGACCAGCGGGCCGCCCACGATCAGCGACTCCTTGTTGGCCAGCGCGAGCACCCGGCCCGCCTCCAGCGCGGCGAGCGTGGAGGTCAGCCCCAGGGCTCCGGTGATGCCGTTGAGCACGATGTCGCAGGGCGACGCCGCGATCTCCGCCACCCCTCCGGGACCCGCCAGCACCCGCGCCCGCGCGCCCGCCGCCGCCAGGGCCTCGCGCAGCGCCGGTACGGCCGAGGGGTCGGCGACCGCCACCGCCTCGACCTCGAAGTCGGCCGCCTGCTTCGCCAGGAGGTCGACCCGGCCGCCGCCCGCGGCGAGCGCGGTCACGCGGAACCGTCCGGGGGCGTTGGCGACGACGTCGAGAGCCTGGGTGCCGATGGAGCCGGTCGAACCCAGCACGACGACAGACCGGGGCTGCGGCAGGGATTGGGAGCTCATTCCCTCATTGTCTCCGAGACGGTCCGCGGGCCCGCAACGGCACGCGGCCGTACGCGGAGGGGCCGCCGAGGGGGCGGGCGCCGCGTCCAAAGATGCTGGGGAGAAACAAGCACATATATGCCCGAATCTGCCCATAACCGTATCGGCAGATCGTGAGAAATCCAGTTGAAGGCGTCGCTACTTTCCCGCGTCAGGACATCCCGACACGGAGGTAGCCGAGCATGCACCCCAGGGCACGACGTCTCGCCGTTCTCGCGGTCCCCGCCCTCGCCGCGGCGACCGGGACAGGAACCGTCACGCGGTCGGCCGCGGCCCCACGGCCCGCCGTGCACGAGGCGGCCGACACGGCGAAGGAACAGACCACGGTCAAGAAGTTCTGGACCGTCGCGCGCATGAAGGCCGCGAAGCCGCTGGACGCCCCCGGCACCGGCGACCGGCACTTCGCCGCGGCCGGCTCCGCGGACGGCTCCGCGACCGGCTCCGCGGGCGGCTCGACGGCGGCCACGGCGCGGTCCATGACCGTCTCCCCCACGCAGATCTCCCCGACGCAGACCTCCGCCACGCAGACCTCCGCCACCCTGACCGCGGCCACGACGTCCGCCGCGGCCCAGCCCTCGTCGCGTACCTCCGGGTCGTCCTGGACGGCGGGCGGGACGGTGGCGAAGACGACGGGCAGGGTGTTCTTCACGGTCACGGCCGGATCGGACGCCGGGCGCAACGCCTCCTGCTCGGGCACCGCCGTCACCAGCGCCAACAAGAGCGTGGTCATCACCGCGGGGCACTGCGTGAAGCTGAACGGCGCCTTCCACGCCAACTGGGTGTTCGTCCCCGGATACGACCAGGGCAACCGGCCCAACGGCACCTGGCCGGCGACCACCCTGCTCACCACCCCGCAGTGGAACTCCGGCGAGAACATGAACTTCGACATCGCGGCCGCCGTCGTCGCGCCGCAGGGCGGCAAGAACCTCACCGACGTCGTCGGCGGCCAGGGCGTCGCGTTCAACCAGCCGCGCGGGCAGCAGACGTACGCGTTCGGCTACCCGGCGGGCGCGCCGTACGACGGGTCGAGGCTGGTCTACTGCGGCGGGCGCACGTTCGACGACTACCTCAGCTCGCAGGACCAGGGGCTGAGCTGCGGCATGACCGGCGGCGCCAGCGGCGGCCCGTGGTTCGTGCGGTTCGACACGCGCACCGGCAGCGGCCTGCTCAACTCGGTGAACAGCTTCAAGTACAACTTCGCGTCCTACTGGATGTTCGGGCCCTACTTCGGCCCGGAGGCCGAGGCGGTCTACAACACGGCCCAGAAGACGGCCCTCACCTGATTCACGGAAAGTAGCGGCAAGAACACGCCGGGTGGTACACACTCGGGAGCCATGACTCCGAGCCTCCCCTTGCTTGCCGTCACCGCCCTCGTCACCGGACTCCTGAGCGCCCCCGGCCGGGACATCTCCCCTGTGGGAGACGTCGTGGAGCACGTGGCCGGGCATGTTTCCGAGACCTACTGGACGCCGCAAAGGATGGCGGGCGCGGTCCCGATCGGGCTGCTGGGGGGTCTGCAGAAGATCGCCGCCGCCCGGCCCGCCGCCTCCTCGGTGCTGAAGCCGGCCGCTCCCCCGGCGTCCGTGCTGCCGCCCGTCGCCCGGGCCGCCCTGCTACCGGCCGCCGGCGTGGTCCTCGCCTCCGAGCAGGCGGCGCGTACCTCCACCGGAACGGCCAGGACGGGCACGACCAGCAGGACCGGCAGGACGGCCAGGGCCCGGCAGGCGGCGGCGATGCCCCCGGCGACGACGAGCGGCACACGCTGGGCGGCGGGCGGCTCCGTGACGAGGACCACCGGCAGGGTCTTCCTCACGCTGAACGGCGTGGACTTCTCCTGCTCGGCCAGCGCCGTGCGCAGCGCGAACAGGGACCTCGTCGTCACCGCCGGGCACTGCGTCAAGGACGGCGCAGGAGACTGGGCGGAGAACTGGACCTTCGTCCCCGGATACGACGGCGGGCGGCAGCCGTACGGCTCCTTCCCCGCACGGCGGATGTTCGTCGCCGGGCCCTGGTCGCGGTCGGGCAACGACGACTACGACGTGGGCATGGTCGCCGTGGACGACCTCGGCGGGCAGCACCTGACCGACCTGGTGGGCGGGCAGCCCATCGCCTTCGACCCGCCCCGGGGCCGCCGGACCTACGGATTCGGCTTCCCCGCGGATCCGCCGTACGACGGCGAGCGGCTGCTCTACTGCGCGGGCGTCCCCCACGGCGACCCACAGAGGCAGACCCGCGACCAGGGCCTGCGCTGCGACCTCACGGCGGGGGCCAGCGGCGGGCCCTGGCTCAGCGGCTTCGACCCCGCCTCCGGCCGGGGCACGCTGACGTCCGTCAGCAGCTTCAAATACAGCAACGACCACCGCACGATGTACGGCCCCTACTTCGGCTCCGCCGTACGCGACCTGTTCCGCACCGCCGAGCGGGCATGACGGGCTAGAAGAAGACAGGGGTACGCGCGTCGATCCGGCGGAGGAAGGCCCACCAGGTCCACGCCTGGACCGCAGTCACGAGCGGAATCACGACCACGAGGAACGCGGCCAGCGCGTCCAGAGCGGGCCCGGCGGCGAGTGAACGCGCGGCGGCCGGTTCCAGGCGGAGGCCGACGGGCACCGCCGGGACGGCCGCCGCGAGCGCGGTCAGGGCCGGCGCGATGCGGGGCCGGGCCGCGACGATCCTGACCGAGGCGACCAGGGCGACCACGGCCGTCGCCTCGGCGGCGACCGCCCCGGTCCCCTGCGAGGGCGATCCGGTGAGGAGACCGGCGCCCAGCAACACGGCGTACGACGCGGCGGCGGCAGGGGCCAGGCGGCGGACCACCCGCAGCGGACCCCCGATCAGGTCCGCGGGCAGGCGCACGACGAGAAACGCGGCACCGTGGACGAGAAAGACGACGGTCACGGTCAGCGCCCACAGCAGCGGATGCCAGCCGAAGGGCATCCGGACCGGCTCCGACCCCGGCGGCGTGGTCACCACGTTGCCTACAAGGAGTCCGAGCGCCGCCGCGAAGGCCGTGCTCGCCCCGGTGAGCACGCGGTCCCACCCCCGCCGCCAGCCCGGCCTCTCCAGCCGGCTCCGGAACCAGACGGCGGCGTCCCTGATCATCCAGATCACCAGCACGGCCGCGATGAGGGGGTAGTGGGTGCGGAACAGCGCTCCCTCTAGACGGGGCAGTACGGCCAGGAACGTCGCCACCGTGACCACCAGCCACACCTCGTTTCCGAGGAAGAACGGGCCGAACGCGGTGACCGTGGCGCGCCGCGCCCGCTCCCCGGATCCGCCGGCGCGCAGCAGCATGCCGGCACCGATGACCGTGCCGTCCAGCATCAGGTAGACGCCGAACAGCGCACCGAGCAGGCAGAACCAGAACGTGTTCACATGTGCTCCCGGATGCTCGACGATGTCAGATCACGGCGGTGCCGACCGGCCCGGCCGGTTCGGCCTGGCCGAGGGGCGTGCCGAACGCGCCGTCCTCCGGTCCCCGCCGGGCGAAGCGGGCGATCAGCAGGCAGCCGGTGACCGCGAGCACCAGCATCACTCCGGCCGTCACCAGGAAGGTCGTGAGAACGACGTTCGCCGACATGGGCGTCACCGCCTGCTCGGTGGTGAGCAGGCCGTAGACGGTCCAGGGCTGGCGGCCCACCTCGCGCACCAGCCAACCGGCCACGACCAGCCCGAACGGAACCGGGATCGCCGCGACCAGGACGCGTAGAGGCACGCGAAGCCGGATGATCCAGTCGCGGAAAAGCAACACCGCCAGAGCCACGGACAGGAGCACCAGCCCGAATCCGGTCCGCAGCATGACCTGGTAGGCGACGCCGATCCATTCCGGCGGCGCGTGGTCACCGGGACGGATCGCCTCCAGCACCGCGAGCTTCATCGGCTGGATGTCCTCGATGACGACGAGTTGCAGCATCCCCCAATGAACGGTGGCGAGCGTCCCGACGGGCAGGACCGCGACGGCCATCCGCAGCGAACGCCGGAAGAACGCCGCCTCGCCGGTGCGCCTGAGCAAGTGCCAGGCGCTCACGCCTGCCACGAACATCGAGCCGACGATCAGCGAGGCGAACACCACGTGCAGGAAGGCGTCCCCCAAGGCGGGGTTGCCCAGCAGCTCTCCGAACCCGGCGAGCGGGCGGCCGTCCGCGTCCCGCGTCCCGACCGGGTGCTGAAGAAACGCGTTGGCGACGAGAATCCACAGCGCCGACGCGTAGGCGGAGATCCCCACCAGCCAGATGAGGACCAGGTGGGTTTTCCTGCCGAGCACGCCCCAGCCGAAAACCCAGGCGCCGAGAAGCGTCGACTCCACGAAGAAGGCGGTCAGGGTCTCCAATGCCAGAGCGCCGCCGAACGCGTCGCCGAAACCCTTCGTCAGGGTGCCCCAGTTCAGCGCGAATTGAAGTTCGACGACGATGCCGCCGATGACGCCCACTCCGTAGTTGACGACGTACAGCCGGCCCCAGAACTTCGCCAAACGCTCGAACGACGCGTTGCCCGTGACGACGTACGCGGTCTCCATGGCGATCACGAAAACGACGAGGCCGAGCGACAGCGCGACGAAAAGGAAGTGGATCGACGCGGTGGTCGCGAACTGCAGGCGGGCGATCGTCGCCACATCCATCATCCCTCCGGCACGGTCACCTAGTCGGCGCCGTCACACAGTCGGCACAGCTTGCGCGGTTTGCGCGGTTTGCGCGGCTTGCGCGGTTTGCGCGGGGAAGCCTCCTGGTGACGAGGCTGCCGCAGGCCCGGATGCCCGTCATCGCGCCGTGGGCGCCCGGCGCGTACGACCCGGGGAAGGATTTCGCACCCCCGCGATGTCCGGCAGTCGTACGGCGGATAATCCCGCGGGATGATCCGCACGCGCCTGCGACGTCGTACGGTCGATTGAGTGGGTCGCGAGAGCTTGCGCCGGATGCCCAGGGCGTTCGTCGTCGACTGTGCCTTGTCCTTCGCCGTCGCCGTCTCCACCGTCCTCACCAGCGTCATAGCCGGAGGCCGGGCGGAGCAGGGCCCGCCCGACTGGGTCGGCCACCTGCTGCTGGTGGTGGCCGCCGCGTTCCTCGTGGCGCGACGCCGATATCCGCCGCTGGTGATGGTCCTCACCATGCTGGTGTCGCTTGTCTATTTCGGCCTCGGATTCGGAACCGGCGCCTTCACCATCGCACCCGCCCTGGCCGTCTACACCGCGATCACCGCCAAGCACAGGATCGCCGGATTCGCGGGTGCCGCCGTCTACCTCGTCATCGTGCTGCTGGCCGACAGCTCTCGCGGACCGCAGGACGTCTCCGAGGGCCACGTCTGGCTGGTCATCTGGATTTTGGTGATCGTCGTGGCGGGCGAGGTGTCGCGCAGCAGGGCCGAACACCTGCGGATGATCGCGGAGCAGGCGGCACGGGCCGAGCTCACCCGCGAGATGGAGGCACAACGGCGGGCCGATCAGGAGCGCCTGCGCATCGCGCGCGAACTGCACGACGTGCTGGCGCACAACATCTCGGTGATCAGCATCCAGGCGGGCGTCGCCGAGCATCTCCTGCGCAGGGATCCCGACAAGGCCCACGCCGCGGTGACGACGATCAAGCGAGTGACCAAGGACGTGCTGGTCGAACTCCGCTCGATCCTCGACGTGCTCCGCCGTGTCGACGAAGCCGGCGAGATCTTCCCTCCGTCCGGCATCGAGGACATCGAGCGGCTGGCGGGCATGGCGGCCGCGGGCGGCATCACGGTCGACCTCGACGTACGGGGCCAGGCGAGCCGCGTGCCCGCGGACGTCGGCCTGGCCGCCTACCGCGTTGTTCAGGAGTCGCTGACCAACGTGATCAGGCACTCCGGTGCGGCACACGCGAGTGTCGTCGTCCACGTGAACGAGGCCGACGTACTGGTTCGCGTGCGGGATGACGGGCGGGGCGCCTCGGGGGACGATGTCCGGGCCGGCAACGGAATAGCGGGGATGACGGAGAGGGTGAGAGCGATGTCCGGCACGATCACGGCCGCGCCCGCGGACGGGCGCGGCTTCGTGGTGGAGGCGTGGTTGCCGCTGCGACGGCCCGAGCCATGATCCGCGTCCTGCTGGCCGACGACCAGCCGCTCGTGCGCATGGGACTGCGTACGCTGCTCGACTCCGAAGACGACATCGAGGTGGTGGGTGAGGCGAGCCGGGGCGACCAGGCGGTCGGGATGACCGTGGCGCTCCGGCCGCACGTCGTCCTCATGGACGTCCGCATGCCGGGAGTCGACGGCATCGAGGCCACCCGCAGGATCGCGAGAGACCCGCGCCTCGACCATGTCCGTGTCGTCATCCTCACCACGTTCGAGAACGACGAGTACATCTTCAGGGGGCTGCGTGCGGGAGCCGTCGGGTTCCTGGTCAAGGACATAGAGCCGACCGGCCTGCTGGAGGCGGTGCGAGTGGTCGCCGCGGGCGACGCCCTGCTGTCCCCCACCGTGACCCGGCGGCTGATCGAGGAGTACGTCGACCGCAGCGGCGACCCTGTGCACTTCCCGGAGCTGCGGCACCTCACCGAGCGGGAGCGTGAGGTGCTCGTGCTGGTCGCGCGTGGACTGTCCAACAACGAAGTGGCCGACGCCCTCCGGTGCAGCCCCGCGACCGCCAAGACGCACGTCAGCAGGATCATGACGAAGCTCGCCGCCAGAGACCGGGTCAGGCTCGTCGTCATCGCGTACGAGTCGGGCCTGGTCCGGCCGGGGTGGAACGTCGGCTGAGGGGTCTAGAACGGCGACAGCGGCTCGGCGTTGTCCTCGTCCACGATGTCGGCGGCGGACACGACGGAGGCGTCGCGAAGCTTCCGCAGCTCGATCTGCGGCAGCCGCTTGTCCCGCCGGGTCTCGTCCGCCCGGCACCGCCGTTCGCGTCCCTCAGCGGGAGATCTCGTCGAGATGGGCGGCGACGTCGGGCGGCAGGACGAGGTCGAGCCCGGCGAGGTTGGCGCGCAGCTGGTCGAGCGTACGCGGGCCGACGATGACCGAGGTCACCTCCGGCCTGCTCCGCACCCAGGCCAGCGCCACGGCCGCCGGGGCGACGCCGAGCTTTGCGGCGGCGTCGGCGACGTGCGCGGCGATCGCGAGGTTGCGCTCGGTCAGAAAGCCCTCGGCCCAGGTGCGGGCCGCGGGGATGGGCGACGCCATGAGCCGCCCCAGCCGGGTGTCGGCTCCGGGGGTCTCGCCGCTGCGGTAGCGCCCGCTGAGCACGCCGCCGCCGAGGGGCGACCAGACGAGCGTGCCGAGCCCATACCGCTGGGAGACGGGCAGGATCTCCGCCTCGATCCCCCTGGCAACCAGCGAATACTCCGGCTGGAGGCTGACGAACGGCGTCCCGCCCACGCGCTGCGCGGCCCACTGGGCCTCCACGATCTGGGCCGCGGTGAAGTTCGAGCAGCCGATGTATCGCACCTTGCCCGACCGCACGAATCCGTCCAGAGTCGCCATGGTCTCCTCGATCGGAGTCGAGTCGTCCCAATGGTGGCATTGGTAGAGATCGATGTGGTCGGTCCCGAGCCGGCGCAGGCTGTTCTCCAGCGCCCTGGTGAGGTGGGCCCGGGACAGCCCGTGGTCGTTGGGACCGGGCCCCTGCGGCAGGAACGCCTTGGTGGCGAGCACCACCTCGTCCCGCCTGCCCCGCACGGCCCGCCCGACGATCCGCTCCGACTCTCCGCCGGTGTAGGCGTCGGCGGTGTCGATGACGTTCCCGCCCGCCTCCAGGAACGCGTCCACGATGCGGGTGGCCTCCGTCTCGTCGCAGCCTCCAGGGGCGCCGAAGTTCATCGTGCCGAGGCCGGCTGTGGAGACCCGGAGTCCCGAACGGCCGAGCGTCGCGTACTCCATCACGTATCCTCCCGTAGTATCAGGAACACCCGTTCCGGTTGGTTCGGGACGATACGGAACATGCGTTCCGGATGTCAAACGTGCGAGGAGGACGATGACCGGCGAAGCGAGGCCCCGGCGTGCGGACGCGCAGCGCAACCGGGAGCGCATCCTGGAGGCGGCCGAAGCCGTGCTGGCCCGCGAGGGGACGTCCGCGTCCGTGCGCGCGGTCGCCGGGGAGGCAGGGGTGGGGCTCGGCACGATCTACCGGCACTTCCCCACCCAGGAGGCGCTCTACCAGGCGGTGATCGTGGACCGTACGCGACGGCTCCTCGCTGAGGCGGACAGGCCGTCGCCGGATCCGGGCACGGCCTTCTTCACGTTCCTCGAGCGGATCGTGGCACACGCGGCCCGGACGAAGACCGCCGCCGACCTGCTCGCCGAGTCCGGGGCCGATCCCAAGGCCGGGACGGCCGACGTCAGCCGCGACATGCGACAGGCGATCGGGCGGCTGCTCACGGCCGCGCAGCAGGCGGACGCGGTGCGGCCCGACCTCCGGACGCCCGAACTGCTGGCCCTGCTGTGCGGGGTGTGCCTGGCGGCCGAACGCGACGAGTGGAGCGACGAACTGCGTCGTCGCGCCCTCGCCGTCTTCTTCGACGGCCTGCGCCCCCGTCCCTGACCACGCCCCATGTCCCGGGGCGACAGGTCCTGGGGCGGCCTCTCATGAGGCGGCCGCTGTCATACGGCGCCCGCCGGGAACGTCACGGCGACGTCGAGGCCGCCACCGGGATTCGGGCGCGCCGCGACGGCGGCCCCGTGCGCCGCCGCGATGGACGCGACGATCGACAGCCCGAGCCCCGCGCCCTGCCCTCGCGTCGTGTGCAGGCGGCGGAAAGGCGCGAAGAGGTCGCCGAAGCGTTCGGCAGGCACCTCGGGGCCGGTGTTGCGGACCCTCAGCACACCCCCGGCGAGCGTCACCTCGACGGAGCCGCCGGGGTGGTTGTAGCGCACGGCGTTGTCGACGAGGTTGGTGACGAGCCGGTTCAGCAGCACCGGGTCGCCGTGGACGAGGAACGGCTCGACGCGCGCCGTCACCGTCACCTCGCCCATGTCCGTCATCGCGCCCATGTCCGTCACCGCGCCCGTGTCCGTCTCGGCCAGGACGAGCCGTACGACCTCGTGGAAGGCCACCGGATCCCGCCTCTGCAGGCCGTGCTCGGCCTGGGAGAGGACCAGCAGGGCGTCGATGAGGCCCTCGATGCGGTGGTTGTGGACCAGGAGCGTGTCGCGGATCTCCCCGACATCCTCGGGGAGGCCGACCTCGATCGCCGTCCGCTGCACGGCCAGCGGGGTCCGCAGTTCGTGGGACGCGTTGGCGATGAACCGCCGCTGCCCCTCGACCGAGCGCTCCAGCCGGTCGAGCATGGCGTCGAAGGTGTCCGCCAGCTCCTTCAGCTCGTCACGCGGCCCGGTGAGGGCGATCCGCTCGTGCAGGGTGGACAGGGACAGCCGCTGCGCCGTGGCGGTGATCCGGTGGAGCGGCCGCAGGATCCGTCCCGCGATCAGCCAGCCCACGACCACCGACACAAGGGTCAGGACCCCGATCGCCAGCGCGCTCACGTCCCACTGATAGTGGATCAGGTCCCTGGCCAGCTCGGACAGGGGCGGGAGCGGCTCCACCCCGGCTTCGATGTCCGGGGCCGGCGGCGCCACCGGCGCCTCGCCCGGCAGCGGCGCCACGAGGCGTTCGATCCGCGCGTGCAGCGCCTGGCGCAGGAGCGTGTTGACGATGACCAGCAGCACGACGGAGGTGAGCAGGAAGAGCCCCGAGTAGATGAGCGTCAGCCTTACCCGGACCGTCGTCACAGCAGATATCCGGCGCCGGGAACGGTCTGGATGCACGGCGGTTCACCCAGTTTGGCCCGCAGGCGGCTGACCACGACCCGCACCACGGTCGTGAAGGGGTCGGCGTTCTCGTCCCAGGCCTCCTCCAGGAGCCGCTCGGCGCTCACCACCGCGCCCTCCGCCCGCATGAGCACCTCCAGGACGGCGAACTCCTTGAGCGACAGGTGCAGGTGCCTGCCGTCCCTGGACGCCTGGAGCCGATGCGTGTCGAGCACGATCCCGTGCCGGGTCAGCACCGGGGGCACCTGGTCGCGGCTGCGCCGTCCCAGCGCCCGCACGCGCGCGACCAGTTCGGTGAAGTCGAAGGGCTTGGGCAGGTAGTCGTCGGCCCCCATGCCGAGCCCGGCGACCCGCTCCGGCACCGACGACGCCGCCGTCATCATGAGGATCCGCGTACGGCTCCCGCGCGCGACCAGCTCGCGGCACACGAGGTCGCCGTGCAGCCCGGGCAGGTCGCGGTCGAGCACGAGGACGTCGTAGTCGCTGACCGCGAGCCGCTCGGCCGCGGCCGTCCCGTCGTACACGACGTCGACCGCCATGGCCTGGCGGCGCAGGCCCATCGCGACGAGGTCGGCCAGATCACGCTCGTCTTCGGCCACGAGAATCCGCATGCGAGCTTCGTATCCGAAGCGGGGTAACAGCGGCGTTAACGGTGTCGTTCACGGCCGTGCAACCCGTCGGTGGCCACGCTGACCGGCATGATCAGAACTCTTCCCGCCGCCGTCCTGCTGACGGCCGCCGCCTTGTCCACCGCTCCCCCGGCCCCCGCCGCGCAGGCCGGACCAGTGCAGGCCGGAACAGTGCGAGCCGAAACAGCGCAGGCCGAAACAGCGCAGGCCGCTGTCACGCGGGCCACTGCCAGTGGCGGCGCGTGTGCCCGGATAACCTCGCCGCCATCCGAGTCCGCGCCGCCGACGTCGGTGAACACGCTCCGGCAGGCGTACGAGTGCGTGCTGGACAACTACTACGGCGGGCCCGCGCTGGACCCGAGAGTCCTGTTGCGGGACGCCCTCTCCGCCTACACCCGGGAGCTGATGCGGCGCGGGGCCGACAAGCCCGGCCTCCGCCTGCCCGCGCTGACGGGGAACCGCGAGTCCGACTGGGCCGCGTTCGCCGGGATGATCGGCGCCGGCGACCCGGACGCGCTGCACGCGGCGATCACCGGCATGGTCGCGGGGCTGCACGACGACCACGCCGGGGTGGAGAAGATCACTCCCCCGCCGGAGGGCGGGCCGGTGGGGACGGGCATCGCCGGTCTGTCGGCCGCGCAGGGCCCGCGGCTCGACCCGGCCGCCCGGCCTCCCCTGTTCATCACCCGCGTCCTGCCCGGGAGCCCGGCGGACAAGGCCGGCATCCGGCCCGGCGACATCATCGAGAAGGCCGACGGCGTCCCGGCGTTCATCGGGAACACGGTGAACCAGAGCCTCGCCGACGTGTTCGCCTCCCACACCGTACGGCTCACGCTGAGGCGGCCCACGACGGGACGCGTGCGGACCGTGACCCTCACCGAGGGTCCCCTCCAGGAGCAGGAGCGGGCGGTGACGTCGAAGAAGCTCCCCGGCGGCGTCACCTACGTCGCGGTGCCCGGCTTCTTCCAGGGCGTGGCCGACCAGGTCATCGCCGCACTGAAGGGCACGTCCAAGGCGGCGGTCATCGACCTGCGCGGCAACGGCGGCGGGTCGCCGCGCGAGGTGACCCGGCTGCTCGGCGCGTTCGCGCACGGCAAGGTCACGAGCTACTTCTGCCCGTTCACCGGTGACTGCACGGCCAACCGCACCGACGACACCGTGCCGCTGCTCGGGCTGCGCCTGGTCGTGCTCACCGACCGCGCGTGCGCCTCGGCCTGTGAGGACTTCAGCGCGGCCGTGAAGGACAACGGCCTGGGCACTCTCGTCGGGACCCGCACCGCGGGGGCCGTCTCCGGGCCGGCCGAGGCGTATCTCCTCGACGACAACAGCGTGCTGCTGCTGCCCAGGGTCCGCCACCTCGGCCCGGCCCGGGAGATCATCGACACCGTCGGCGTCCCCGTCGACCATTACGCCCCCATGACGGCACTCGACCTGGCCAAGGGCCGCGACCCCGGCCTCGCCAAGGCGCTGAGCCTCCTCTAGACGGGGCTCCTACGAACGAGGGGTGCGGGGGACGGCGGTCCCCCGGACCCCTCGGACGCGTGGGGCTACAGCGTGAGGCCGGTGAGCACCATGACCTTCTCGTAGGTGTAGTCCTCCATGGCCGAGCGCAGCCCCTCGCGGCCCACGCCCGACTCCTTCACCCCGCCGTACGGCATCTGGTCGGCCCGGTAGGAGGGCACGTCGCCGATGATGACGCCGCCGACCTCCAGCTCGCGGTTGGCCCGGAAGGCGACGTCAAGGCTGCGGGTGAAGACCCCGGCCTGCAGGCCGTAGCGGGAGTCGTTGACCGCCGCGAACGCCTCGTCGACCGAGGCGACCCGCTGCACGATCATGACGGGCCCGAAGACCTCCTCGCGGGCCACCTTGGCGTCGGCGGGCACGTCGGCCAGCACGGTGGGGGCGAAGGCCGCGCCCTCCCTGGTCCCGCCGATCAGCAGCCGCGCCCCGGCCGCGACGGCCTCGTTGACCCAGCTCTCGACGCGGATCGCGGCGTCCTCGCTGACGAGCGGGCCGACCTGCGTCTTGTCGTCCGCGGGGTCGCCGGTCACGAGCGCTCCGACAGCGGCGACGAGCTTGCCGGTGAACGCGTCGGCGACCGCGTCCTCCACGATCACCCGCTGCACCGCGATGCAGCTCTGCCCCGCCTGGTAGTTGGAGAACAGCGCCACGCGGCTCGCCGCCCAGTCGAGGTCGGCGTCGGCCAGCACGACCGCGGCGGCGTTGCCGCCGAGTTCGAGCGTGACGTGCTTGCGCGGCACGCTGTCCATGATCGAATAGCCGACCGGGCCGGAGCCGGTGAAGGAGATGACCGGCAGCCGCGGGTCCTCCACCAGCGCGGACGCCCGGTCGTTGGGCACCGGCAGCACGGAGAACATGCCCTCCGGCAGGTCGGTCTCGGCCAGGATCTCGCCGAGGACGAGCGCCGACAGCGGGGTCGCGGGCGCGGGCTTGACCACGATGGGCGCGCCCACGGCGATCGCGGGAGCGACCTTGTGGGCCACCAGGTTGAGCGGGAAGTTGAACGGCGTGATCGCCAGCACCGGGCCGTACGGCACGCGTGAGACGTAGGCGAGCCGCCCCTGCGCGGCGGGCTCGGTGTCGAGCCGCTGCACCTCGCCGCTGAAGCGGCGGGCCTCCTCTGCGCCGAAGCGGAACGTCGAGATCGCGCGGCCCACCTCGCCACGCGCCCAGAAGATCGGCTTGCCGTTCTCCGCGCTGATCAGGCGGGCGATCTCCTCGGCGCGCTCGGTCAGCCGCCGGGCCACGTGGGCCAGCGCCTCTGCGCGTACGTGGATGGGCAGCGCGGCGGCCTGCTTGCGCACGGCGTCGGCGGCGGCCACGGCCTGCTCGACCTGCTCGGGGGTCGGCACCGAGTGGACGCCGACGACCCGGCCGTCGTGAGGATTGGTCACGGGCTGCTCGGCGTCTCCCGTCGCGGGGCGCCCGGCGAGCCAGAAGGGGCGGGGTTCGGAAGTGCGGCCTACGTCCATGTCTTCACGCTATGCCGGCTGGTGTGAGCCGGTCGTTACTCCGGACGGGCCAATCGCCACCCTCCACTGCGCCATCATGGACAACTCCCCGGATGTCACAGATGCGCGGCAATTTCATGATGTTTTCTGTTTCATCGCGGTTTGAAAGGCGAGCAGCATGGTTAAGTCATCATCCGGGTCTGTCGCGGGACCCCCAATATGAGAAGGGCTCGTCGCTGATGGGTACGCCGGCGCCGCTCGGTCTTCAGGGTGCCTACGCACGCGGCCATCGCAGCAACTATGACGAGCTGCGCACCCGTCTTCTCGATGTCGCCAACGACCTGCTCACCAAGGCCGGGCCGGAGAGTCTCACCGTACGCAGGATCGCCGCCGAGGCGGGCTGCTCCACCCAGGTCATCTACACGATGTTCGGCAGCAAGGAGGGCCTGGCCGAGGCGCTCTATCTGGAGGGCTTCGAACGGTTCCGGCGCAGGCTGGAGGCCGTGCCGCACCGCAGCGACCCGCTGGAGCACCTGAGCCTGCTCGGTCCCGCCTACCGGGAGGCGGCGCTGGCCGAGCCCGGTTACTACGGCCTCATGTTCGAGCGGGCCATCCCCGGCTTCGTGCCGAGCGAGCGCGCCCGCACGCTTGCGCGGGCCGCGCTCAACATCGTCGACCGGGTGATCGCCGACTGCATCTCCGCAGGTCACCTCGTGCCCACCCAGCCGAGGAAGATCGCCGACGCGCTGTGGGCCGCGGCCCAGGGCGCGCTCAGCCTGGAACGTGCCGGTCACCTGCCCGACGGCAAGACCTACGAGATCGTCACGGAAGCCGCCATCCGCGCCTTCCGCACGCATCCCCCGGCCTGAGCTGCACTGACAAGCACAGGGGTCAGAGGCACAGCGCGATCCACAGCTCGGCCCGGACCGCGGGGTCGTCCAGATCGCGTCCGAGCAGCTCGCTCACCCGCTTCATCCGATATCGCAGCGTGTGCCGGTGCACGCCCAGGCGCTGGGCCGCGGCGTCCCAGTGGCCGTTGCTGGCCAGGTAGGCGCGCAGCGACTCGACCAGGTCGGCGCGCGAGCCGTACTCGCGGAGCGGCGCGAGGATCGCCGCCGCGAACGACGCGGCGGCGGCGGGATCGAGCAGCGACAGCAGCCCGCGCCCGGCGAGCTCGCTGAAGCGCGCGACCGGCGAGGCCGAGACGAGCGCCCGCCGCGCCTGGTCGAGCGCCCGGTCGAGCGCGGCGGCAAGGGCCTGGTCGGGGACGCGATCGGGGACCCGGTCGGGTGCGCGGTCAGGTGCGCGATCGGAGACACGGCCGGAGACACGATCGAACCCGTCGGCGGCAACGGGACGGGACGCGCCCCGGTCGGCTGATCCGGCCGCGGCAGGCCCCGCGCGGCTGTCCATGCGACTGTCCATGCGACTGTCCGTACGGCTGTCGCCGCGGCTCTCGGAGCGGACGATCTCCACGCCGGGCGCGCTGACCCCGACCCGGCCATGCTGGGCGGCCAGCGCCACGACCTCGTCGGCGTACGAGTCCGGGGCGAGCACGACGAGCAGGCCTTCCCAGGGCGCGGTGAAGATGTCGTCATGCCGGCGGCGGGGGCCCGACACGGCCGCGAAGGCGCCGCGCGGGCCGGGCGCCGCGCCGGGCGGGGCCCCCGTCTGGGCCTGTCTCGGGGCCCCTGCCTGCGCCCCTGCCTGCGCCCCTGTCTGGGCCCCTGTCTGGGCCTGTCTCGGGGCGCCGGTCATGGCCCCCGTCATGGCTTCGGTGAGCGCCTCGGCCAGCGCCTCGGGATCGGAGGTGTCACAGGCGAGGACCGTGACCGGCTCCCCCGGCAGCCGCAGGCCCAGGGCCGCCAGCGTCTCCACGGCGGCCCCCGCCTCGCCGGCCAGCAGCAGCCGGAGCACCGCCGACCGCACCCGCGCCGCCGCCGAGCGCTGCTCCCTGCCCTGTTCCAGCGCCAGCGTCAGCAGCGACCCGGCGGCGTTGACGACCGTGTGCGCGATGGGCGAGAACGGCCGGGACGACCCCACCGCGAAGAACCCCCTGCGGCCCAGCGGCTGGACCACGACGTGCTCCTCCGGGGACGACAGGGCGAGGCTCGCCAGGGACGGCGCGGTCCGCAGCCGGGCGATCTCGGGCTCCAGCCACCGGGCCGTCTCGCCCGCCCAGTCCTCCGCCGTCCGGTCCTGCGCCATCCGGTCCTGCGCCGTCCGGTCCTGCGCCGTCCGGTCCTGCGCCGTCCGGTCCTGCGCCATCCAGTCCTGCGCGGCGCAGCCCCCCGCGGCGCGGTCCCCGGCCGCGCCGCTCCGGCCCGCCGTGCCCGCGTGCCTGTCACCCGGGCCCGCTCTCCCCGGCCCGGCATGGCGGCCGGTCGCGTCGGCGGCGTGCCGTACGGCGCCGGCGGGGTCGAGCAACAGCACCCAGCCGCCGATCTCCCTGGCCAGCCGGTCAACCACGGCCGGCGGCCCCTCGCGCTGGAGGGCGGCACGGGTGAGCCTGCCCTGTGCCGCGAAGGCACGGCTGATCTCCTCGTACTGTTCCCCCGCGAGCAGCTCGCTGACGGCCTTGCCGATCGCGATGAAGGGCGTGTCCCTCGGCACCTCGACCAGCGGCAGCCCGGCGGCCTCGGCCGCCTCGGCGAAGCCGGGCGGCACGGTGTCGTGGCTCAGCCCCACCCCGAACCCCAGCCCGGTGACGCCCCGGGCCACGAGCCGGGAAACGTACGGCACGGCGTCGCCGGCGGACAGCCGCATGCCGGTCGTGAGCACCAGCTCGCCGCCCTCGAGGAACGGCGTGGGGTCCTCCAGCTCGCTCACCGCGACCCAGCGGACCGGGCGGTCGAGACCGTTCCGCCCGGCGAGAACCTCCAGGTGGAGCGGTACGATCGCGGTGATCCGGCGCAGCGTGGGTGCCACTGCTCTTTCCCCCCGAACGGCCGGCTTGTCCGCACCGGCCAAAAGTACGCCTTCATTCTGACATAGCGGCATATCGGCTGGTGGCGACGGCGGCCGTACCGTCGGAGATATGAGCACTGCCACCACGCACGGCGGCCCGCAGCTTCCGCAGGAGCGCCGCCTCGTCACCGAGATCCCCGGTCCGCGGTCGCGCGAGCTGCTCGCGCGCAAGCAGTCCGCCGTGCCTCCGGGCATCGGCACCACGCTGCCCGTCTTCGTGACCCACGCGGGCGGCGGTGTGATCGTCGATGTCGACGGCAACTCGCTGATCGACTTCGGCTCCGGCATCGCCGTCACCAACGTCGGCAACGCCGCCCCCAGGGTCGTCGAGCGCGTGCAGAAGCAGGTCGCCGACTTCACCCACACCTGCTTCATGGTCGCCCCGTACGAGTCGTACGTCGCGGTGTGCGAGAAGCTCAACCAGCTCACGCCCGGCGACCACGAGAAGCGGACGTTCCTGGTCAACAGCGGCGCCGAGGCCGTCGAGAACGCGGTCAAGGTCGCCCGGCACGCCACCGGACGGCAGGCGGTCGTCGTCTTCGACCACGGCTACCACGGCCGCACGCTGCTGACGATGACGCTTACGGCCAAGAGCATGCCGTACAAGCACGGGTTCGGGCCGTTCGCGCCCGAGGTCTACCGGGTGCCGCTCGCCTACCCGTTCCGCTGGCCGACCGGCCCGGACAACTGCGCCGAGGAGGCCGCGGCCCAGGCGATCGACATGATCAACAAGCAGATCGGCGCGGAGAACGTCGCGGCGGTGCTCATCGAGCCGATCGCGGGCGAGGGCGGCTTCATCGAGCCGGCCCGCGGCTTCCTGCCGAAGATCGTCGAGTTCTGCCGCGCCAACGGCATCGTCTTCATCGCCGACGAGGTGCAGACGGGCTTCGCCCGCACCGGCAACATGTTCGCCTGCGAGGACGAGGACATCGTCCCCGACATCATCACCACCGCCAAGGGCATCGCGGGCGGCCTTCCGCTGGCGGCCGTGACCGGCAGGGCCGACCTGCTCGACCACGTGCACAGCGGCGGCCTGGGCGGCACGTACGGCGGCAACCCGCTCGCCTGTGAAGCGGCCCTCGGCGTGCTGGAGACCATCGAGCAGGACAAGCTCGTCGAGCGTGCCCGGCACATCGGCGCGACCATGCTGCCCCGCCTGCGCGCCATCCAGGAGCACAACCCGATCGTCGGCGACGTGCGCGGGCGCGGCGCGATGATCGCGATCGAGCTCGTCGTCCCGGGGACCAAGGAGCCCTACCCGGCCGCCGAGATCGCGCGCAGGTGCCACGAGCAGGGCCTGCTCGTGCTCACCGCCGGCACGTACGGCAACGTGCTGCGCTTCCTGCCTCCGCTGGTGATTCCGGACCACCTGCTGGAGGAGGGCCTCTCCATTCTGGAGAAGGCACTCAACGTAGCGTAGAACGTTTGATAGACACCAAAAGGGGCACCCGGTCTGTTCCGAGGTGTCCCTTTTGTTGTTATACGGCTTGCGTTATGCCTCGATTTAACCATCGCTTGGCCCGACTCGCGCCGATCACGAAGGGTAACCGCGTTATAACGGTTCCGATAGGCGATCGAGGGGGGACTTTGATGGGCTGGAACCCGAACGGCGCCGAGCGGCTCATGCTGACGTTCGACCCTGCCGGCCTCACCACCACGCAGCGCGACGGCGACGCCTGCGTCGTCTGCCACAAGAAGTGGCCCCGCCCCCGCGTCAAGGTCGGCATGCTCCCCGACAACGCCCCCGTCCACGCCTGCGACGACTGTGCCGAGGCCCTGCTGCCCGCCCCCGAGGGCAAGGTGCCGCTGCCCCGCCGCTCCCGGGCGGCCATGTCCTGACCTCAGTTCGCCGGTGGAGGGCCTTGGTCACCTACTCGTCGTGGTCACGGCGATCCTCCAGCAGGCGCGGCAGGATGCCCAGCACGCCGCCCCCTGCAGCGCCGCCGCCGAGCAGCGCGGTGGGCCAGGGGGCACCGGCGGCCAGGGCAAGCGCGCAGGCGATCGCCGCCACCAGGGCGGCACAGACGAGCAGGACCAGCAGGGGCAGAGGAATCATGTCTGTCGCTCCTGAAGCGGGTTCAGGGTGCCGGCGGTGTGGTCGTCGGCCCAGAACTCGATGAGTTCCGAGCTGGACAGCTCGCAGGGCGGCCGGTCGGGCGGGATGCGCCCAGTGGCCAGCACCCAGGTCGACACCAGCAAGATGAGCAACTGCCGCTCATCGCACCGGCCCCGGTCAGGTCGAGGGCCGGGTCGCGCGCCAGCGCAGCGCGGAGATGCGTTCGGGGCGGCACGCAACATGGGCTCGACTTTCACTTGGGGGATTGGACGGGCCCCACCTTGACCCGGCCAGGCTGGGGCCGCCACCGCTTCGGCACTGTCCGGACAACTCCGGATCATCTGGGCGGCACACGATCGCCGCCCGCACGCCACCGCTGATTCACCCCTCCCGAGGGGCGAGCCCGCCCCGCCCAGTTCGAGATCATCCGCTCCCGTCCCGTCTTATCCGGAGCCGTCCGGAATCATCCGGCAACGTTCGGAACCGTCTGGGTCCTGCCGGCGCGACAGGCTCAACAGAATTTCCGGATGAGGTGGGATATGCCAATCATGCGAACATCTGTCCCGCCCTGATGCCACCATGACCATCAGCAAGCGCTTCCGTAATTTGTGGATCTCTCTCCTTGCGGCTGAGGCGATGACCGAAGAAGCTCGCGTCGCGGCGTGCCGCGCCTTCCTCGCGCAGCTGAATACGCTGCACGAACAGGCAGGCTCCCCCACGATGTCCGAATTGGAAAAACTATCGGGCGGTACCGGCAATAACGGACACCAACCCCGACTTCTTACCAGGAGCACCACACACGACATATTGCGCGGAAAGCGGAAGAAGGTTCCCAGCTGGCCATGGGTTGCCTCGTTCGTGACCGCCTGTCACGCCGCAGCCGAGCAGACCGGTCTGCCGACCGAAACGATGGGCACACTGACGGACTGGCACGCCCGCTGGCGCGCCGCCCGGGGCGACCAGCCGGCCGTCGCCCTGGACAGCGAGGCGTCGGAAGAGCCGCTGGCGGAACCGTCGAGGGACCCAATGCCACCCGTGCCTTCGTCGCCGACTCCCGCGCCCGACGACGATCCCCTGCTGCCCGCCGAGGACGCGGGACAGCCGGACGAACACGCCCAGCGCATGCTGCAGGTCTACGGCAGGACGGGGGTGCGGTTGATGAAGGACTGCCCGTTCGACGTCAGGGTCGGAGTGAGCCTGGCGGTGATCGCGTTGCTGCGTGGACACGCCCATGAGGGCGTCCAGCGACTGAGGGAGGCCGCCCAGGCCGGCCACCGCGACGCCCTGGAGCTGCTGTCGCATCCACGCCGGCAGCAGATGGCCGCCGACTACGCCTACCGCTGCGGCCTCGGCTACCAGCGCGCCGACCGAACCGAGGTCGCGATGTTCTTCTACAGGATGGCCGCCGACCCGGGAGGCCATCCCGAAGCCGCCTACCAGCTGGCGCTGATCCATCGGGACAAGGGCGAGGGCTGGTCGGCCGCCTACTGGTTCCGCATCGCGGCCGCGAAGGGCCATCACCTGGCGACCGCTGCCTTCGACGGAATCTCCGAAGAGCTCAGCCATGCCCATCCCGGTGAGAGCTGGATGCTGCCGACTGACATGGTCGATTCGTCCCAGCCGCCGCCTCCATCCCTGACCGGCGACCCACCCGCACCGTTGATCTGACGCCCGGAATCTCTTCTCCGGCACCATTTCTATCGGTAGTGATGAGATCACTTCCCGTGAATGGCGGATTTCGCGTTCGCCGCGGCGGAAGGCCCGGCGCGCTTCCTCAGGTCGCCAGGTCGTCCAGATGAGCGGCCAGCACGGCGCTCGTACGGTCAGGGTGCATCGACTCCGGCCGGGTCAGCATGTGGATGGTCAGACCGTCGATGAGGGCGTGCAGCCGCGCCGCCTCGAACTCGGCGTCCCGATGGGCCGCGAGCTCTCCCTGCTCGGCGAGGGCGCGGACGGCCAGGGCCGTCGCCTCCGCCACTCCGTCGTCCGCGCGGCGCAACCAGGCGACGGCGGCCGGGTCGCCCTGGGCCCGCGCGGCAAGCTGCAGCCAGACCTCCGCCTCCGCGCGCCGCTCCTCGTCCATGGGCAGCAGCTCCTCCAGCAGGCGGCGTACGGCGACGCGCACGGGTCCGTCATAGACCGTGCTCTCGATACGCGCGCGAGCCCGCGCGATGACGTGCTCCATCGCGAAGGCGAGCAGCTCCGCCTGGGTCGAGAAGTAGTGCCGCAGCGCGCTCGGTGACCAGCCGGCCTCGGCCGCGATGCTGCGGACGGTGGCGGCGGCCACGCCGTCCCGGCGCACGACCCGCCACAACGCCTCGGCGATCTCCTCGCGCCGCACCTGGTGGTCCACGATCTTCGGCACAGCTACCTCCCGCCACGCACCCGCGCGCTTTTTATAGCACACTGTGTGATAAAGGTTAGTAGCACGCCGTGCGAAAAAGGAGCCGGGATGCTGTTCGGACTGATCGTCGCCTGCGAGATCGCGTTCTGGGTGCTGCTGGGCGCGGGGCTCGCCGTCCGTTATCTCCTGCGCAAACAGCGGCTCGGCGGCCTGCTGCTGCTCGCCGTCCCCCTGGTCGACCTGGTGCTCCTCGTCGCGAGCATTGTCGACCTCCGCACCGGCGGGCGGGCGGATTTCACGCACGGGCTCGCCGCGGCCTACCTGGGGTTCACCGTCGCCTTCGGCCACGACATGGTGCGATGGGCCGACGTCAGGTTCGCCCACCGCTATGCCGGAGGCCCGCCGCCCGACCGGCGCAAGCGTTACGGCAGGGAGCGGGCCCGAGACGAATGGCGCGCCTGGGGCAAGGGCATGATCGGCTGGGCCGTCGCCTGCGGCCTGCTGCTGGCCGGGGTCGTGGCCGTCGGCGACCTCGAACGCACGGCGGCGCTCCTGGAATGGGCCGGCCGCCTCACGTTCGCCATGGTGGTCTGGCTGGTGTTCTGGCCGCTCGCCTGCACCGTCTTCCCCACCCGCGCGCCGCGGGATGCCCGAGCACCCCATGCCCAAGCACCCCATGCCCAAGCACCCCATGCCCGCGGGTCCCACCCCGACCGGGTGCCGCACGGCACCGGCGAGCCGAAGTGACCGTAGCCCTCGCCGGATCAGGACACCCGGGTCAGGACACCCGAGGGGTCAGGACACGACGCGTGACCAGCGCTCCACCCACTTGTCGTACGCCTTGGGGCGCACCGCGAAGTAGACGCCCCGGAACGCCTGGGCGGTGCCGACACGGTAGTCCGCGCAGATCCGGCGGGCCGCGCCGGTGCACCCCTTGGGGTTGGCGGGGGCGAGCCCCATCCAGGACGAAACCCTGCGCTGCACGTCCGGCGACATCGTGAAGTCGAGCCACTTGTACGCGCACGAGGGGTGCGGGGCCTGGGCCGACACCATCCACGAGTCGGCCCAGCCGGTCACCGGCCGGTCCGTCAGCGCCCTGACCGGCTTGTGCCCGCGCCTGAGCACGTCCAGGTGGTACGGCGTGGCCTGCGCGAGCCATACGGACCCGGTCGCGAAGCCCTGGACGACCTCGACGGGGTCACGCCAGAACGTCCGCTGGTCGTCCCCGTCCGAAGTGAACAGGTCGGCGGCGGCGTCGAGCTGGGCGTCGGTGAGGTCGAACGGGTCCTTGATGCCCTCGCCGACGTCCGTGCCCTGGGCCTTGAGCACCAGCGCGGCGTCGGCCAGCGTCAGCGGACGGTCCCGGAACATCACAGGCCCCTTGTCCGTGAAGAGCGACTCCGGGCCGTCGGGGCTGACCTTGCCGGTGTCATAGAGGATCTCGTTGGTCGACCACACGTACGGCACGCCGTAGACGCGCCCGCCCCGGGTGACAGACGGCAGCGTGCGCAGCCGCTTGGGGATCTCGTCGTAACCGTGCAGCAGACCGGTGTTGAGCGGGGCGGCCTTGCCCTCGTCCATCAGCCGGCCGCCCACCTCGGGCGTCGCGGAGATCACGTCGAACGACTGCGGCGGGAAGTCGCCCGGCCGCTCCTGCGCGCGCGGGTCGTAGTAACGCAGGCTGACCTTGCAGCCCGTCGCCTTCTCGAACGTGCCGACCCACTTGACCTTGGGATCGACGCCGCCCCACTCGGCGTACCCGTCGATCGCGACCACGCTGAGCGTTCCCTCGCCGCGCCCGAGGGACGCGAGCGGGGTGGGCGTGGCGCCGGACGAGCGGGACGACGGGCTGGGTCCCGCCTCGCCCGCGGCGGCCGAGGTGCCCGGCGTGGCCACCTTGGTCGCGGGCGAAGGCCGACCGGCGCAGGCGGCGGCGAGCAGTCCCACGGCCGCGACCGTCATGACCAGGTGTGTACGGCGCACGCACGACCCCCCGTGACAGAAGACGGACGCCCCGAGCCTACTGGCCCCCGGCGGCCCGGGGCGTCGCCTGCGACGTCAGGCGTTGGTCGGGAAGCCCAGGTTCACGCCACCGTGGGAGGGGTCGAGCCACCGCGAGGTGACGACCTTGCCCCGGGTGTAGAAGTGGACCCCCTCGGTGCCGTGCACGTGGGTGTCGCCGAACAACGAGGCCTTCCAGCCGCCGAAGCTGTAGAAGGCCATCGGCACCGGGATCGGCACGTTGACGCCGATCATGCCGACCTCCACCTCGTTCTGGAAGCGCCGGGCCGCGCCGCCGTCGTTGGTGAAGATCGCCGTGCCGTTGCCGTACTCGCCGGTGTTGATCAGCTCAAGGCCCTCCTCGTACGAGCGGACGCGCACGATCGACAGCACCGGGCCGAAGATCTCCTCGCGGTGCACGCGGGAGTTCGGCGGCACGTGGTCGAGGACCGTCGGGCCGAGCCAGAAGCCGTTCCCCCGGCCCCCGCGCACGGGGGTCTCCCGGCCGTCGACCACGAGCTTGGCCCCCTCCTGGACGCCGAGGTCGAGGTAGGACGCCACCTTGTCACGGTGGGCGGCGGTCACGAGCGGGCCCATCTGCGACTCGGGGTCGGTTCCCGGCCCGACCTGGAGGTCCCGCACCCGCGACACGATCTTCTCGACCAGCTCGTCGCCGATCGGGTCGACCGCGAGCACCACGGAGATCGCCATGCACCGTTCCCCCGCCGAGCCGAAGCCCGCCGAGACGGCCGAGTCGGCGACCAGGTCGAGGTCGGCGTCGGGCAGCACGAGCATGTGGTTCTTGGCCCCGCCGAGCGCCTGCACCCGCTTGCCGTGCGCCGTGCCGGTCTCGTAGACGTACCGGGCGATCGGCGTGGAGCCGACGAACGACACGGCCCGCACGGACGGGTGCTCCAGCAGCCGGTCCACCGCCGCCTTGTCGCCCTGGACCACGTTGAACACGCCGTCCGGCAGGCCGGCCCGCTGCCACAGCTCGGCGAGCAGCAGCGACGCGGAGGGGTCGCGCTCGGAGGGCTTGAGCACGAACGTGTTCCCGCAGGCGATCGCCACCGGGAACATCCACATCGGCACCATCGCCGGGAAGTTGAACGGCGTGATGCCCGCCACCACTCCCAGCGGCTGGCGGATCGAGTAGGAGTCGACCCGGGTCGAGACGTTCTCCGAGTAGCCGCCCTTGAGCAGGTGGGGGATGCCGCAGGCGAACTCCACGACCTCAAGGCCGCGGGCCACCTCGCCCAGCGCGTCGGAGTGCACCTTGCCGTGCTCGGCCGTGATCAGCGCGGCAAGGTCGTCGCGGTGCGCGTCGAGCAGCTCGCGGAACCGGAACAGCACCTGGGTGCGCTTGGTGAGCGACGCGTCGCGCCAGCCGGGAAAGGCCCGGGCGGCGGCCTCCACCGCGGCGTCGACCTCCTCGGCCGTGGCCAGCGACACCCGGCCGCTCACCTCGCCGGTCGCCGGGTCGAACACCTCCGCCGTACGGCCCGCGCCCTCGGCGAGCGCGCCGTCGATCCAGTGGTTAACGTGCTTCATCGTTGACGGTCTCCAGAGCGGTGACGAGGATGCCCAGGCCCTCGCGGGCCTCGTCCTCGGTGAGCGTGAGCGGCGGGGCCATGCGCAGCGTGCTGCCGTACAGGCCGCCCTTGCCGGCGAGCAGGCCGAGCTTCTTGGTCTCCTCCATGAAGCGGGCGGCGAGGGCCGGGGCGGGCGCGCCGGTGGCGGGGTCGACCAGCTCGATCGCGAACATCAGGCCCTTGCCCCGCACGTCGCCCACGACGGGCAGCCGCCCGGCGGCCTCGCGCAGCCCGGAGATGATGATCTCGCCGGTGCGCGCGGCGTTGGCCTGCAGGTCGTGGTCGAGCACGTAGTCGAGCGTCGCGTTGGCCGCCGCCATCGAGATCGGGTTGCCGCCGAAGGTGGACAGGCCCACGGCGTGCGGGCCGTCCATGAGGTCGCCGCGCGCGACGATGCCGCCGACCGCGAAGCCGTTGCCGAGCCCCTTGGCGAAGGTCATCATGTCGGGCGTCACGCCGTGGTTCTGGATCCCGAAGAAGGCCGAGCCCGTACGGCCCCAGCCGGTCTGCACCTCGTCGGAGATGAACAGGATGCCCTCCTCGTCGAGGACCTCCTTGTAGGCGGCGAACAGCCCGTCGGGGGCCATCGTGAAGCCGCCGACGCCCTGGATCGGCTCGGCGATCAGCGCGGCGACGTCCTTGGTGACGGCCGTGGCGAGCACGTGGCGCAGGTCGTCGACGCAGGCCGCGATGTAGTCGGCGTCCGACATGCCGCGGAACTGCACGAGGTGGCGGTCGGCGCCGTGCAGGAAGTGCACGTTGAGCGGCGACAGCGAGTTGTTCTTCCACGACCGGTTGGAGGTCACGCTGATCGCGCCGAACGACCTGCCGTGGTAGCTCTGCCGCATGGCGAGCACCTGGTCGGACCCGCGGGCGTAGGTGGCCAGCAGCAGGGCGGTCTCGTTGGCCTCCGTGCCGGAGTTGGTGAAGAAGACCTTGGCGTCCGGGATGCCCGACAGGCGGGCGATCTTCTCGGCCAGCTCGACCTGGCTGCGGATCAGATACAGCGTCGAGGTGTGGACGACGCCGGTGGCGAGCTGGCGCTCGACGGCCTCCCGCACCTCGGGCACGTCATACCCGATCATGTTGGTGAGGATCCCGGCGAAGAAATCCAGATAGCTCTTCCCGTTCGCGTCGACGACGCGGTTGCCCTTGCCTCCGACGATTTCGATGGGCTCGTTGTAATAGAGGGCCATCCAGTTCGGCATGACCGCGCGATGGCGTGCGAGAAGGTCCGACATGCTCCGAGTATCCCGGCTGGCGGGTGACCGCCTCACCCGTCAGCCTGTCTGGGATATCTCGAACTTCACTTACACAGTGGTGGCCTGCGCGGGCTCCTCCGCGGAAGCCGGGTCTGCGGCCTTCCGGCGCAGGACCAGCAGCGCGACCAGAGCCGCCGCGAGCGAGCAGGCCGCGCCCACCCACGAGCCGACGGACATCGCCGACACGAACGCCTCGCGTCCGGCGGCGGCCACGGCCGGGTCGCCCAGGGTCGTCGCGACGCCGATCGACTCGCGCGCCGCCGGCGGCGCCGACTCCGGCATGGCCGCGGTGTACGCGGCGGCGAGCACGCTGCCGAGGACGGCCACGCTCAGCGCCATGCCGACCTGCTGCACCGTGTCGTTGAGCGCGGAGCCGACCCCGGCGCGCTCGGGCGGCACCGCGCCCATCAGCGTCGCGTACGCCGCGGGACCGGCCAGGCCGCCGCCGACTCCCATGACCAGGAGGCCGGCGATCAGCGTGCCGTATCCGCCGGTGAGCGTGGACAGCAGGGCGAACCCGGCGACCATGACGACCAGGCCCGAGGCGATGAGCACCCGGTTGCTCACCTTCCTGCCCAGCGACGCGCCAAGCACGTTGAACACCGCCGCCGCCACCACGTAGGGCAGCAGGGCGAACCCGGCCTTCAACGGGTCGTAGCCCAGGACGAACTGCAGATACTGCGTGATGGCCAGCATGAGCGCGCCCGCGCCGAACGACAGCAGCACGATGGAGAAGCACGCCCCGCTGAACGAGCGGTCCCGGAACAGGCCGAGCGGCAGCATCGAGTGGGGGTTGCGGCGCTCCCACAGCACGAACGCCAGCAGGGCGGCGGCCGAGAGCGCCACCGCGAGGGGGTTGAAGTGCCCGCCGGGCGCGGAGATGACGGCCCAGACCAGCCCGCCCATCCCGGCAGTGGACAGGATCACCCCGAGCGGGTCGGCCCGCCGCGTCTCGCCGTACGTCTCCGGCATGAGCGCGAAGGCCGCGATGATCGCCAGCACCGCGATCGGCACGTTGAGCAGGAAGACCGAGCCCCAGTAGTAGTGCTGGAGCAGGAACCCGCCGACGGTGGGACCGGCGATGACGCCGACCATGGCGACCGAGCTCCACACGGCGATGGCCTTGCGCCGCTCGCTCTCGTCGAACACCGTGATCAGGATCGACAGGGTCGACGGCATCACGCAGGAGCCGCCGACCCCCATCAGCGCGCGGGCCGCGATGAGCTGCCAGGGCTCGGTGACCAGCGTGGCCGCCAGCGACGCGCCACCGAAGAACGCCAGGCCGATCACGAGCATCCGCCGCCTGCCGTACCGGTCGGACAGGCTGCCCGCGGTGAGCAGCAGGCCCGCGAAGACCAGGACGTACGCGTCGATGACCCACTGGACGTCGGACGGCGTGGCGCCGAGGTCGCGCATGAGCGACGGGATCGCGAGGTTGAGGACGGTGTTGTCCACGACCAGGGTCAGCAGGCTCAGACAGAGGACGCCGAGGATCCACCAGCGCCGGGGATGGGACATGAAGGTCTCCTCGAACAGTGTGCGAGTAGTGTCGGACACTGTACGACTCCATCGAACACTGTGCGAGCGAATATTGTGAGGCCGTGTCAGCGAAGCCGTTCTCCTCGGTCTGGACCCGCGAGCGCAAGGGAGGGCGCGAGCAGGGCCTCAGCCGCGACCAGATCGTCCGGGCGGCCGTGGAGCTGCTCGACGCCGAGGGTCTCGACGCACTCAGCATGCGCAGGCTCGGCGCCCGGCTCGGCGCGGGGGCGACCAGCCTCTACTGGCACGTGGCCAACAAGGACGAGCTGATCGAGCTCGTGATGGACGAGGTCTACTCGGGCGTCGTGGTGCCCGAGGAGGCCGACTGGCGGGAGGCGGCGAGCGTCTTCGCCTACGCCATGCGTCAGGCGGTCTTCGACCATCCGTGGAGCGCGAGCCTCATCGGCGTGGTCCCCGGGCTCGGGCCGAACGCGCTCACCGCGGCCGACCGGTTGATGGGCGCCTTCGTCCGCGCGGGGTTCGAGGGCATCGACGTGGACTACGCCATGACGGCCGTCGTGTCGTACACGCTGGGCGCCACGATCCCCGAGGTCGCCTTTCTCAGCTCGCTGAAGGCCACCGGCAAGAGCGTGACGGAGCTGCAGGCCGCGGTGGACCCGCTCCTGACGAAGCTGTCGGCCGACCTGCCCAACCTGCGGGAGCGCTACGGTTCCTACGCGCACCAGGACTTCGACCCGATCGTGGCCCGGCGGCTCGCCTTCGACTACGGGCTGATGGCCCTCCTCGACGGCCTCGGCACGCGCCTGCGCTGAGATCCGGACGCGACCTGCGCCGAGATCAATGTGTCAGCCGGTGGAGGGTCATCCTTACATTGTGATCAGGTAGCCTCTGAGCATGCTCCCCACGGTGGCAGACGTGCTCGCGCTGGACGCGGTCCGGCGTGGCAGCCCCAGGGTGGTGGCGGGCGGCGACCGGCTGGACACCCGGGTCCGATGGGTGCACGTGGGCGAGGTCCACGACATCGCCCATCTGTTACGCGGCGGCGAGCTGGTCCTCACGACCGGGGTGGCGCTGCCGAGCGAGCCCGACAAGCTGGCCGACTATGTCAGCGACCTGGCCGCCGTCGGCGCCTCGGGCCTGATCGTCGAGCTCGGCCGGCGGTTCGTCCGCGAGCTGCCGAGGGCGGTGGTCAAGGCGGCGGAGGAGCACGGGCTGCCGCTGATCACGCTCGCCCGCGAGACGCCCTTCGTCCAGATCACCGAGTCGGTCCACGCGCGCATCATCGACATCCAGCTCCAGGAGCTGCGGGCCTCCGAGCAGTTGCACGAGGTGTTCACCGAGCTGTCGGTCGAGGGCGCCTCTCCGGCCGAGGTGCTCAACCAGGTCGCCCGCTTCTCCGGCCGCCCGGTGCTGCTGGAGAACCTGGCCCACCAGGTGCTGGCGTGCGACGCGGCCGGGGGCGACACCGGTAGCGTGCTGGCCAACTGGGAGGCCAGGTCGCGCGCGGTGATGCCGTCCGAGCGGACCGCGTACGACGCCGCCGCCGGCTGGCTCGTGACCATGGTCGGCGCCCGCGGCCAGGACTGGGGACGGCTCATCCTGCTGTGCGACGGCCGGCCCAGCCCCCGCGACATCGTGCTCGCCGAACGCGCGGCGACCACGCTCGCACTGAGCCGCCTGCTGGAGCGCCACCAGGAGTCCCTGGAACGGCAGGCGCACGGGACCATACTGACCGGCATCCTCACCCACGCGTACGCCGATCCCGACGAGGCCGCCGCCCGCGCCCGCGCCGTCGGGGTCCCGCTCACCGGGCGCAGGCTCGTGAGCGCCGTGATCCGGCTGACCGCGTCCGTCGGCACCGCGCTGGGCGAGCAGGCCAGGCTGGGCGAGCTCGCCGAGGCCGGCGCCGCCGCCTGCCGCGAGGCCAAGCTGCCCGCCCTGGTCGGGGCGCTGGACCAGAGCCGCGTCGGAGTGCTGCTGCCGCTGCCGCCCCGCATGGCCGCCGAGGCCGCGCTCGGCGCGCTGGCCGAGCGCCTGCGGGCGAACTTCGCCACGCCGTTCGTGCTGGCGGCCGGCTCGGTCGTGGAGTCGATCAAGGACGTACGGCGCGGCTTCCTGGAGGCCGAGCAGGTGGCGGAGGTCGCGGTGCGCCAGCCCGACGGGCGGCCGTTCTACCGCCTGCCCGACCTGCGGCTGCGCGGCCTGCTCCACCTGCTGCGCGACGACGCCCGGCTGCAGACCTTCGCCGAGCGCGAGCTGGGGGCCCTGCTGGCCCACGACGCCCAGCGGCACGGCGACCTGACCAGGATCCTGCGCATCTATCTCGACTCCGGGCGCAACAAGGCGGTGGCCGCGCAGAAGGCCCACCTGTCCCGGCCCGCGTTCTACGACCGGCTGCGGCGGCTGGAACGGGTCCTCGACACCGACCTCGACGACGTCGAGTCGTGCCTGTCGCTGCACGTCGCGCTGCTCGCCCTGGAGACCTTCCGCCGCGAGGCCACCTGATCGCGAACCCGGGACCGTCGTCGAGAGTATGGGAGTGTCGTTGCGAGCACGGGATTTCGGCATCGTCGTGGGCACCGGAACACCTGGCGGGCACAACGCCATCACCGACGTTCCGGGCGTGAAGGTCGGGCACACCACGCTGATCAGCGGGAGCGGCCCACGGGTGGTCGGCGAGGGCCCGGTGCGCACCGGCGTCACCGTGATCGTCCCGCACGACGGCTCGGCCTTCGACGAGCCTGTCTACGCGGGGCTGCACTGGCTCAACGGCAACGGCGAGATCACCGGGATGGCGTTCCTCCAGGAGTTCGGGCTGCTCGCCTCGCCGATCGGGCTGACGAACACGGGCTCGGTGGGCGTGGTCCGCGACGCGCTCGTCGAGATCGAGGTCGGCTCGCTCGGCAAGGGCCGGCAGGCGTGGTCGCTGCCCGTCGTCGGCGAGACCTGGGACGGCATGCTCAACGACATCGACGGACAGCATGTGAAGGCCGCCCACGTCCGGGAGGCGTACGAGAAGGCGGCGGGCGGGCCCGTCGCCGAAGGCGCGGTCGGCGGCGGCACCGGGATGATCTGCCACGGCTTCAAGGGCGGCATCGGCACGGCCTCCCGCGTCGTGGACGGCTACACGGTGGGCGTGCTCGTCCAGGCCAACCACGGACGGCGGGACCGGCTGACGGTCAACGGCGTCCACGTGGGCAGGAGCCTCCCGGCCTCGGCGCTGCGCCACGAGGAGGCGGGGTCGATCATCGGGATCGTCGCCACCGACGCGCCTCTGCTGCCGCACCAGTGCCGGAGGGTGGCGCAGCGCGCGGGGCTCGGTGTGGCGCGTACGGGCGGCGCCGGGGAGAACTCCAGCGGCGACGGGTTCCTGTGCTTCTCGACCGGCAACCGCAACCTGCCGGCCAGCGCCCTCGACGCGGCCCCTCCGCGCACGTTCCAGGTCACGGTGCTCGCGGACGACTACCTCGATCCGCTCTTCTACGCGGTCATCGAGGCGACCGAGGAGGCCATCGTCAACGCGCTCGTCGCGTCCGAGACGATGACGGGGGCAGACGATTTGACCGTTACAGGGCTCGATGGGCGACTCCTCGCGGAGTTGGTGACACCCGGAACGTAGGTATGTCGTCCCGGGTGTAAGTCCTATCGCACCTGACTACTCTTCGTATACTCGCGCTCACTGGGTGAATCATGCTTACCTCGAAACGTGCCGACGATAAGCGAACCCAAGATCAGCCCGACGGTCGTCGTGCGGGCCCTGTCCGCGCGATTCCCCAAATGGACCATCTGGTGGGGCGAGGCCACCGCGCACTACTGGGGCATGTCCCGGAGGCGTGACGGGCTGCTCGTCCACATCGAAGCCCGGTCCGCACAGGAGTTCGTCCAGCGCGCCCGGGAGATCGATTCCGATCCTCCCTGACGTTTTATGGGCTTATGCCCCTAATGTCCGGCTGTTGTTGGGAAATTCATGCGCTTCGCCGCGTTTCGGTCGTCTCCGGTGGAAATTGTCGCCACGATGGTCCCGCAAGGATCACCGATGGGGAGTAATCGCATGAGACGCCGCCTTGTCGTCGGGGCCGCCCTGCTGGCCCTGACGACGACCATCCCTTCGGCCCCGGCCGCCGCCGAGCCCGTCGCCGGGCTGCCGACGACGAGCTTCCCGCTCGGCGAGCCCGGGATCCCGAAGTCGGCGGCCAAGAGCCTGGCCCCCGGAGTCAGCTACTTCACGCTCCGCCACGGCACGCCGCAGGACGGATACACGGTCAGCGTCGTCGTCAAAGGCAAGGACTTCATGTCGGAGGCCAACGCGCAGGCCCAGGCGACAGCCGTACAGATGGCCGGACTCGAGCCCGTCATCGTGAAGTTCACCCGGCCCGCCGTCGCCGACCACCCCGCCGGCGACTACTTCATGGTGCGGGTGGGCAGCTGGCCGCTCGACCAGAAGGCCGAGGCCGCCGCGGTCGTCAAACAGCTCAAGGACGCCGGGGTGAGCGCGAAGGTCGACTTCCAGGGCGACGACGGCTTCGTCACCACCGGCCCCTGGAGCGTGCGGGTCATCGTCGTCGACCCGCGCGCCTTCCGCGGCTCGTACCAGGCGTCCCTGGGCACGAGCGTCGCCAAGCGGGAGAAGGTCTCGGCCATGGCCTCCGCCGCCAAGGCCCTCGCCGCCGTGAACGGCGGCTTCTTCGACATCCACACGCTGCCCGCCTTCCGCGGCGACCCCACGGGCATCTCCGTCGTCGGCGGCAAGCTGCTCAGCGAGGCCGTGGCCGGCCGCGTGGGCCTGGTCCTCCGGGGCCGTACGGCCCGCGTCACCGAGTTGTCGTCCTCGGTCGCCGCGCGGGCGGCCGACGGAGCCACGGCCGAGGTGACCGGCCTCAACCGGGTGCCGAAGCCGGACGAGCTGGTCATGTACACCGAGGAGCTCGGACGGGACACCCCGAAGGACGACGGGATCGAGGTGGTCCTCGACGCCTCCGGCAGGGTGACCGCCGTCCGCGCGTCCGGTGGTCCCGTGACACCCGGCACCCGTGTGCTGCACGGCGTCGGGGCCGCCGCCGGCTGGCTGTCGCAGCACGCGGGCGAAGGCACGGCCGTCACGGTCACGACCCGGGTCACCGACCTGCGGACGAACAAGGCCATCCCGCTGACCCCGGAGACCAACATCATCGGCGGCGCGATCGGCCTGGTCAGGAACGGCAGGACCTCCATCACCGCGGCGCGGGACGGCATGGCCAACACCAACATGATCCTGCGGCGCCACCCCCGTACGCTCGCGGGCGTCACCCGCGACGGCAAGCTCCTCGTCGCGGTCGTCGACGGCCGCGCGCCGGGCAGCACGATCGGCGCCTCGTTCTTCGAGGCGGCCGAGCTCATGCGCTGGCTCGGCGCGCGCGACGCGATCAACCTGGACGGCGGCGGATCGACCACCATGGTCATCGGCAAGAAGGTGGTCAACCGTCCGTCCGACGGCGCCGAGCGGGCGGTCGGCGACGCCCTGCTGATCGTCGGCGCGCGCTGAGCCTGTTTTCGGGCCGCTTACGCGGCCTGCACGCGGGGCTGTTTCCGGGCCTGCTTACGCGGCCTGCTCGCGGGGCTGTTCGCGGGGCTGCGTACGAGCCTGCTCAGGCCGAGGACGTCGTGAGCAGGCGGGCGATGGACTCGTCGTCGCAGGTGTCCCAGAACGTCCCGACCGTGTCTTCGAGGTGGTCGAACGAGGCCGCCTCGAAGAGCACCTCCTGATATTTCGTGATGTCGTACTGGGTGGTCCCCATCGCGGCGAGGTCGAGCGGGCGGATGTCCATCCCGCGAAACTCCTCGATCTCGCCGTACGAGCTGAGGATTCCCGCGCCGTACGCCCTGAGCTCGCCGTCCTCCCGCATCACGCCGAACTCCAGGGTGAACCAGAACACCTTGGACACGAACTCCAGCGCCTCGTCGGTCTCCACCCGGCGGGCAGCACGGCCGGCGGCCCGGTACAGCTCCGCGAAGCGGGGTGAGGCGAGGGTGTTCGCGTGCCCGATCACCTCGTGGATGACGTCGGGTTCGGGGGTGTAGAAGGGCACGGAATGGTGCCGGATGTACTGCGTGGAGTGGAACAGGCCGTCCGCCAGGACGCCGTAGAACTCCCGGAGCGGGACCAGCCCGGCCGCCGGCAGGTAGCGGAAGCCGGTCAGCGGCTCCAGCAGGTCGCCGACCTCCTGGAGCTGCGGGATGCGGTCCTCGGGCAGGCCGAGCCGCTTGCTCGCGTCGAGGAACTCGCGCACCGCGTACTTCTGGTGCTTGACCGCCAGCTCCTTGGTGACGAGCGCCCACACGTGGTGCTCCTCGTCGGTGTACTCGGCCGTGGGGATGGGGTCACCGGGGGTGTGACCGAGCGCCAGCGCCGCGATCGCATTGCGCCGCTCGCGGTAGACGGCGTCCGCGAAACCGGGGTGGCTCGTGGCCAGCTCGACGACGACGGATCCGTCATCCTTCGTCGCGACCGGGGCGAAATACTGCGCTTCTTCGAACATACTCCCATAGGACAGCAACTATTCGTTTGGCTGGCAAGAGTGACCAGTTCAGGTGTGCGAAACGCTCAAAAAAGCGCATTCGAGGTGGATGCCACTGGTCGATCCGCTCAGTCGAGGCGTACCCTCGGCGCATGCTCGACGCGCTCGACAGCCGCCTCCTGATCACCATGCGGGCCAACCCCCGGATCGGGCTCACCGAACTGGCCCGCCTCCTCGGCGTCGCCCGCGGCACCGTGCAGGCGCGGCTCGACAAGCTCACCGCGCGCGGCGTCATCAGCGACTTCGGCCCGACGATCACGACCGAGCAGATCGGCTATCCGATCCTCGCCTTCGCGTCCCTGCAGATCGCCCAGGGCCGGCTGACCGAGGCCGTGCAGTGGCTCGCGGACGTCCCGGAGATCCTGGAGGTGTACGGCACCAGCGGCCAGGCCGACCTGCTGTGCCGCGTGGTGGCCCACAGCACCCCGCACCTCCAGGAGATCATCGCCCGGATCCTCGCCTCGCCCGCCATCCAGCGGACCGACACGACGATCGCCCTGTCGACCCAGATCCCCTTCCGCATCGAGCCCCTGCTGAAGGCCGCGGTCACGCCTCCCCCGGCATAACGGCCGGACTCAGGCCGATCGGGCCGGGCGGAGGGCGCGGGACGATGGGGCTCACCCGCGGACAGCTACGGCGGATGCCGGCGACCGAGGCGGTGCTGCTGACGGTCGTGGCCACCCTGCTCGGCACCGTGATCGGCATCGGCTTCGCCTGGGCCGGCTGCGAGACCATCGTGAAGCGGGCTCTCCGCGACGCCACCATGCACATCCCGTGGTCGTCACTCGGCGCCGTCGTCCTTCTCCGCCCTTGCGGGACTCCTCGCCGCTGTCCTCAAGAGCCCCTGCCCCACAGTTAACCAGCCGCCCCACACCCGACCAGCCGCCCCCGCCCCGGTGTTGACCCTTCTCCCACGGCCTGCCGACTGCTTTCCCTCTCGGCTTTCCCTCTCGGCTTTCCCTCTCGGCTTTCCCTCTCGGCATCGCCGATCGCCCCGCCGCGTGCCTGCTATTCCCATCCCCGGCGCCGCCCGTCACCCCACGGCCCGCTGACTGCACGCCCCAGCGCGTCCCTCGACCTGCGGGCCTGCCGGCTCCTCAACCGTCTCCCCCACCAGCCCCCGACCAGTGCCGATCGACACCCCCGGAAACCGCCCCCGGACATGCGAAAGCCCCGGCCACACCCCGGCCGGGGCCACCACACCACCCACCACACCCACACCCACCGCCCACACACGCAGGAACAAGCAGCGGAAACCAACACCAGCAACCCCGGGAACAAACCCGCGAAAAAGAAAGGTGCCCGGAAATGCGGAAGGGCCACCCCAAACGGGATGGCCCAACCACATATCAAAGATTGTCCGGCGGTGTCCTACTCTCCCACACCGTCCCCGGTGCAGTACCATCGGCGCTGACAGGCTTAACTTCCGGGTTCGGAATGTAACCGGGTGTTTCCCTGCCGCTATGACCGCCGTAACCCCACGAAACACACAACCTAGTGGTTGCTGTCTCTGAGATCACATAGTGAACGCGAACATCTATGGTCAAGTCCTCGGCCTATTAGTACCGGTCAGCTCCACACATTACTGCGCTTCCACTTCCGGCCTATCAACCCCATCATCTCTAGGGGGCCTTACCCACACATGGTGGTGGGAGACCTCATCTTGAGGCGAGCTTCCCGCTTAGATGCTTTCAGCGGTTATCCCTACCGAACGTAGCCAACCAGCCGTGCTCCTGGCGGAACAACTGGCACACCAGAGGTTCGTCCGTCCCGGTCCTCTCGTACTAGGGACAGCCCCTCGCAAGTCTCCTGCGCGCGCAGCGGATAGGGACCGAACTGTCTCGCGACGTTCTAAACCCAGCTCGCGTACCGCTTTAATGGGCGAACAGCCCAACCCTTGGGACCTACTCCAGCCCCAGGATGCGACGAGCCGACATCGAGGTGCCAAACCATCCCGTCGATATGGACTCTTGGGGAAGATCAGCCTGTTATCCCCGGGGTACCTTTTAGCCGTTGAGCGACACCGCTTCCACACGCCGATGCCGGATCACTAGTCCCAGCTTTCGCTCCTGCTCGACCCGTCAGTCTCACAGTCAAGCTCCCTTGTGCACTTACACTCGACACCTGATTGCCAACCAGGCTGAGGGAACCTTTGGGCGCCTCCGTTACCCTTTAGGAGGCAACCGCCCCAGTTAAACTACCCACCAGACACTGTCCCCCACCCGGATCCACGGGCGCGGGTTAGACGTCCAAAACGACCAGAGTGGTATTTCACCAATGACTCCACGATGACTAGCGTCACCGCTTCCCAGTCTCCCACCTATCCTACACAAGACGCTCCAAACGCCAATGTCAAGCTGTAGTGAAGGTCCCGGGGTCTTTCCGTCCTGCTGCGCGAAACGAGCATCTTTACTCGTACTGCAATTTCACCGGGCCTGTGGTTGAGACAGCGGGGAAGTCGTTACGCCATTCGTGCAGGTCGGAACTTACCCGACAAGGAATTTCGCTACCTTAGGATGGTTATAGTTACCACCGCCGTTTACCGGCGCTTAAGTTCTCACCTTCGCCAACACAAGTGCTGGCTAAGCGGTCCCCTTAACGTTCCGGCACCGGGCAGGCGTCAGTCCGTATACATCGTCTTACGACTTCGCACGGACCTGTGTTTTTAGTAAACAGTCGCTTCCCCCTGGCCACTGCGACCCCCACCAGCTTCGAACGCAAAGTCCTACACCAGCAGAGGTCCCCCTTCTCCCGAAGTTACGGGGGCAATTTGCCGAGTTCCTTAACCACAGTTCACCCGACCGCCTTGGTATTCTCTACCTGACCACCTGAGTCGGTTTAGGGTACGGGCCGCCGCGACACTCACTAGAGGCTTTTCTCGGCAGCATAGGATCACCCACTTCGCCACAATCGGCTCGGCATCACACCTCAGGCTTGTGTGCTGCGGATTTGCCTACAGCACGCCCTACATGCTTACCCCGGGACAACCACCGCCCGGGCTGGGCTACCTTCCTGCGTCACCCCATCGTTTACCTACTACCAGATCAGGCCAGGCGTTCACCCTGACGCCGGCTCCGAAGAGCCAACCGGGCTAAGGACCCTTAGTATCACTGGATTCGATATGGGCGCATCACAGCGGGTACGGGAATATCAACCCGTTATCCATCGACTACGCCTGTCGGCCTCGCCTTAGGTCCCGACTTACCCTGGGCGGACGAACCTGCCCCAGGAACCCTTGGTCATCCGGCGCAGAAGATTCTCACTTCTGACTCGCTACTCATGCCTGCATTCTCACTCGCACGACCTCCACCACACGATCACTCGGCAGCTTCACCGGCTCGCACGACGCTCCCCTACCCACCACCAGCACAAGTGCCAGCGGTGCCACGACTTCGGCGGTGTACTTGAGCCCCGCTACATTGTCGGCGCAGAATCACTTGACCAGTGAGCTATTACGCACTCTTTCAAGGATGGCTGCTTCTAAGCCAACCTCCTGGTTGTCACTGCGACTCCACATCCTTTCCCACTTAGCACACGCTTAGGGGCCTTAGTCGGTGATCTGGGCTGTTTCCCTCTCGACCACGGAGCTTATCCCCCGCAGTCTCACTGCCACGCTCAACTTACCGGCATTCGAAGTTTGGCTGACGTCAGTAACCTTGTCGGGCCCATCAGCCATCCAGAGCCCTACCTCCGGCAAGCACACGCAACGCTGCACCTAAATGCATTTCGGGGAGAACCAGCTATCACGGAGTTTGATTGGCCTTTCACCCCTACACACAGGTCATCCCCCAGGTTTTCAACCCTGGTGGGTTCGGTCCTCCACGCAGTCTTACCCACGCTTCAACCTGCCCATGCGTAGATCACCCCGCTTCGGGTCTACAGCATGCGACTCAAACGCCCTATTCAGACTCGCTTTCGCTACGGCTCCCCCACACGGGTTAACCTCGCCACACACCATAACTCGCAGGCTCATTCTTCAAAAGGCACGCAGTCACATCACAAACAAGCAAGCTTGTTTACGCTCCTACGGCTTGTAGGCACACGGTTTCAGGTACTATTTCACAACCCCTCACCGGGGCGCTTTTCACCTTTCCCTCACGGTACTCGTCCACTATCGGTCACCAGGAAGTATTTAGGCTTACCAGGTGGTCCTGGCAGATTCACACAGGATTCCTCGAGCCCCGTGCTACTCGGGAACACCCCCAGCAGTCGGCAAGATTTCGCCTACCCGGCTATCACGGTCTACGGCCGCCCTTCCCAGAGCGTTCGACTACCCCACCGATTTCTCACTGCCTGAAGAGACGGCGGTCTCCTCCGGAAGGTCCCACAACCCCGCACACGCAACGCCCGCCGGCTATCACACGCGCACGGTTTAGCCTCCTCCGCTTTCGCTCACCACTACTCACGGAATCACTATTGTTTTCTTCTCCTACGGGTACTGAGATGTTTCACTTCCCCGCGTTACCACCAACCGCCCTATACATTCAGACGGCGGCAACACCACATGACTGGTGCTAGGTTTCCCCATTCGGACATCCCCGGATCAACGTCTGGTTGGCGACTCCCCGAGGCTTAACGCAGCCTCCCACGTCCTTCATCGGCTCCTGATGCCAAGGCATCCACCGTGTGCCCTAACTAACTTGGCCACAAAGATGCTCGCGTCCACTATGCAATTCACAAACAACAACCAGACAACCAGCCCACCCCACCACCAAACACCCGAACCCCCACCGCAAGCCCACCCACAACAGGCGAACCCACAAGCAAGGACCCCGGCCGGTATGGCAGGAGACCAGCCCTGGAGAAAACCAACCCCACCACGACCACCACAACCAGCAGCGGCCAGGCGAACGGGCCCGTTTCCTCAGGACCCAACAGTGTGCCCAACCAGTCACAACCCCCAAAGCCCACGCTCCCACTCCGTGATCACTCACGGCGGTACTAGCAGACCCGGCAACCACGACCGGCTGAATAACCAGTGCTCCACTAATGAGCACGCCACGCACCAGACACTCGCTGATGACCGTGACGATGGACCAGACCCGAGACCACCACACCAACGTGTGGCAGCACCAACCAGGCCGGCCGAGTGCTCCTTAGAAAGGAGGTGATCCAGCCGCACCTTCCGGTACGGCTACCTTGTTACGACTTCGTCCCAATCGCCAGCCCCACCTTCGACCGCTCCCCCCACAAGTGGTTGGGCCACGGGCTTCGGGTGTTGCCGACTTTCGTGACGTGACGGGCGGTGTGTACAAGGCCCGGGAACGTATTCACCGCAGCGTTGCTGATCTGCGATTACTAGCGACTCCGACTTCATGGGGTCGAGTTGCAGACCCCAATCCGAACTGAGACCGGCTTTTAGGGATTCGCTCCACCTCACGGTATCGCAACCCTCTGTACCGACCATTGTAGCATGTTTGCAGCCCAAGACATAAGGGGCATGATGACTTGACGTCATCCCCACCTTCCTCCGAGTTGACCCCGGCAGTCTCCCATGAGTCCCCACCACCCCAAAGGGCGTGCTGGCAACATGGAACAAGGGTTGCGCTCGTTGCGGGACTTAACCCAACATCTCACGACACGAGCTGACGACAGCCATGCACCACCTGTACACCAGTCCAAAGGAGGCACCCATCTCTGAGTGTTTCCGGTGTATGTCAAACCTTGGTAAGGTTCTTCGCGTTGCGTCGAATTAAGCAACATGCTCCGCCGCTTGTGCGGGCCCCCGTCAATTCCTTTGAGTTTTAGCCTTGCGGCCGTACTCCCCAGGCGGGGCGCTTAATGCGTTAGCTACGGCACAGGAATCGTGGAAGACCCCCACACCTAGCGCCCAACGTTTACAGCGTGGACTACCAGGGTATCTAATCCTGTTCGCTCCCCACGCTTTCGCTCCTCAGCGTCAGAACTGGCCCAGCAAGCCGCCTTCGCCACCGGTGTTCCTCCTGATATCTGCGCATTTCACCGCTACACCAGGAATTCCGCTTGCCCCTACCAGCCTCTAGCCTGCCCGTATCCACCGCAGACCCGTAGTTAAGCCACGGGCTTTCACGGCAGACGCAACAAGCCACCTACGAGCTCTTTACGCCCAATAATTCCGGACAACGCTCGCGCCCTACGTATTACCGCGGCTGCTGGCACGTAGTTAGCCGGCGCTTCTTCTACAGGTACACGTCAACTTCGTCCCTGCTGAAAGAGGTTTACAACCCGAAGGCCGTCATCCCCCACGCGGCGTCGCTGCGTCAGGCTTCCGCCCATTGCGCAATATTCCCCACTGCTGCCTCCCGTAGGAGTCTGGGCCGTGTCTCAGTCCCAGTGTGGCCGGTCGCCCTCTCAGGCCGGCTACCCGTCGTCGCCTTGGTAGGCCATCACCCCACCAACAAGCTGATAGGCCGCGAGCCCATCCCCAACCGAAAAAACTTTCCACACCCACACCATGCGGAGGAGTGTCGTATCCGGTATTAGACCCGGTTTCCCAGGCTTATCCCAGAGTCAGGGGCAGGTTACTCACGTGTTACTCACCCGTTCGCCGCTCGAGTACCCCGAAGGGCCTTTCCGCTCGACTTGCATGTGTTAAGCACGCCGCCAGCGTTCGTCCTGAGCCAGGATCAAACTCTCCAAACAATGCTTGAAAAGAGATCACTCTGGCCGGCACCCCCCGGCTAAGGAAAGGCGCCGTCAAAGGAATCCGCCACCGATGAAAACCACCGGTAGACGGGGTCATGCATGATTCATGCACTGGCTTTTAGCACACTGTTGAGTTCTCAAGAAACGGACGCGACCACCATCACCCGAAACCCTGAAAGGTCCCACGCTCCGGGGCGTTTCACCGTTTGTTTTTCTTTTGTCTTGCTGGTCTTAATTCTTCCCGACCGGCTCTTTCGTGTCAAATCCGCCCCACCGGGACTTCATTTGACCCGAAACCCGCCGACCGACAGGAATTCCGACCCCCCGTTTCCGGGGCAACCCCTCTAACTTACCCGAACTCCCAGCCCGGCGCAAAACCACCAGATCCGAAAGATCAAAAAGCAGAGGAGAGCGCCGACGACAACCCGCGCACACGCAAGACAACCACCGAAGTGATCGAAGAGGAGTGCGCCGAACCGCGCCGACACCACAAGATTACCAGGGCCTGCCGACGACTTGGCCCGGCTAAGCTCCAACGCACCTGTGCGGAGACCTATTCCAGCAGGTCACCCACTGGGTGGAAGGTCCGCACGAATCGAACGACGCCCGACCCGGCTTCATTCCCGTCACGACTCGCCCGCGCGGGCAAGGGTAGGGGCCGGGGCGTGCTACGACTGATCCACCTTGCACAGCCTTTCCACAGGGAGAAGGGGTAGGTACGGGACGTGACTCGACAGGGGTTCCCTCGCGCCCTGATCGTGCTGGTCTGTGCCGCGGCCGCAGTGATCACCCTCGCCGGCGTCCAGGCGGTGGGCTCGATCGTCGGCCCTGTCGTCCTGGCGCTGACCCTCGTCATCGCGGTCGCCCCGGTGCGCGGCTGGCTGGCTCGCCACAACGCGCCGGTGTGGTTGCAGGTGGCTCTCCCCCTCGCGGTGGTGCTGCTGGTCCTGCTCGGCATGGTCGCGGTGCTCAGCCTCGCCGCCGCGCAGCTCGCCATCCTGGCTCCCACGTACGCGGTGCAGTTCAACGCGATGGTGGCCGACCTCCAGCACTGGGCGGCGAGCCTCGGCTACGGAAGTGAACAGCTCAACAAGGCGCTGTCGTCGCTCGATTTCAGCAAGTTGATCGGTCTCGCCCAGAGCGTGTTGAGCAGCCTTCTGGGCGTGCTGTCGAGCCTGTTCCTGATCGTCGTGCTGCTGTTGGCCATGAGCCTCGACGCTCCCGTGTTCGCCCGGATCGTGGACGCCGCGTCGGCCGAACGTCCCGCCCTCGCCCGTGCGCTCAAGTCCTTCACGTACAGGACTCGTCGTTACCTCGTCGTCTCGACCGTCTTCGGCCTCATCTGCTCGGTCCTGGACATCATCGTGTTGTACGTGCTGAGCGTGCCGCTCCCGCTGCTGTGGGGGGTGCTCGCCCTCATCACGAACTACATCCCGAACATCGGGTTCATCCTGGGCCTCATCCCGCCGGCGCTGCTCGGACTGCTGGAAGGCGGGCCCAAGACGATGCTGCTGGTGATCATCGCCTACATCGCCATCAACGTGGTGATCCAGTCGTTCATCCAGCCGAAGTTCCTGGGTGACGCGGTGGGCTTGTCCACCACGGCCACGTTCCTCTCGCTGATCGTCTGGACGTGGGTGCTCGGTCCGCTCGGCGCGCTGCTGGCGATCCCGCTGAGCCTGCTCGTCCGCGCTCTGCTCGTCGACAGCGATCCGGACGGCGCCTGGGCCGCCGCGCTCATCTCAGGACGACTACCGGAGCGCTCCCCCAGCTCCGATCCCGGCTCCAAACCCAGCTCCCAACCCGACCCCCGGCCGGAACAGGCCGGAGGGCCCGAACAGTCTGAGCAGCACGAGCAGTCCGAACAGCACGAGCCTCGCTGAGGCTCAGACCGTCCGGGCGCAGACCGTCCGGGCGCAGAGCCGTGGGCGACATTTCGGGTGGAGCTGCGAGGACGGAACCCGACACGGAGCGCTTGCGGAGTGCGCCGCCGTGCTCCGGCTTAGGGTCTGATCATGCGGCGATGGGACAACGACGAGCGCCTCACCGGGATCGCGGACGCCTCGGCGATGGAGCCACAGGTGTCCGCCCTGCTCGATGCGATGGCACGAGACGGGTGGGTGGCCGAGGAGCCCGAGGCGCATCTGCTCCCCCACCTGCGCCGGGCGTGCGGATCGGAGTGGCTGCTGACCGGTGAACGGCTGCTCGACGACGGCGTGTACGAGGTGACGGTCTCGCTGGCCGGCGACAGAGAGGGCGTCCACGTGCAGCGCGACGTGATCCGGCTGCTGTCGGCGATCGCCGAGACCGTCTTCTTCGTACGGCAGGCCGCACCGGGCGTGTTCGAGTGCGTGACCGGGATGCTCGACGGCGACTCCGGCTACGCGAGCCACGGCCACATGGTCCGCCTCATCGTGACCTGAGGCGTGACCCGAGATGTGACCTGAGGCGTTGACCTGAGACGCGACCGGAGACCGGGGCCCCGGCTCAGGTGGCGGGGACGCTCTCCCTCTCCCCCGGAAGCGAATCCGGCGTGATCTCCGTGTTCCTGCGCCGCCACGGGATCGCCGCGATCAGCACCGGGAAGAGCACCAGCGAGCCGATCGACCACGGCACGTGCAGCTCGCCCCACTTGGGCCCGGGGAACTGGGTGAGCACGATGTATCCGATCGCCGCCCACAGCGAGCTGCCGATGATCGCCGGCCAGGCCCAGCGGGTGGGCCGGGCGGCCAGGAACGGCATGAACCACAGCAGATACTGCGCGCCCAGGCGCGGCGTGAAGATCATGAAGGACAGCAGGATCGCGATCGTGACGTCGACCGGATCGGCCTTGCGCCACCAGAACAGGCAGGCGACGATCGCGGCGTAGATCATGTACTGGCCGATCCTGGCCGGGGTCGGGTCGAGGTTCCAGTGTCCGCCGCTCACCACAGCGGTCCAGCCCCAGTCACCCGTGATCGGGCGGACGTCGCTGGGCCGCAGCCCGATGGTGTTGAGCACCTCGGGCAGCTGCCGCCACTCCGTCCAGCCGCCGATCGGGAGCGTCAGCAGGAAGAACACCGGCGAGACGCCGGTCGCGACCAGTGTGACCAGGCGGCTGCGCAGCCCCGGCAGGAACATCAGCAGAGCCGGCACGAGGATCACCGGCCAGCTCTTGGCGCAGAGCGCGAGCCCCATGAGCAGACCCGCCCACACGGCCCGGCCCGTCGCCGCGCGGTCCTCGTCCGACGGGTGGACGATGCGCCGCACGATCTCGGCCGGCGAAATCCACGGCAGCGGCAGGTCGCGGTTCGCGAGCCGTATGTGGGCCCACGGCAGCGGCTCGGGGCGCCGCCATTCTCCCGGGCCGCGCGCCACGACGTACGCCGCGACCCCGAAGACCAGGGAGACCGGCTCGACCTGGCCGTGCACGGAGGCGACGAGGATCGCGAGCGGGTTGCAGGCGTACTGGAACGCGCGCAGCTTCTCGGTCCGCGCCCCGGCCAGCTTGCCGACCAGCGGAATCAGCACAACGTCGGCGACGACGGTGACGATGCGCCCGGCGTACTCCCACGGGATGCCCAGCCACAGCAGCAGGCCGTACATGTACGGGATGGTGGGGAGGAAGTGCCATCCGCCGTTGCTCTCGAGCACCGGATCGCGGTGGTCGAGGATCGCCACACCGGCGGGCTGGAAGCTGTTGACGTAGTCGACCGGCTGCCAGTGGGTGTCCCTGGCCGACAGAACCATGATCAGCACGCGTACGGCGATGCCGAACGTGAGCGTGACGGCGAGGGACGGCCGCCAGCCCTTCCATTGGGCGACAAGGGCGAGCACGACGCCGGCGACGAGGACGATGCTGGTGGGGATCGCGTATTCCATGACGTGCCAAGCCTGCCTGACGAATGGGCGTACAGGCGACTCGTTCCCCGATTCGGGCCGTCGGCCATCGCGGTCCGTCACATTTCGGGGTATTGTGACCACGGAGCGTTACATTCGGGAGACTTCGATGAAAATTCGCCTGTGGATCACCGTTGCCGTGGCCATGATCGTCGGAATGTTGATCGGCCTGCTCGCCCCCACGCACGGGGGCGACCGGCACGGCGGGTAGGGGGGTCATCCCCGCCGAGCCGACCGCCTGCTCATGGCGGCCCGACTCGCGTCGGTCCGTACTCACATCAGTCCGTGCTCGCGTCGGTCCGTACTCACAACGGTCTGGGCTCGCGACGGTCTGGGCTCACAACGGTCTGGGCTCACAACGGTCTGGGCTCACAACGGTCTGGGCTCACAACGGTGCGCGCTCGCATCCGCGCGGGCGGCGAGGGATCCGGTCCGGCGGGCCGTGCCCGGATCCCTCTGGCCGTCGAGAGGCGGACGGGTCAGAAGCCCGCGGTGATCCGCGTGAAGTCCCAGTCGTTCTGCGCGATGCCGCTGCAGTTCGACACCACGCCCCCACCGGGACAGCCGCGGTCGCGGTTGACCGCCCAGAAGGCGAGCCGGCCGAGGCCCTTGGACTTGGCCCAGTCACGGATCTGGGTCCAGGTGGCCACGGAGGTGAGCTCCTGCTGGTCGGACAGGCCGTTCATGCCCGAGATGCCCATGTGCGCGTACGCCTGCGCGTCACTCCAGCCCCAGGCCGACTTGAGCGCGTTCTTCAGGCCCTCGGCCGCGTTGACGGTGTTCTGGTACATGTTCGCGCCGCCGCCGAAGTCGAACGGCATGATCGTGTAGTTGTCGATGTTCACGCCCAGCGCCTTCGACTGGTTGATCAGGCGGGTGCCCCACCAGCTCGGGCCGGTCGTGGTGGTGCCGAAGGTGACGACGACCTTGACGTTCGGGTTGTTCTGCTTGACGATCTTCAGCCCGCCGAGGATGCGGTCCTGCACGGCCTCGTTCTCGAACTCGTCGCTGTTCTCGATGTCGAAGTCGACGACGGCCGGGCTGTAGGCGTTGATGACCTGCTGGACGGCAGAGGCGAAGGCGGACGAGCTGGAGCAGTTGGGGCCGAGCTTGTTGCCCGACCAGCCGCCGAAGGAGATCTGGACGTTGCCGCCCGCGGCCTTGATCTGCGAGATCGCGGTGGCGTCAGGGCTGCCGGACAGCGGGCGGGAGCCGTCCCAGGCCGGGTTGCAGCCGCCGCTGGAGAGCATGAAGGCCATCGTGAACTGCTTGACGCCGGTGGCGTTCATGACCGTCGCCGGGTTCGGCGGGTTGCCCCAGCCCATGTACAGGTAGGGCGCGCCGGGCAGCTTCCCGCCGCTCGCGGGACAGCCCGTGGTGGTGCCGGTCACCGAGCCGCTCGCCGCGGACTCGCCGTTCGAGTTGTACGCCTTGACGGTGTACGTGTGGGTGGTGCAGGTGCCGAGGCCGGAGATCGTGGCGCTGGTGCCGCCGACGGTCGCCTTGACCGAGGTGCCCTCGTAGACGCGGTAGCCGGTCACGGTGCCGCTCGACCCGCCCCACGACAACGAGATCGACGAGTTCGTGGTGCCGGTGACCGACGGGTTGCCCGGCTTGCCTGGCGCGCCCGCGGGCGGCGTCGGCGACGGGCTCGGGGACGGGTTGCCGCCGCCGCTGACCTTCTTCCACAGAGCCGGGACGATCGGGGGCTCCCAGCCGACCAGGGACGTGTGCGCCTGGATGCACTCGTAGTCGACGCCGTTGTAGGTCACGCGGGCGCCGATGGCGTACCAGGTGTTCGGGGCCCATGCCGGGTAGGCCAGCATGACCACGCTGTTCGGGGCCGCCGAGGCGGACGCGGCCGTGCCCGCGACCAGTCCGGCGACGGCCATGAGGAGGGAGGCGAGCAGAGCGAGGGCCGTCCTCGCACGCCGGCCGGTACCAAAGCGAAGGTGCATTTCTCCTCGCAAGGGTTGGGGGGTGGGTGGGGGGATCACTTCAGGGCGTCGAGATACGCCCTGTGGGAACGGGAGAACTCGGAGCCCGCGTACCTGTCCCAGTTGACGGACCAGGCCATGAGGCCATGCAGGCCGGGGAAGGTGCCGTGCGGCCGGTAGGAACCGCAGCCCGTCCCCTTCGCCAGGCAGGTGAAGGCGCTCTGCACCTCGGCCGTGCTCGTGTAGCCGTTGCCGGCGTACGGCGCGGCCGGCAGGCCGATCGCCACCTGGTCGGGACGCAGCGGCGGGAACGTCGCGCCACCGGCCACGGGGAAGCCGGTGAGCAGCATGTCGGTCATGGCGACGTGGAAGTCGGCCACGCCCATCGTGTGGTACTGGTTGTCGAGGCCCATGATCGGCCCGGAGTTGTAGTCCTGGACGTGCAGCAGCGTGAGGTCGTCACGCAACGCGTGGATCACCGGCAGGTACGCCCCCGAGCGGGCGTCGGCGGTGCCGTTGCGGCCCAGGCCGTAGAACTGGTAGCCGAGCTGGACGAAGAACGTCTCGGGGGCCATGGTGAGCGTGAACTTCGCGCCGTACCTGGCCTTGAGCGTCTTGATCGCCGAGATGAGGTTCACGACCACCGGGGTGGTCGGGTTGCGGAAGTCGGTGTCACCGGCGTTCAGCGACAGCGAGTGGCCTTCGAAGTCGATGTCGAGGCCGTCCAGGCCGTACCTGTCGATGATCGCCGAGACGGACTGGACGAACTTGTCGCGGGCGGTGGTGGTGGTGAGCTGGACGATCCCGTTCTGGCCGCCGATCGAGATCAGCACCTTCTTGCCGGCCGCCTGCTTGGCGCGGATGGCCGCGACGAACTCGGCGTCGCTCTCGACGTTCGGGCACTCCGTGGCCGGGCAGCGGGTGAACCGGATGTCGCCGGAGGTGGGCGAGGTCGGCTCGCCGAAGGCGAGGTCGATGATGTCCCACGCGTCGGGGACGTCGGCCATCCGGACGTAGCCGGAGCCGTTGGCGAACGAGGCGTGCAGATATCCGGCCATCAGCCGATTGCCGCCCGGCGGTGGCGGCGCGCTCGGCGAGGGTGACGGGGACGCCGACGGGGACGGCTTCGGGCTCGCCGATGGGCTCGCCGACGGGGACGGGGACGGGCTCGCCGAAGGTGACGGAGAGGGCGAGGGCGGGGTGCCGGGGCCGTCGAGGACGACGTCGTCGGCAAAGTAGGTGCCCTGGCCGTACCAGCCGTTGACGTAGATCGTCACGCTCGTCGTGGACGACCCTGTCGTGAACGACGTCGAAAGCTGCGACCACGCCGATCCCGGCGACGCCCACGTCTGGGCGTTCACCCCGGTGCCGGTCGCACCGAGGAACACGTAGTTCCCCCGCACCCACGCCGACAACGCGTACGTCGTGGACGGCCTGACGGTGACCGTCTGCTCGCACCGGGCGTAGTCGCTGCCGGCCGGGGTCGCGGACAACGCCCCCGATCCGCCGTGGACCGGGCTCGACACCGCCTGCGCCGTGGACGCGCACGTCCAGCCCGACAGACCCGACTCGAACCCCGGATTGGCCGCGATGTTGGCGGCCAGGGCCGGGCCGGTGAACGTCGCCGTGAGCAGGCCCGCGAAGGCGACGGACGCCGCCGCGCCCAGGCCGATGAGCTTCTTCATGTGCGTCATCCCGTGTACGAAGCGAAGATCTTGGAGAACTCGTAGGGCGACTGGGGGATGTTGGTGCAGGAGTAGAGCGCGCCGGTGCAGGCGTTGCGGTCGCGGGTCATCTCCCAGAAGGCCAGCAGCCCGAGGTGTTTGCCCTTGGCGAAGGCGACGAGCTGGCGGGCGTCGTCCTGGTTGTAGATCCGGCCGTCGTCGTTCTGGCCGAGCATCGGCGTGACCCCGACCATCCGCCACACCTGGGCGTCGGACAGGCTCGGATAGAGGCTCTTGAGCTGCGCGAAGACGCTGTTCGCCGCCTGGACCGCCGCGTCGCCGTAGTCGACGGACTGGTAGTAGTCCATGGCCATGACGTTGACGGCGTCGAGCCGCACTCCGGCGTCGCGGGCCGACCGCACCACGTTGAGGCCGTCGGAGGTCAGGCCGTTCGGCAGCACGGGCAGCGTGAGCGAGATCTTCAGGTCGGGATGGGCCTGCTGCAGCCGGGCGAGCGCCTGCGACCTGCGGGCGATGGACGCGGGCTCGGCCGCCGCGGATCCCTCGATGTCGAGGTCGATGTATTTCAGGTCGTACGCGGTGACGACGGCGTCATACTCGGTGACCAGCGCGTTGACGTCCGTGCACGCCTGGGCGAGCTCGATGCCGGTCGCGCCGCCGAAGGACACCTTGACGTCACCGCCGCCGGCCCGGATCGCGTCGATCTGGTCCTTCGCCCACTTCTGCCGTGGGTCGTACGCGTTGAACCACATGGCCTTGCAGCCCGACGCGGTGACGAACGCGAGGGTGAAGCTCTTCAGGCCGGAGGCCGAGGCCATCGCAATCAGGCTCGGGGTGGGCCAGGCGCCCATGTCCACGTACGGCGCGGCGCGCAGGGGCACGGGCGGCGGCGAGCTCGGAGAGGCGCTCGGCGACGGGCTCGGGCTTGGTGACGTGCTGGGGCTCGGCGACGGGGACGGCGAGGTCGTCGCACCGTCGCACGGGCCACCGTTGAGGCGGCAGTTGACCGGCTTGCCGGGCCCGCCGTTCACCCACCCGAACGTCGTGGCGGCGCCGGGAGCCAGGCCGCCGTTGTATTCGCGGTTCCTGAACGTGTAGTGGTCGCCGGAACGCGTCATGAGCGCGTCCCAGTAGGTCCCGACAGTCGAACCCGCCGGAAGGTCGAACTCGACCGTCCAGCCGGAGATCGCCGCGGTCCCGGTGTTGGTGATGGTGTAGCGGCCCTGATAGCCGGAGCCCCAGTCGGAGTCGGCCGAGAAGACGGCCTTGACCGTGGCGGCCTCGGCGGGCAGCGCGACGAGAGCGAGCGCGAGTGCGGCCATCGCTGCGAGCGCACGCCAGACGTACCTGATCTGCATGGACACAACCTCTGTGGGGGGTGAACGGGGAGGTCATGGGAATCCGTACGGCCGGCGCCTGACGGAGGCGGCCGATCGGAACGGCACCGGCCGTACGGCACTCAAGGGCGTCTGGTGACGGGACGCGAGAGGAAGGCGCTAGAGGTTAGGAAGGGCCATATGCGGCTCCCGGTCGTTCTTTTAGGAAAGTTTCCTAAGAGTTGTACGGATCGTAGCTTCGCGGTCGCGGGTCCACAAGACCCAATTCGACAGCGTTCCTAACGAACCGTGTCATCGCCGCTCGGCGTACGGGACCTGGTTATGCGCGTGTTAAGGGCCGGCTGCTCGGCCATTAAGGTCCACACCGCCTGTCAGAGGCGCCCGGACTTCCCGCGCGGGGTGCGTCGGACATGTCGAGCGCGCCACATCGTGGGCGGCACCCGCCTGTCAGGTCACGTCCGTCGGTTGCCTCCGCGGACGATCGGGCACGTGATGAGACGAAGCGTGTGTTCTCGACTGCGGAACGTGCTTTACCTTCCCTTGGCGATTCGTTACTGTCGGTCCGTAACCGTGTGTAAATGGATAAGTCAGGCGTTCCGTGCCACGGACATCAGGGGAGCTCATGCACCGGACAGCCATAACTGCCTTGGCTTTCGCGACCGCCGCAACGGCGGTGTCCCTCATCGCCACCCCGGCGAGCGCGGCCGCGAAGCCGAGTCTCCGCGCCTGTTACGACGGGAAGTGCACGATCACTATCACGAAGCCGGTCAGCTTCCGCGTCGCCAGCCGCTACCACCTGTCCAGGGTGCGCGTCGCCAGGGTGCACAGCGGTTTCTTCAACAGTCCCATGGTCCACGTGTGGGGGCCCGGCGTCAGCGTGACGCTCGGCGAAGGCGCGCGCGGCAGCCTGAACGGCCTGTCGGTGCGCGTCCTGTCGATCACCAGCCGGGGCGCGAAGGTCCGCTTCTCGGGCTGACGGCTCAGTCGGGGAACGGGAACGGGGAACGGGGAACGGGGAACGCCGCCATCGCCGCTCCCCCAGCCAGGAGACCGCCCCGGCCTGCCCGGGCAGGGCACCGCGCGCAGGCCGGGCAGCCGTCGCGTACAGGTCGCCGTGGCCGCCGGGTGGGGCACCGCGCGCAGGCCGGGCAGGCATCGCGTACAGGTCGCCGTGGCCGCCGGGCGGGGCACCGCGAGTAGGTCGGCGAGGGCGGCTCAGCGCAGGATCGCGCCTTCGCGGACGGCGTGCCGGCCCTCGCGCTGGACGTTGACGAAGTCGACGAGGCCGACCATCCTCTCCAGCTCGAACCCGGCGTCGATGCGATCGGCGCCGGCGGGCAGGTAGACCGTGAGCAGATAGTGGCGGCCGGTGGCCTCGCCGAGCGCGTCGAGCTGCGCGCGGAACTCGGCCAGCAGGGCCGTCAGATTCCGCCTGTCATCGGCACCGGTGTGGTTGCCCAGGTGACCCCCGCCACCCGGCCACTCCCAGTCGATGTCGATGCCGTCGAAGACGCCCGCCGCGCTGCCCGGGCCGCCCCTGCCTCCGGCTCCCGGCAGGTCGCCCCTGATGTAGGCGTCGAGACACGACTTCACGAACCTCTGCCTGGCGGCGGCGGTGCGGGCGACGTCCGAGAAGTATTTGGAGTAGGTCCAGCCGCCGATCGAGATCAGTGCCTTCAGGCCAGGGTGGCGAGCCTTGAGCTTCTTCAGCTGGTTGAAGTTTCCCGCGAGCGGGGCGTCCGGAGGGTCGGCGACACCGTCCAGCGACTCCGCGGCCGTGAAACCACGCTGGTAGTCGGCCCAGGCGTCGCCCGCGCCGTCGCCCTGGTCGGGGTCGTTGGGGTCGGGCGCGAGAGGCTGGGTGACCCCGCTGAGACAGGTCAGCGACTCGGGGTCGAGGTTCGCGAATGCGTACAAGACGTGGGTCAGCCTGCCCGCCAGCCCGCTGGTGTCGAGGTCGCGCACGGTGGACGTCGCACCGTACGCGCCGCGCTGCGAGACGTAGCCCACCCTGATGCGGCCCGGCGAGGGGGACGGCGACGGCGTGACGGTGACGGTGACCGTCACCTCGGGCACGGGTGCGGCGGCCCGCGCAGACGCGGCCTGCTCGGGAGAGGCCGGCTGCGGCGGTGCGGCCTGCGCGGGAGCGACCGCGGCCTGGGCCGGTGCCGCCTGTGCAGGAACGGCCCCCTGCGCGCCTGCGACCGCGGCCTGAGCGGGTGCGGCCTGGGCCGGAGCGACGGCGGCCTGTGCCAGAGCGGCCCCCTGCGCCGATGCGCCCTGCGCGGGAGCGACCACGACCCGCGCCGGCGTGCCCTGGGCCGGCGCGGCAGCGGCCTTGCGCACCACGACACGCGTTCTGGCCTGCGTCTGGCCGACGGCGCTGACGCCGGTCTCGGTGGCGCGGACCAGGTCGTAACAGGCCACGAACAACGAGGACAACACGGCGCTCAGGACCACGACGGCGAAGGCGCCACGCGTGATCGCTCCCATGGTGGGCTCCGAACAAGGACGAGCCTCCGCGACGAACATGGAGGCGGGAAGAGGAATGCCGCGGGAGCGTAGTGACGTCATCGCCGGACGTACAAGCGGCGCAGTCTTAAGCCCGGGTTATGCGCGTCTCATGTCGCAGGTGGGCGCGTTCCAGGGGCATCACCTGCGGTTATCCGCGATGCCGCCCTTCTCTGCAAGTTTCACCCCAGCCGCTTCTGCCCTGCCGCTCGCGCTCGCCACTTCCACCCGCTGCTGGCCCTGCCGTCTTCACCCGCCGCTCATCCTCACCGCGATCGGCGAGACCGCCGCCCGCGCTCGCTACTTCCACCCAGCCGCTCGCGCTCGCCGCTTCTGCCCGCCCCTGACCCTGCCGTCTTCACCCACCGCTCACCCTCACCGCGACCAGCGAGACCGCCGCCCACGTTCGCTACTTCCACCCAGCCGCTCGCGCTCGCCGCGACCGGCGAGACCGCCGCCCGCGCTCGCCATGGTGCCGACACCGTGCCGACACCCTGCCGACACCCTGCCGACGCTGCGCGAGTCTCATTCCGGCTCCGTGCCAGCACGGTGCCAGCTTCCGGCCAGCCCTCCGCCAGCCCTCTGCCAGCCCTCTGCCAGCTCCGTGCCAGCACGGGCGGCGACCGTCGGAGCATGACGTACGCGATTGAGGCCCACGGCCTCGTGAAGAGATACGGCGACAAGGCCGCGCTGGCGGGGGTCGACCTCGCCGCGCCGCCGGGCACGGTGCTCGGCGTGCTCGGCCCGAACGGCGCCGGCAAGACCACCGCGGTCCGCATCCTCGCCACGCTCGTCTCCCCCGACGAGGGCCGGGCGGCGGTCGGCGGGCACGACGTGGTGAAGGCGCCGGCCGAGGTGCGGAGGCTGATCGGGCTGACCGGCCAGTACGCGTCGGTGGACGAGAAGCTCACCGGGCGGCAGAACCTCGTGATGATCGGACGGCTCCTCGGCATGAGCCGGGCCGACGCCCGGAGCAGGGCGGCGGCGCTGCTCGCCGAGTTCACGCTGGAGGACGCAGCCGACCGGGCGGCGGGGTCCTACTCCGGCGGCATGCGGCGTCGGCTCGACCTCGCCGTCAGCCTGGTCGGCCGGCCGTCCATCGTCTTCATGGACGAGCCGACGACCGGGCTCGACCCGCGCGCCAGGGCGGACCTGCGGCGCATCGTGCGCGAGCAGGTGGCGGGCGGGGCGACCGTGCTGCTCACGACGCAGTATCTGGAAGAGGCCGACCAGCTCGCCGACGAGATCGTGCTCATCGACCACGGCGTGGTGGCCGCGACGGGCACGCCGGGCGAGCTGAAAGCCAGGGCGGGTGACCGGCGTCTGGAGATCCGGCCCGAGCACGACGCGGACAAGGCGGAACTGATCCTCGCCGAGGTCACCGGGCTGACCCCGCACCGCGGCGAGAACGGGCTGATCAGCGTGCCACTGCTGAACTCCTCCGTGAGCCTGGCCGTGTTCCGGCGGCTGGAGGAGGCCGGCGTCTCCCTCGCCGAGCACGCCGTCCGGCGGCCCACGCTCGACGAGGCGTTCCTCGCCCTCACCGGCACCACGACCTCGGGGAGGACGCGTTGACCGTCGCACCCACGACACGAGTGAGACCGGCCGACGACCGCGGGGAGAACGCGATGACCGCCACACCGTTCACGACCGGACGCAGGGGCGCGCTCGCCCAGGGCATGACCCTCGCCTGGCGGAGCCTGGTGCCGCTGCGGAACGAACTCGGCCGGCTCATCCAGTTCCTGCTCCAGCCGGTCTTCATGATCGTGGTCTTCGTCCTGATGTTCGGGGCCATGTCCGGCGACCCCGATCATGCCGCGCGCTATCTGGTGCCCGGCGTGCTCACACAGGTGACCCTCATCTCGACGAACACCACGGGCATGAACCTCGCCGAAGACATCGTGAAAGGCGTGTTCGACCGATTCCGGAGCATGCCGATCGCGCGCTCTGCCCCGCTGATCGGGCGGGTCGCCGCGGACGCGTTGATGACGACGGTCACCATCGCGGTGTCCCTGCTCGCCGGCATCGCGGCCGGGTTCCGCATCACCGCCGCGCCCCTGGAGGCGCTGGCCGGTGTGGCCCTCCTGCTGCTGTTCGCCCTGGCCCTGAGCTGGGTGTCGGCATGGCTCGGGCTGAAGGCCAAGTCCGTCGCCTCGATGCAGGGCATGGCGACCGTGATCCTGCTGCCGCTGACGTTCGGCAGCAGCGCGTTCATCCCCCCGGCCAACCTGCCGGCCGCGCTGCGCTGGTGGTCGTCGATCAACCCGATCTCCCACCTGGCCGACGCCGTCCGGGCGCTGCTCCTCGGCACTCCCGTGGGACCGCACGTCTGGGTCACGCTGGCCTGGGCCGCCGCCGTCACCGCGTGTTTCGCCCCGCTCGCCGTACGCGCCTATGCCCGGAGGATCCGGTGAACGCCCCGGGGAGGAGTCCGGGGGTCCCCGTCCCCGTGCCGGCCTGGGCCCATGAGCTCCCCGACGGCCGGGACGTGTGGACGCCCATGCGCGACGGCACCCGGCTCGCCGCGACCGTCTGGCTGCCCGCGCCTCACGGGCGGCACCCCGTCCTGCTGGCCCGGACCCCGTACGGCAGGGCGCCGTACGGGCCGGGACTTCGGCTCGACGTCGCCCGGCTGCTGTCGGCTGGCTACGCGGTGATGGTGCAGGACGTGCGCGGCACCGGGGAGTCGGAGGGCGACCTGCGGTTCCTCACCGGAGAGGCCGCCGACGGGCACGACACGGTGACCTGGACCGCACGTCAGCCCTGGTGTGACGGGCAGGTCGGGATGTTCGGCGACTCCTATCTCGGGATCGCCCAGCTCCTCGCCGCGAGCGAGCGGCCGGACGGGCTGCGGGCCATCGCGCCTTCCGTCTGCCCCGCCGGGCTGCACGACGTGGTGTACGCCGGCGGCGTTCCCAGGCTGGGCGTCATCCTGCCGGTCCTGGCTGCCGTCATGGCGCCGCTCCACCTGGCCCGCCGCGCACGGCTCCACGCGAGCGAAGCCTCCCTTGCGGCACGGCTCGGCGAGCTGCTCCGCCGCCTGCCCGTCGAGGACCAGCCGGAGATCACGGCGCTCTTCCCCTTCTATGCCGACTGGCTCGCGCACCCCGACCCGTCGCACGAGCTGTGGAGGGAAACCGACCTGGAGGCCCGCTACGACAGGATCGAGGTGCCTGCGCTGCTGTCGACCGGGTGGTACGACTACTTCCGCGACAGCACCATCCGCACCTACCACGCGCTGCGCGACCGGGCCCGCCTCGTCGTCGGCCCGTGGAGCCACGCCCTCCGCGAGCGGACTCTGGCCGGGCGCGACTACGGCGACCAGGCGAGCGGGGAGGCCGTGGACTGGACGGGCCTCCACCTCGACTGGTTCGGCCACTGGATGCGCGGCACACCGCTGCGGGACGACGCGAAGGTGCGGGTGTTCGTCACCGGCGCCTGCGAATGGCGGACGATGGCCGGCTGGCCGCCCGAGAACGAGACTGTCCGCTATCACCTGGGAGACGGTGGTTCGCTCGGGCCCGAGGCGGCGCTGCGCGCCTGCTTCCTGTCCGACCCCGATGATCCCGTGCCGACCATGGGCGGCGGCGTGGTCGAGTTCCTGCCGCCGGGCCCGGGGCCGGTGGACCAGCGGCCGCTCGCCGGCCGGTCCGACGTGCTGCGCCACACGACCGGGCCGCTGCCGGCGCCGCTTGAGGTCATGGGCGCGGCCGAACTGGTGGTGACCGTGGAATCCGACGCGAGGTCTTTCACGGTGACGGGCAAGCTCGTGGACGTGCACCCCGACGGCCGGGAGGAAATCCTCGTGGACGGCATCGCGCGTGTCGCGGACGGCGCCACCCAACTCCCGGACGGTGCCACTCGGCTCACAGGCGGCGGCGTTCAACTCGCGGACGGTGCCGCCCAAGTCGCGGACGGCGGCACCGAGCTCACAGGCGGCGGCGCTCAGCCGGAGACGGCGCGTGTCCTCCTCGGCAACCTCGCCCATGTCTTCGGGGCCGGGCACCGGGTGCGGGTGGAGGTGGCGGGATCGAACTTCCCCAAGTTCGCCCGGCACGCGGCCCCCGCGCGGATCACGATCAGCGCGCCGTCCTACCTGCTGCTGCCGGTGACGGGCAGGCCGAGGTCCTCGCGCGACGCCGTACGGCCCCGCTCGTAGGCGGCGTCGAAGGCCGGGCCCGCCGTCTCACGCGCCGACTCCAGCGCCGCGGCGGCCTCGGCGTCCGCCCGCCAGCCCTCGAACGCGGCGTCGGCCGCACCGAAGAGCGCCGCGGACCGCGTCGCGTCGCCCCCGGCCAGGGCGATCATGGCCATCCCGGCCAGCACGGTCGAAAGGACCGGCGGGTCGGGGGCGGCGCCGAGGGCGTCCAGCGCCTGGTGATGACGCGCGAGCGCGCCGTCGAGGTCGCCCCTGGCCAGCAGCGTCCTGCCATACGCGGCGTTTGTCGACGCGAGTTGCTGAGGGACGGCGGGGCTGTCCTCCAGCACGGACAGGGCCTCCTCGTACGCCGCCACCGCGCCGTCGAGATCGCCCCCGCTCCGCGCCACGTTCGCCTCGCCCATGCTCACCTGCACCAGCGCGTACGGCGAGACGCCGGCGGTCACGTGGGAACGGGCCGCCGCCACGTCCGCCGCCGCGCCCTCGCGGTCGCCCGCCTGGAGGCGCAGCTCGGCCAGGCGGGTCAGGGTGGAGATCATGTCGTCCGCGCTGACCCATCCCGCGGTCAGCCCGGCGATCTCGTCGATCAGGTCGGTCGTCTCCGCGCCCCGGCGGGCGCGGAGCGTGGCCAGCGTGAGGAGGGCCTCGCTGAGCCCCCAGCGATCCCCCAGTGCGCGGAACCTGCGCACCGCCTCGGCGACGTCCCGTTCGCTGCCGCCGTGCGGGCCGAGCGAGCCGCCCCTGATCATGAGCGCCGAGGCGGCCAGCCAGGGATCGTCCGAGCCGGCGTACGCGTCGAGCATCGCGGCCGCCTCCTCCCTGCGTCCGGCGATCGCCGTCACGACCGCCCGCAGGATCGGCAGCATCGGATGCACCGGCCCCTCGCGGAGCGCCTCCTCGATGAGGTCGCCGAGCTCCCGGCGGATCTCCTCGACGCGGCCGGGCTCCGTCCAGATCATGCCGAGCCGGGTGACCGTGACCGCGAACCGGCATCCGGCATAGGCGCGCACCATCCCGGCGGGCGGGCCTTCGGGAACGAGGTCGAGCACCTGCCCGGCCCAGACGGACGCCTGACCGCGATGCCCGCGCAGCCACCAATACCAGCTCATCGTGCCGCACAGGCGCAGCGCGGTCTCCGCGTCCCGGGAGTCGACGGCCCAGCGCAGGGCGGCGTTCAGGTTGTCCTGCTCGGCGGTCAGCCTGGCCATCCACTCCAGCTGCCCGGCTCCGCGCAGGCGCGGCTCGGCGTCCTCGACCAGCCGAAGGAAGTGCGCCGCGTGCCGGCGCCGGTAGTGGTCGAGCTCACCGCTGTCCGTCAGCCGTCGCAACGCGTATGCGCGGATCGTCTCCAGCATCCGGAACCGGCCGTCGCCCGGCGTCTCCAGCAGGGACTTGTCGACCAGCGACGGCAGCACCGCCACCACGTCGAGGCCGTCGCCACCGCAGACCAGCTCCGCGTCGTCCAGCGTGGCCCCGCCCGCGAACACCGCGAGCCGCTCGGCCAGCGTCCGCTCCTCGGGCGCGAGCAGGTCCCAGCTCCACTCGACCACCGCGCTCAGCGTGCGGTGCCGGGGCAGAGCCGTACGGCTCCCGCCGGTCAGCAGGCGGAACCGGTCGTCGATGCGGGCCGCGAGCCGTTCGGGGCCGAGCGCCCTGATCCGCGCCGCGGCCAGCTCGATGGCCAGCGGCATCCCGTCGAGGCGACGGCAGATCGTCACGACGTGCGGCGTCGTACGCTCGTCGAGGACGAAGCCGGGACTCACCGCGCGGGCGCGGTCGACCAGGAGGCGTACGGCGGGGTAGCCGCCCGCCTCGCCGGGGGTGACGCCCTCCGGGGGCAGGCCGAGGGGAGGGATCGGGGCGAGCGTCTCCCCCGGCACGCCGAGCGGCTCGCGGCTGGTCGCCAGCACGCGCACTCCCGGGCAGCGGCGCAGCACCAGCTCGGCCAGGCGCGCCGCGGCGTCGATCACGTGCTCGCAGTTGTCGAGGATGAGCAGCAACTCGCGCCCGGAGAGGGCGGCGACCAGACGTTCGGCCGGGTCGGGCGGGTCGCGCCGCCAGTCGCCGCCCACCCGCGGCTCGGCGGCGACGCCCAGCGTTTCGAGCACGGACCGCACGACGTCGGCAGGGTCCGTCAGAGGGGCCAGCTCGACCAGCCACGCGCCTTCGCCGCACCCGCTCTCATCACACCTGCTCTCATCACATCGGCCCTCACCGCACCTGTCGTCACCACACTGGCCCTCACCGCACGTGTGCTCGCCCCGCCCGCTCTCACCACGCTTGTCCTCACCCCGCCCGCTCTTGCCACGCTTGTCCTCGCCTCGCCCGCCCTCCACGGAACCTCCGGTACCGGAGCCGTGGCGGTGCTCGGCGGCACTGGTCGGGGCGACGCGCAGGGCCGTCTCGACCGCGAGGCGCGTCTTGCCCGCCCCGCCCGGACCGACGACCGTGACCAGCCGGGAGTCGCGCAGCAGGGCCGCGAGACGCGTGACCTCCTCCTCGCGGCCCACGAACGTCGTCGGCGGCGCCCACACCCTGCCCGCGCGAGTGCCGGAGCCGCCCAGGCTGTCGGGGGAACCGGCGGCGTCGGGAATGCCGGGGGCACTGGGGATGCCAGGGGTGCCCGGTGTGCTCGGGACGTCGGGAATGCCCACCGCGCCGGTAGTGGGGGCGCCCGCCGCGCCGGGGGTGTCCCTATCGCCGGGGCCGCCCAGGGTGCCGGGGGCGCTGGGGGCGCTGGGGGTGCGGTTCATCGGCGGGCTGGGCGGCATCGGGGCATCCTGCCCGCGCAGTACGTCGAGATGGGCGGCCTGCAGCTCCGGACCGGGATCGACGCCGAGTTCGTCCGCGAGCGCCCGGCGGACCCGCTCCCACAGGGCGAGGGCGTCCGCCTGCCTGCCCGAGCGGGCGAGCGCGCGCATCGCCAGGGCGGACAGCCGTTCACGCAGCGGATGGGCGGCCACCTCGGCCGACAGGTCCACCTCACGGCCGAGCGCGAGGTGCGCGGCGGCGCGTGCCTCGACCGCGGCCAGCCGCCGCTCCTCCAGCCGGGCCGCAGCGGCCGCCAGGTAGGACACCGCGCGCAGGTCGGCCAGGGCGGGCCCGCGCCACAGCGCCAGCGCCTCGTCCAGCTCCCCGCTCGCGGCCTCGGCGTCCGTCACGCCGTCCGTCACCCCGTCCGGCAGCGTGCCCGTGGCGTACGGCAGGGTCAGCCGCAGGAAGACGTGGGCGTCGACCCGCGCCGGGTCGAGGTCGAGCACGTAGCCGCCGTCGCGCCACAGCACCGCGTCCGGCCGCCCGAGCGCCGCGCGCAGGCGCTTGACCAGCGTCTGCAGGGCGTTCGCGGCGTTGGCGGGCAGGTCGCGCTCCCACAGCGCGTCCACGAGCCGGTCGGCCGGGACGAGGCGGCCGGGCCGTATGGCCAGCACGGCCAGTAACGCGCGCACCCGCGTGCCCGTGACGGCGACCGGAGCCCCGTCGTCATCGAGGACCTCGAGCGCGCCGAGGAGACGAACCCGCACGCCGGTCTATCCTGCCAGCCGTACGGGAGGCCGCGCCGCTCGCCCGTCGCGTGGTCGCTCAGACGGCGCCCACGAGGGTGACGACGCCGGCTCCCACCAGGGCGAACGCCCACATCCTGTCGAGGTTGAACCAGGCCCGGCGCAGGACGGCCACGCCGAGGAACTCGTACACCACGACGGCGACGACGGTCGCCGTGAGGAACATCGCGAGCGTGTGCACCCCGGCGACGAGCATGCCGCCCGACAGGGCGTGCCCGTGGTGACCGGCGGCGGGCATGCGGGTCAGCACGGGCAGCAGCATCAGGCCCGCGCCGTGCACCGACGACATCAGGAACGACCAGGCGGCCAGTTGCGGCAGCGACAGCCGCATGCCCACCCAGCGGAAGTGCCGCCGGGAGAGCAGGTGCCACAGGCCGAACCCGACGAGCACGACGCCCGCCCCGATCGAGAGGGCCGTGGCCGTCACGATCGAGCCGGTCGCCGACACGGCGAGCACCACGAGGGCCACCGACGCGAGGTGGCCCAGCGCGATGACCGGCAGGGACTGCAGCAGCAGGTCGCGGCTGCGCTCCTGCAACCCGCGGGCGACAGCGAACAGCCAGCCCATCGCGGGATTGATCCCGTGAAAGGCGCCCAGCAGGATGACGGCGGTCAGGGTCACGGGTAGCAGTAGGAGTCGGAGGACGCGTCGCCGCCCTGGAGCCGGGTCTGGTGCGGGCGCAGGCCGCGGAAGTCGTCGCCGTGCGGGAAGAACCGCTCGTCCAGCGTGAACGACTCGGCGTCGACCTTCGCCATCCAGGCGCCCACGCCGTCGGGGTAGAACTGGTCGTCCCAAGCGCCGTACAGCGAGTTGGTGACGTAGACCCGGCGGCCGTCGCGGCTCACCTCGACCATCTGCGGGCCGCCCGAGAGCCGCTCGTCCGGCGCGGCCGGGTGCGCCTCGCGCCGCACGATGCCACCGAGGCGGACCGAGCCGATCTCGACCGGCTTGAACGGGTCGGAGACGTCATACTGCTTGAGCTCGCCGGTGCCCCAGCACGACACGTACAGGCGCTGATCGTCCACCGACAGGTCGATGTCGGTCACCAGCGGCGGCACCGCGCCGAACGGCTTGAGCACGTCGGGCAGGTCGTCGGGCGATGCGGGCTCGGCCGGGATGGTGATCACTTTCTCGGCCGTCCACCGGGAGCCGTCCTTGTGCCACACCCACACGGAGGCCGACAGGTCCTCGACGCTGGTCACGACGCCCACGAAGCCGTACGTCTTGGTCGGGTCGTGGGCGGGGCGCAGCTCCAGCGTCATCTGGTGCTGGTCGCCGAGGTCCACCTCCTGGACGTGCCTGCGCTTGCGCAGGTCCCAGAAGTGGATCTTGTGGCCGTACTTGCGGCCGAGCAGCAGCTCGCCGACCACCCCGTCCTCGACCATGGACGGCGTGCCCCACTCGGAGGTGACGAGCACGTCGTGGTTGATGTGCCACCAGAAGTCGTACGCGAGGTACTGCGGGCCGCGGTCGACCTCCCACCGGCCCAGGACCTCGAACGAGTTGTGGTCGAGGATCGCGATGCCGCCGGGCCCGTCGTCGCCGTAGCCGCCGAGCGCGCTGACGTACAGGCCCTCGGGGCCGCAGTGCACGGTGTGCGGGCGGGAGTATCCGGCCCGCTTGCCCAGCTCCTCCGCCTCGATGACCTTCACGAGCTCGGGGCTGACCCGGTCCTTGGTGTCGTAGATGTAGATCCGCGACGACCGCAGGCCGGGGATGATCAGGTAGCGCCGCTCGACGTGGGGGTGCGGGGCGTAGGGGCACAGCGCGCTGCTGCACGCGTTCCAGCCGAAGTGGTGCAGCTCGTCCCCCGTGTACGGCAGGTCGGTCCAGCCCACCACGGTCCCGTACGACGGGGAGCCGGGATCTGTGTCGAGGACGGCGAGCGCGTCGGGCCGCTGGGCCGACCGGTCGAAGGCGGCCACGTAGGCCAGCTTCTCCGGCGGCGCCTCGGCGGCGTCCCTCGGTGAGGGATAGAACGTGGGGTCAGGCTTCCACAACGTCATGCACCCCAGGATTCTCCCGCGTTCCCTACCAAGTCAATAGGAATCTACTGACTGTGACCGGCGCCTGGATAGGGCTATAACAGGACATGCGATTTCGTGACGGGAGCGAGCATGTTCTTCGGCATCACCAACATCTGGACCTACATCGCGGGAACGTTCCTGATCATCCTGCTTCCGGGGCCCAACTCGCTCTTCGTGCTGTCCACCGCCGCGCAGCGTGGCGTGCGGCAGGGCTACCGGGCGGCGGCCGGGGTCTTCGCCGGTGACTCGGTCCTCATGTTCCTGTCGGCCGCGGGGGTCGCGTCGCTGCTGAAGTCGACGCCCGTCCTGTTCTCGATCGTGAAGTATTCGGGCGCGATCTATCTGGCGTGGATCGGCTTCGGCATGCTCCGCGGCGCCTGGCGCTCCCTGCGCGCCTCCCGCGACACGGCCGCGGCCTCCCAGGTCGCCGAGACGGCCCAGGCCACGGAGACCACCGAGCAGGCGCCGGTGCGCAGCCCGTTCCGCAAGGCGTTCACGATCAGCCTGCTCAACCCCAAGGCCATCTTGTTCTTCGTGGCGTTCTTCGTGCAGTTCGTGGACCCGTCGTACGGCGCGCCGGCGCTGTCGTTCCTGATCCTGGCGCTGATCGTGCAGATCTTCAGCGTGACCTACCTGAGCACGCTCATCTTCGGCGGCACGTTCCTCGCGAGCCACTTCCGGCGCCGCCGCAAGCTGGCCGCCGGGCTCACCTCGGGTGTCGGCGCGCTCTTCCTCGGCTTCGGCGCCAAGCTGGCCACCGCGACCCTGAGCTGACACCCGCCCTGGGCCTTGCCCATTCGGCGGCCTCATCCGGCGGCCTCATCCGGCGGCCTCATCCGGCGGGCTCATCCGGCGGGCATCCGGCAGGCTCATTCGCCGCGCATGTCGGCGAGGGCGTTCTCGAAGGCGTCCATCGCCCGCTGGATCCGGTCCCACCCCGCCGACGGCAGCCAGGGCATGACCCGGGCGACCCCCGCCTTCTCGCACCGCTCCAGCACGCCGGGGTCGGCCGGCACGGACACCACGATGACCTCGACGTCCCTGCCCTCCTCCTCGGCCCGCCGGAACAGCTCGGGGATGCGCTCCAGGATTCCGGGGCCGTAGTTGGGCAGCCACGCGTCCCCATAACCGAGCACGCGGTCGAAGACACGCGGCCCGGCGCCGCCCACCAGGATCGGCGGGTAGGGCTTCTGCGCCGGTTTCGGCCATGACCAGATCGGGCCGAAGGACACGAAGTCGCCGTGGAACTCGGCCTCGTCACGGGTCCAGATCTCCTGCATCGCCCGCACCCGCTCCCGCATGACGGCGAAGCGGCGGGCCGGATCGACGCCGTGGTTGCGCAGCTCCTCACGCTGCCATCCGGCGCCGATGCCGAATTCGAACCGCCCGCCGGTCAGGTTGTCCACGCTCGCCACCGTCTTCGCCAGGCTGATGGGCTCGTGCTCGGGCACGAGGCAGATTGCCGTGCCCACGCGCAGCCGCGTCGTCGCCGCGCCCGCCGCCATGCAGGCGATGAACGGGTCGTAGCTGTGCCAGTAGCGCCGGGGCAGCTCGCCTCCCTCCTGGTCCTTCGGCGTCTCGCCGGCGGGTGGCACCGGAATGTGCGTGTGCTCGGTGAACAGCAGCGCCGTGTGGCCGCGCTGCTCGACGAGCCGGGCCAAGGAATCAGGACGAACCGCATCATCCGTTGCGAAGTAGCCGAAACCCGAGTCCATGCCGTCAACGTAACCCGCATCCGCCACCCGCCGGGAAAAGCGCTCAGCACCCCCTGGTAAAGCGCTGATCAGGGGTTTTCCATCGGCCGAGACGGCCACTGGAGGCATACCGTACCGTTATGAAGCGCGGGGGCGCTTCGGCATTCGGCCCCCGCGGGCGTGACGGTCAGGTACGGTAAGCCACCGACGATGCCGCCCAACCCGGGGTTTCCATCCGTTATGTCCGGGTAGGCGCGTTGCCCAACTACAGCGTCGGTCTCCCCCACCGGCCCGTTGGAGTCGCCATGAACCACGCACCCTTCGCCCTGCCACGGCTCACCGCGCTGATCAGGCAGGCGGTGCCCAGGCTCCTCGAAGGCGTGGTGGCCCCCCTCGTGGTCTTCTACACGGCCCTCGCGGTGCTCGGCCTGCGCGGCGCGCTGATGGCCGCGGTGTCATGGGTCTACCTGGGCGTCCTGTGGCGGCTCGTCCGGCGCCAGCCCGTGCCGGGAACGATGATCATGGCGACGATCGCGATCACCTTCCGCACCGTGATCGGGTTGTGGACCGGCAGCCCCGTCCTCTACTTCATCCAGCCGGAGCTCGGCACGATCTGCATCAGCATGGTGCTCCTGGCGTCGGTGCGGATGCGCCGCCCGCTGGTCCAGCGGCTCACACTCGACTACATCCACCTGCCGTCGTTCGTGCTGCGGCACGAACGCGTCCGCACCTTCTTCGCCCGGATCACCCTGCTGTGGGCGTTCGTCCTCCTGGCCAACTCGGCCATGAGCATCTGGCTGCTGCTGAACGAGTCGATCGGCGACTACCTGATCATCCGCACCGCCGCCGTCGCCGTCGTCACCGGCCTGGCCTTCGCGGCATCCGTCTGGGCGTTCCGCCGGGTCCTGGGGCGGCTGCACACCGAGACTCCGGCGGTCACCCGTTAGTCCCCCCTTAGTCCCCGTTGGTCCTTGTCAGCCCCCGTCAGGCCTCCAGCCGGTGGGTGCGCGCCGCCTCGTCGCCGCGGGTGTGCCAGGCGTCGAACGCGAAGGCCGTCACCTTCCACCCCACGGCCTGCCGTACGAGCCGGAGCCGGTAGACGCCCCACACCTCGAACATGCCGCCGCCGAGCTCGGCGTCGAGCAGGTTGTAGGAGTATCCCTTGGTGGTCACGTGCGCCTCGGCGCCGTCCACCGTCACGGCGAAGTTGCTCACGGTGTGGAAGCTCTGCTTGCGGGCGTGCAGGCCGGTGCGCCACCCGCCCACGAGGGCGTCGGCGCCGATCCGGGCCGGTTCCCCCGCCCCATCGCCCTACGCGATCTGTGATAGGGACGCATGTCATGGGTAACGCACTGGTCACCGGCGCCTCACGAGGTCTGGGCGCCGTCATCGCCGAACGACTCGCCGCGGACGGCTGGCACGTCGCCGTCAACTACGCCAACGACACGGCCGGGGCCTCCGCCGTCGTCGACCGCATCACCGCCGCCGGCGGCTCGGCCGCTCTGGCCAGGTTCGACGTCACCGACGAGGAGTCCGTACGGGAGGGCGTGGCCGCGATCGGGCCTGTCGACGTGGTCGTCAACAACGCCACCGGTCCCCAGCCGCTGGTGCCGGTGGAGAAGCAGACCTGGGAGGACCACCTCGGCCAGCTCCGCTTCTTCGTCAAGGCCCCGCTGCTGATCCTGCAGGCCGTGCTGCCCGGCATGCGCGAGGCCGGCTCGGGCCGGATCGTCAACGTGGGCAGCGAGGTCACCGATCTCGGCAACCCGGAGTTCGGGCACTACGTCGCCGCCAAGGCCGCCATGCACGGGCTCACCCGGTCGTGGGCCCGGGAGCTGGGGCCGTACGGGATCACGGTGAACACCGTCGAGCCCGGCTGGATCCCGGTGGAGCGGCACGCGGACGTTCCCCCGGAGGACTACACCGGCTATCTGAGCGACGTCCCGCTGGGCCACATGGGCGTGCCGATGGACGTGGCCGAGGCGGTGGCGTTCCTCGCCTCCCCCGGTGCCCGGTTCGTCACCGGCCAGCGGCTCGCCGTCAACGGCGGCAAGACGATGAGCTGATTTCACCTGGTCGAAACCAAAGAATCATGTGATTCGCGAGCTGTTTCGGCAAAAAATCGGTTAATGTCCGTTCATGTCCGGCGCATATTTTCCCCGTATCCAGACCGTCACGGGCGCCGTCCCCGTCTCCGAGATCGACGGGCCGGTGCTGCCGTACGAGCACCTGCGCACCGACACCCGCTGGGGCATCGGCGTGGACTCCGATCCCCATCGGTGGCTGGACGAGGAGCGATATGTGCTGGCCGAGGTCAAGAACCTCGGCAGGGAGCAGGCGCTGGGCCTGATCGTTGAGCACAGCTGCATCGGCATGGCCCGCGACCCCGCCGCGCTCGCCCGGATCTCGATGGCCTCGCGGGTGCCGATCGTGGCCGCCACCGGCTTCGCCGCGCAGCCGTTCGCGGGTGCGGCCATCACGCGGTACGGCGTGGAGGACCTGACCGCCGACCTGCTGCACGAGATCGGCGCCGGGCTCGACGGGACGGGCGCGCGGCCGGGTGTCATCGTCGCCGCCGCGTGGGACGAGACGCCCACCCCGGCCGAGGAGCGTGCCGTCACCGCCGCCGCCCGCGCCTCGCTGCGCACCGACCTCCCCGTGGCGACGGGCGGCCTGGAGCTGCTGGAGCTCCTGCTCTCGCAGAACGTCCCCGCCCGGCGTCTGGCCGCCCGCTCCGGCGATCCACTGGTCCAGCGCAAGATCGCCGAGACCGGGGCGTACGTGAGCGTGGACGACGCCGAGGACGTCCTCACCCTCCTCGACGGCGGGCACGCCGAGCGCGTCCTGCTCAGCAGCGGCGTACGCCTGCGGGAGCACCTGTCCGGCTACGGCGGGCAGGGCTACGGGCGGCTGTTCTCCTCAGTCCTCCCTGCCCTGCGAGAGGCCGGCGTGGACGACGACACCCTGCGTCTCATCACCCACGAGAACCCGCTCCGCTGGCTCACCGCCTGACGGCCCGATGGACCTGGTCGAGCACTACCGGCGCTTGCTCAGCGTGGCGCGGTGGCTGGACATGGGGCTGAACTGGACGGTGGTCCAACGGCCGGACAGGCCGGTCGGGCGCGCATGGATGCTCTACGCGGCCGATGGGCACATCCGGCTGTGGATGCACAATCTCGACCCGCGTGAGGTGCACGGACCGGACCCGCACGCTCTCGACCACCTGGTGCACCTGCTGCCTGACCCGTTCACGATCGCGTCGCGCGCGAGCGCTCTGGCGCTCGTCACCATGGACAGCGGTGCTCATCTGGACCCGGAGTGGTTCGAGCTCCCTCAGCGCGAGATTCATCCCCTCGTCTGAACGTCGAACCGGGGCTTCATGCGGTGTGTCCGCGGTGATGACCGACATCGTGGCGGTGCACCTAGATCTTGACGATCTCGACGTGGTCGCCGCAGAGTGGCGTGAGATCCGCGGGATCGGAGGTCAGGACCGTGACCGGACGGGCCGCGACACGCGCGCTCGCGGCCAGGACGGCGTCGATCGCGTACCTGTGACCGCGAAGGCGGTGGGTACGCAGCAGCGCCGCCGCCTCGGCTCCCACCTCCCGGGTGACGTCGAGGACGTCGATACGCGACAGAACCCATCGGACCCGTGCCGGATGCACCCGTTCGTCGTCGGCCTCGAGCGTGGTCATCACCGTGGTCACGACACGTACGCCCTCCTCCTCCGCAGCCGCGAGAAGCGCCAGCACGCTGCGGTCCTTGCGGTAGAGCCGTGACAGGCCCTCACTGTCCAGGACGAGCGTGCCCGGCATCAGGCGGCCGCCCCGCCCTTGGCCCTGTGGTCGTGACGCAGGAGGGCACGCGCCGCGTCGATCTCCTCTCGCGTCAGCGGATCGTTGTCGGTCTCGAAGTCGGCCACGATCTCGCGCAGCTTGTCCATGGCCATCCGGTGCTCGAGGGCTTCGGCGACATAGGCGGAGAAACCGCCCGGTCCGACCTGGGCACGGATCGCCTCGGCGAGCTCCTCAGGCAGGCTCACGGAGTATTTCTTACTACCGCTCATACCGTGCATGCTACCTCTGGTAGTAGTGCTGCAGGTGGCTCGCGACGGGCGGCTCAGGAGAATCCGCCGTTGCTCTTGAGCAGCTGACCGTTGATCCACTGCCCCTGCCGGGAACACAGGAAGCTCACCAGGTGCGCGGTGTCCTGCGGCATGCCGAGCCGGCCCAGGGGTGTCTGCGCGAGGCATCTCGCCCGCACCTCATCCGACATCCACCCGGTGTCCACGGGCCCCGGGTTGACGACGTTGGCGTGCACGCCGCGGAACCGCCGGCCGTACCCACGGATCAGCAGCCAGACGGCACGCGCGTTCACCGCGAAGTGCCGGTCGAAGCTCTCTATGGTGGTGTCGAGCAGGCCGGAGTCGACCGACTCGCAGTGACTCATCACCAGCGCGGTGACGCCTCCGAGCAGGCGCTCCGCCTCGTCGAAGATCCGCGCCGGCGCACGCACGTCGGCGAGGTCCGCCTCGATCGCCGCGAACGCCGCGCCCCGCGCGGCGAGTGAGCTGCCGATCTCGTCTGCCGCGCCGCGCTCGGCGCCCCAGGTCATGCGCTCGTCGTACGGCGTCCAGTAGGTGAACGCGATGTCCAGCCGGACGCGGCCAGCTCACGGGCGATCGCCGCGCCGATGCCCACGGTCCGGCCGACACCGGTCACGAGCGCGATCGGGCGGGATGCGGCGGCCGCGCCACGGCCAGGAGCGGGGGCCCGGCTTCTGTGGTCATCTCGGAACTCCTCGATCCGTGTCTTCTGCGCCGGCAGGCTACCTGTGCGCGAAAGGCACGAAGATCTCGCGGACGGCCCGGGCGGCTCCCCAGTCGTCGTCCACGCCGAAAGGTACGAGAACCTAGGAGTCGAAGCCGAGCCCGAAGGCGTCGAGGGTGCGCAGCCAGGCGTTGCGGCGGCCCTCGTGCTCGTCGGCCCGGGCGATGGCCCAGCGGGTGAGCTGGATGACGCCCGACCGCACCGGCTCCGGCGGGAAGGGCACCGGCTTGTGCCGCACCATCTGCAGGTCCGTCCGCTCGGTCACCCTGCCCTGCAGCAGGTCGAGCATGACGTTGGCCCCGAAGCGGGTGGCCCCCACGCCGAGGCCCGTGTATCCGGCGGCGTAGGCGAGGCGTGAGCCGTACGCGGTGCCGAAGAAGGCGCTGAACCGGCTGCAGGTGTCGATGACCCCGCCCCACCTGTGCGTGAAGCGCAGGCCGTGGAGCTGCGGGAACGTCTCGAAGAAGTGCGTGGCGAGCTTCTCGAAGGTGGCGTCGCGCTGGTCGTACTCCGGCTTGACCAGGCCGCCGTTGTGATAGACGGCGTCGTAGCCGCCCCACAGAATCCGGTTGTCGTCAGTCAGCCGGTAGTAATGGAACTGGTTGGCCGAGTCGCCGATGCCCTGGCGGTGCCGCCAGCCGATCGCCGCCAGCAGGTCGTCCGGCACCGGCTCGGTCATCAGCGCGTAGTCGTACACCGGCACGAGGAAGTGCCTGAGCCGGCGCAGCAGCGGTGGGAAGGCGCCGGTGCCGAGCGCCACCCGCCCGGCCCTGACCCGCCCCTTCGGCGTCTCCAGTTCGAGCGTGACGCCGTCGTCGTGCACGGCGCGCACCGGCGTGTGTTCGAAGACGCGCACGCCGAGCCGCACGCAGACGTCGCGCAGCCCCCATGCCATCCGCGCCGGGTCGACCATGGCGACGCCTTCGCGGTCCCACACGCCGCCGAGGTATGTCGGGGAGTCCACCTCGGCCCGCACCTGCTCGCGGTCGAGCCGCTCCAGCCGGACGCCGAGCGAGGCCGCCCCGCTCACCTCCTCGTCGAGCCCGGCGAGCTGCCACTCCTCGGTGGCGACCCGCAGCTCCCCGGTCCGTTCGAAGGAGCAGTCGACGCCATAACGGGCGAGGGTCGCCTCGATCTCGTCGAGGTTCTCCCGGCCGAGCCGTTCCAGCGTCGCGATCTCCGTGGGCCAGCGGTCCTGCCCGTTGCCGAGACCGTGGGTCAGGCTGGCGGCGCAGAACCCGCCGTTGCGGCCGGAGGCGGCCCACCCGACCGCGCGGCCCTCCAGGAGGACCACGTCGAGCGAGGGGTCGCGCTCCTTGGCCATCAGCGCGGTCCACAGGCCGGTGAACCCGCCGCCGACCACCGCCAGGTCGGCCGTGACGTCTCCCGTCAGCGGGGGCAGCGGCTCGAGCGCGATCGGCCGGTCCAGCCAGTACGGCTTGCGCTCCGCGTCGGCGAGCGCCTTCGACGGAACCACGAATCCCACATCCTCACGCGTTGGCGCGGCGGCGGGCCAGGAGGGCGTTGACCACGGCGATCAGCACACCGGCCGCGAAGATCAGCGTCCCCATGACGTTCACCTGCGGTGGCAGGCCCACGCGGGTGGCCCCCCAGATCCACAGCGGGAACGTCATGGTGCCGCCGGAGTTGAAGTTGGTGATGACGAAGTCGTCGATCGACAGCGCGAAGGCCAGCATCGAGCCCGCCAGCACGCCCGGAAAGATCATCGGCAGGGTGACCAGCCGGAACGTCGTCCACGGTCCCGCGCCGAGGTCGCGGGCGGCCTCCTCAAGGGAGGAGTCGAGCGTCATCACCCGTGCCCGCACGGTCACGGCCACGAACGAGATCGAGAACATGACGTGCGAGATCAGGATCGTCCAGAAGCCGAGCGGCACGGCGAGCGTGACGAACAGCGACAGCAGCGACGCGCCCATCACGATCTCGGCGCAGGAGATCGCCGCGAACATCACGAGGTTCATCGCCCCGGAGCCGCGGAAGCGGTAGCGGCCGAGCGCCAGCCCGATCAGCGACCCGAGCACCCCGGCGATCAGCATCGTCAGCACGGCGATGAGCAGCGAGTTCACCAGCGCCTGGGTGAGGTCGCCGATCTCGAACAGCTTGCCGTACCACTTGAACGTGAAGCCCTGCCAGGCCGTGTTGTAGCGGCCCTTGGTGTCGTTGAAGCCGAACAGGATCATCACGGCGATCGGCAGCACGAGCCAGGCGATCACCAGCCAGGTGTAGATCTGCAGGCCGCGGCCCCGCAGCAGGCCACGCTTCATCGCGCCGCCACCTCCAGCACGTCTTCGGTGCCGAGCGCCTTGGCGTACGCGAAGATGCCCACGAGCAGCAGGGCCATCAGCGTGAACGACAGCGCCGAGGCGGTCGGATAGTCCTGGTTGATCAGGAACTGGTTCTGGATGACGTTGCCGATCATCGTGTTGCTGGTGCCGCCGAGCACCGAGGCGTTGACGTAGTCCGACGTGGCCGGGACGAACGTCATCAGCACGCCGGCGAACACGCCCGGCAGCGACAGCGGCAGCACCACCCGCAGGAAGGTCTGCGTCTTGCTGGCGTAGAGGTCCTGCGCGGCCTCCAGGACGCGCGGGTCGATCCGCTCCAGCGCCACGTACATCGGCAGGATCATGAACGGCAGGAAGTTGTAGGCCAGGCCGCCGATCACCGCCGCGCTCGTGGCGAGGATGTGGAAGTCCTGCGGCACCAGGCCCAGCGACTTCAGCGGCCCGAGCAGCATGCCGTTGTCGGACAGGAAGAACTGCCACGAGATGGTGCGCAGCACGAACGACACCAGGAAGGGCAGCAGCAGGAGGAACAGGTAGACCGACTTGCGGGTGCCGCCCTTGAAGGCGATCCAGTACGCCACGGGGAACCCGATGACGATCTGGATCACCGTCGAGATCACGCCGTACACCAGGGACCTGACGATCTGGTCGTGGTAGGTGCTGATCCCGTCGACGTAGCTGTGCCAGTTGAAGGTGAACGCGTAGCCGTTGACGACGTCGCCCGACTGCAGCGACAGCGACAGCATGACGACCGTCGGGATGACGAAGAAGATCGCCAGCCAGAGCGTGCCGGGGAACAGCAGCAGGTATGGCGTCAGCGAAGCCCGGAGCCTGCTCATGACGTCGTGATCGCCTGGAAGATGGACTCGAACTTCTTCTGCTCCTCCGGCGTCTTGCCGTTCACGTAGCTGCGGAGCCTGGCGGTGTCCTGCTCGCTCGGGAACACCAGCGGGCTGCTCGCCACCTGTTCGAGGAGCTTCTTGTCGTCGCCCGTGGCCTTGGCGGCGTCGGCGGCGATGACGTCCTTGGCGGCCGGGACCGGCGTCACGTAGTTGATGTACTCGGCGAGGTGCGCCGCGACGTTCACGTCGTAGAAGAAGTCCATCAGCATGATCGCGTCGACCGGGTTGGTCGCGGTCTTCGGGATCGTCATGTTGTCGGTCCAGATGGTGCCGCCCTCCTGCGGGACCACGAACTTGAGGTCCGTGCCGTCGGAGACGTTCTTCTGGAAGACGTCGCCCGACCAGGCCATCGTGAGCCAGATGTCGCCCTTGGCGAGCGGGTCGGTGTACGCCTGGTCGTAGTACTTGCGCACGATGCCGGCGTCGCGCTGCTCCTGGAGCTTGGCCGCGGCCTTCTGCCAGTCGGCCTCGGTGGACTTGTCGGGGTCCACGCCGATCGCGAAGAGGCCGAAGTTGGCGATCTCCTGGGAGTCGGACATCATGCCGACCTTGCCCTTGTATTTGGGGTTCCACAGGTCGGCCATGGTCGGCGGGGTGTCGACGTACTTCGGGTTGTACGCGATGCCGGTGATGCCGGAGGCCCACGGGATGCTGTAGACGTTGCCGGGGTCGAACGACTCGTTCCTGTACTCCGGCGCGACGTTGGCCGCGAAGTTCGGCAGCTTGGTGTGGTCGAGCGGGGCCAGGTAGCCGAGCTCGACGAGCCGCTGGAAGTGCAGGCCGTTCGTGACGACCATGAGGTCGTAGTCGATCGACTGCCCGGCGGCGAGCTGCGGCTGGATCTTGGCGAACCAGCTCGGCATCTCCAGGATGACCTCTTTGTAGTTCACCGTGATGCCGGTCTGCTGGGTGAACTGCTTGAGCTCGGGCTGCTTGGGGTCCATGTAGAGCGGCCAGTTGGCGAAGTCCACGTGGCCGTTCTTCGTCTTGCCCGACCAGAACTTCTCCACCTCTGACTGGGCCTGGGCGGAGGAGGACGGCCTGGCCGTGCCCTTGCCCTGCACGCCGCAGGCGGCGAGAGCGAGCCCGGCGGCCGACAGGCCCGCGAGCCGGAAGGCGTCGCGCCTGCCGAGCCGGCGCTGGGTCATGCCGCGGAGGAGGGCGGGGTCCTGCCTGTATGGGTCGTTCATAGGAGTTCGTGCTCCGGGTTCGCTCTACCGGGTTCGCTGTACCGGGGGGTTCGGGATAACCGGGGACTCGGGATGCCGGGGATTCGGGATGCCGGGGATTCGGGATTCGTGGCGGGGTTCGAAGGGTGAAACCGGTGGGGGAATCTACCGCAGCGCGTAGGAGTGCCAGGGCTGCCAGGAGAGCCAGACGGTGTCGCCGCGTTCGGCGGTGATCGTGCTGTCGTGGGCGTTCTGCTCGAACACCGTGATCTCGGCGCCGTCGCCGAGCGCCACGACGTAGCTGTTGTAGGTGCCGAGGTAGACGACTTCGGAGACGGTCCCCCGCACCACGCTGAGGTCGCCCTCCGGCCGGTCCCTGGCGATCTTGATCTTCTCGGGCCGGACCGTGAGGTCGACTGTGGCGCCGGGCGCGAGCGCGCCGTCGGCGGGGACGAGGATGCGGTCGCTCGCGCCGAGCGCGAGCACGGCGGTGTCGCCGGTGATCTGCTGGACGGTGCCGCTCAGCAGGTTGGAGGTGCCGATGAATCCCGCCACGAACTTGCTGGCGGGCCGCTCGTAGATCTCGCGGGGGTCCGCGAGCTGCTCCACGAGGCCGTCGTTCATGACCGCGATGCGGTCGCTCATCGTCAGCGCCTCGCTCTGGTCGTGCGTCACGTAGACGAACGTGATGCCGACCTCGCGCTGGATGCGCTTGAGCTCGATCTGCATGGCCTGGCGGAGCTTGAGGTCGAGCGCGCCGAGCGGCTCGTCGAGCAGGAGCGCGCGGGGCCGGTTGACCAGGGCCCGGGCGAGCGCGACGCGCTGCTGCTGGCCTCCCGACATCTCCTTCGGCCGGCGCTTCTCGCGGCCGACCAGGTCGACGACCTCCAGGATCTCGCCGACGCGGCGCTTGATCTCCGCGTCGGGGACCTTCTTGCGCTTGAGCCCGAACGCGACGTTGTCCCAGACGTTCATGTGCGGGAACAGCGCGTAGGACTGGAACACCATGTTGATGTCGCGCTTGTTGGGCGGGACGTTCGTGACGTCCTCCCCGTGGAGCCTGACGATCCCCTGGGTGGGGTCCTCGAACCCGGCGATCATGCGCATGCTGGTGGTCTTGCCGCAGCCCGAGGGGCCGAGGAGGGAGAAGAACTCCCCCTCCGCAATGGCGAGGCTCACGCCCTTGACCGCCCGTACGACCTCGCCGTGCGAGACGTACTCCTTGACCACGTGGTCGAGTTCGATGGCGGGCACGTCTCCTGATACGGGGGCAGCCGCGACGGCCGCCCCCGAGCCCGCCTGGATCTCTGTCATTCCAGGCTTATCCCTCTTTTTCGATAGGCGTCCGGCCGCGGCCGATGGCGCCTATTCGCCGATGTAGTGCATGACGTGCTTGACGCGGGTGTAGTCGTGCAGGCCGAAGACGGACAGGTCCTTGCCGTAGCCCGAGTGCTTGAAGCCGCCGTGCGGCATCTCGGACACGAACGGGATGTGGGTGTTGACCCAGACGACGCCGAAGTCGAGTCGCTTGGACATCCGCATCGCGCGGCCGTGGTCGGTGGTCCACACCGAGCCGGACAGGCCGTAACGGACGCCGTTGGCCTTGGCCAGCGCGTCCGCCTCGTCGGTGAAGGTCTGGATGGTCATGACGGGGCCGAAGATCTCGTCCTGGACCATCTCGTCGTCCTGCTTCAGCCCGTCCACGACGGTCGGGGCGAAGAAGAAGCCCTTGTCGCCGACCCGGGTGCCGCCGGTGAGGACCTTCGCGTGCTCGGGGAGGCGCTGGAAGAAGCCCTCGACCCGGGCGAGCTGGTTGGCGTTGTTCAGCGGGCCGAAGTAGGCGTCCTCGACCTCGAGGCCGCCCAGCTTGGTGGCGGCCGCGGCCTCGGCCAGCGCCGCGGCGAACTCGTCGTGGATGCTCTCCTGCACGAGCACGCGGCAGGCGGCGGTGCAGTCCTGGCCGGCGTTGTAGAGGCCCGCCCCGGCGACCGCCTCGGCGACGGCCTTGATGTCCTTGACGTCCTCGAAGATCACGACCGGGGCCTTGCCGCCCAGCTCCAGGTGGACGCGCTTGACGTCGTCGGCGGCGGTCCTGGCGACCGACATGCCCGCGCCGACCGAACCGGTGATCGCGACCATGCTCGCGGCCGGGTGGCCGACCACCAGCGCACCGGTCTCCCGGTCGCCGGTCACGACGTTGAAAACCCCGGCGGGCAGGACGTCGCCGAGGATCTCGGCCAGCTTCAGCGTGGAGACCGGCGTGGTGTCGGACGGCTTGAGCACGACCGTGTTGCCGGCCGCGAGAGCGGGGGCGATCTTCCAGACCGCCATCATCATCGGGTAGTTCCACGGCGTGACCTGACCGATGACACCGATAGGCTCGTGCCGGATCACCGAGGTGTGGTCGGCGAGGAACTCACCGGCGGTCGGGCCCTCAAGGGTGCGGGCCGCACCGGCGAAGAACCGGAAGTGGTCAGCGGCGATCGGGGTCTCGTCCTCGGCCATGCGGGCGCGGGGCTTGCCGGTGTTGCGGCACTCGGCCTCGTTGATCTCGTCAGCGCGGGCCTCGATCGCGTCGGCGACCTTCAGCAGCAGCGCCGCGCGCTCGCCCGGGGTCGTCTGGCCCCACGTCTCGAAGGCGGCCGTCGCGGCGGCGTACGCGGCGTCGACGTCCTCCTGGCCCGACACCGGTGCCTGGGCGTATGCCTCCCCCGTCGTAGGGTCTACGACGTCGGAGAAACGGCCGCTGGCGGCGTCGACGAACTTCCCGTTCACGAAGTTCTGGAGACGGGTGGTCACCGGTGACCTCCTGGTGGTGGCTGAGTTGTCGCGACTCTGGCAGAGGAAAGAGCCAACGACAAGGGATTTCGTCGCTAAGATACCAAATTGCTACGAAATCGCTTGACGTGAGCGACGGAGCTGACAACATGTCAGACCACGATCGCAACATGTCAAAAATGATGCTGTAACACCAGGTCGCTACGGCGATCGAAGCCGAAGCCCGCCAAGAGAGGACACCCCCCGAGGATGACGACTCCGCCAAAGGCTCGCGCGGCTGCCGCGAAGGGTGGGCCGGTGGTGCTCGACGAGATCTCCAAGCAGATCATCGAGCAGCTTCAGATGGACGGGCGAAAGCCGTACGCCGCCATCGGCAAGGCGGTGGGGCTGTCGGAGGCCGCGGTGCGCCAGCGCGTGCAGCGCCTGCTCGACCTCGGCGTCATGCAGATCGTCGCCGTCACCGACCCGCTCACCCTGGGCTTCCCCCGCCAGGCCATGATCGGCATCAAGTGCGAGGGCGACCTGGAGCAGGTGGCCGACGAGCTGTCGCAGATCCCCGAGATCGACTACGTGGTGCTCACGGCCGGGTCGGTCGACATCATGGTCGAGGTGGTCTGCGAGGGCGACACCCACCTGCTGGAGATCCTCGGAAAGATCCGGGCGATCTCCAGCGTGCGGGCGACAGAGACCTTCGTCTACCTCAAGCTGCACAAGCAGACCTACTCCTGGGGCACCCACTGACGACCGTCCCCGCCCCGGCCCGGCGGGGCCGGGGGGCTCAGGTCTCCAGCAGTCGGCCGTCGGACAGCTCCAGCCACCGGTCCACCCCGACCTCCGCGAGGAACCGCTCGTCGTGGCTGACCACCACGAACGCCCCCTCGTACGCGCCGAGCGCGCTCTCCAGCTGCCCCACGCTGACCAGGTCGAGGTTGTTGGTGGGCTCGTCGAGCAGCAGGAGCTGAGGCGCCGGTTCGGCGCACAGCACGCAGGCCAGCGTGGCGCGCAGCCGTTCGCCGCCCGACAGCACGCCCACCGGCAGGTGCGCCCGCACGCCGCGGAACAGGAAGCGGGCGAGCAGGTTCATCCGCTCCGCCTCCGGCATGCCGGGGGCGAACGCCGCCAGGTTCTCCGCCACGGTGCGATCCACGTCGAGCAGGTCGAGCCGCTGCGACAGGTAGGCGACCCGGCCGTCGGCCCGCCTGGTCGTGCCGGCGTCCGGCTCCAGCTCGCCGCCGATCACGCGCAGCAGGGTGGACTTGCCCGCGCCGTTGGCGCCGGTCAGCGCGATGCGCTCGGGGCCGCGGATCGCCAGGTCGATGCCCGGCTCGGCGAACAGGCCACGGACCTGCAGGCCCTCGCCGAGGAAGACCGTCCGCCCGGCGGGCACGTTGGTCCCCGGCAGCTCCAGCGCGATCTTCTGGTCGTCGCGCAGCGCCCGGCCCGCCTCGTCGAGCCTGGCCTTGGCGTCGCTCACGCGGGCGGCGTGCATCTGGCCGGCCCGCCCGGCCGACTCCTGGGCGCCCCGCTTCATGTTCCCGGCGAAGATCCGCGCCAGCCCGGCGTTCTTGAGGTTGCGGGCGGCGTTGCCCGCGCGGCGCTCGGCCCGCTCACGCGCCTGCTGCATCTCCCGCTTCTCGCGCTTGAGCTCCTGCTCGGCGCTGCGCACGGTCCGTTCGGCGGCCTCCTGCTCCGCGCGTACGGCCGCCTCGTAGGCGGTGAAACCGCCGCCGTAGAAGCGGATCTCTCCCCGGTCGAGCTCGGCGATGCGGTCCATGCGGTCGAGCAGGGCCCGGTCGTGGCTGACCACCAGCAGGCAGCCGTTCCAGTCGCCGAGCACGTCGTAGAGCCTGCGGCGCGCACCGAGGTCGAGGTTGTTCGTCGGCTCGTCCAGCAGCAGGACGTCGGGCCGCTTGAGAAGCTGGGCGGCCAGGCCGAGCGAGACGACCTGGCCGCCGCTCAGCGTACGCAGGATGCGGTCGAACGCGAGGTCGCCGAGCCCCAGCCGGTCGAGCTGGGCACGGGTGCGTTCCTCGATGTCCCAGTCGTTGCCGATCGTGGTGAAGTGCTCCTCGGCGGCGTCGCCCGACTCGATGGCGTCGAGCGCGGCGATCACCGGGGCGATGCCGAGCACCTCGGCCACGGCCAGGTCGCCGGTGAGAGGCAGGCTCTGCGGCAGATAACCGAGCACGCCGCTGACGGACACGCTCCCGCCGCGAGGCCGGTGCTCACCGGCGATCAGCTTGAGCAGCGTGCTCTTGCCCGCGCCGTTGGGAGCGACCAGGCCCGTACGGCCACCGCCCACGGTGAAGGACAGGTCGTCGAAGACGGGCGTGTCGTCAGGCCAGGAAAAGGACAGGCCGGAACAGATGATGAACGCATCGGACATGCGAGAGACCTCGTACGTGATCCGGGCGCACCGGAGCCGCCCGGCAAGGGGACAGGGATCAGAGAACGACAACGAGGGCCACATCGGCGGCGGTCATGCGCGCCTGCCGGGGCCGCTCGATCTCCGGTATCACCCGGAGATGTCGTCCTCACCTGCCACGTCTGGTCTCCTAGCCTGGGGTCACGAGCGCCGGACACGATAGCAGCCCGATGCCGCCATCCGTCAACCCACGGCGTACGCGGGGGTCAGCCGATCCGGGCGACGGCGCGGACGGGAGCGCCGTCGGCCCCGGCCAGGCGCAGCGGGAACAGCGAGACCTCGATCGGGCGACCGGCGGCCTGGGCGTCCAGCAGCGGGCCGAGACCCCGCAGGTTCTCCGCGATGACGGCGTGCGCGCCGCACAGCACGCGGTGCGCCGGCAGATCGGCGGGAGCCGGGGTGGGATCGACGCTGAGCGCGTCGACGCCGACGGTGCGCACGCCCGCGGCGACGATCAGGCGGGCGGTCTCCGCGTCCAGGTAGGGGTGGGTCAGGTATTCCGGGGTTCCCCAGTGCTCGTCCCAGCCGGTCGCGACCAGCAGGACGGTCCCCGGGGCCAGCCGCCCGGTCACCGCGGCGAGCATCGCCGGGGTGACGGGCGCGCGCGGCGGCAGGCCCCGGGCGTCGAGGACCACCGCCGGTCCGAGGAAGCGTTCCAGCGGCAGGTCGTCGAGCGTGGGCAGCGCGTCGTCGATGTGGAACGGCGCGTCCACGTGCGTGCCCGACTGCGACCCCAGGTGCAGGCCGAGGACGTTGACGCCCTCGGCCGCCACCGTGAGGGCGGGCGCGATCTCCACCTCCGGGTCGCCGGGGTAGACGGGCATGCCGCTCACGACGGGCACCGACAGGTCGACGATCACGGCTTCTCCCCCTGGCGTCAGGCCTTCCCCAGCGCGAGCAGGCCGATCAGATCGTAGGCCACGTGGGAGGCCGCGACCGAGGTGATCTCCGCGTGGTCGTACGCCGGGGCGACCTCGACCACGTCCGCGCCGACGATGTCGCAGCCGGCCAGGCCGCGCAGGATCTCCAGCAGCTCCCGGCTGGTCAGGCCGCCCGCCTCGGGGGTGCCGGTGCCGGGCGCGTGCGCCGGGTCGAGCACGTCGATGTCGATCGACAGATAGAGCGGCCGGCCGCCGATGCGCTGCCGCAGCGCGTCGGCGATCTCGTCCACGCCCCGGCGCAGCACGTCGGCGCTGGTCACGATGCCGAAGCCGAGGCGCCGGTCGTCCTCCAGGTCCTTCTTGCCGTACAGCGGGCCGCGGGTGCCGACGTGGCAGACCGCCTCGGTGTCGAGGATGCCCTCCTCGACCGCACGGCGGAACGGCGTGCCGTGCGTGTACTCGGCCCCGAAGTAGGTGTCCCAGGTGTCGAGGTGCGCGTCGAAGTGCAGCAGCGCGACCGGGCCGTGCCGCCGGGCGGCCGCGCGCAGCAGCGGCAGCGCGATCGTGTGGTCGCCGCCGATGGTGACAAGCTTCGTGCCTCCGTCCATGAGCCCGGAGGCGGACTCCTCCACCGTCTCGACGGCCTCGCGGATGTCGAACGGGTTGCACGCGATGTCGCCCGCGTCCGCCACCTGGACCGTGGCGAACGGCGAGACGTCCAGGCCCGGATGGTACGGCCGGAGCAGGCGGCTGGCCTCCCGGACGGCCGCAGGGCCGAACCGGGCGCCCGGGCGGTAGGAGACCCCACCGTCGAACGGGACGCCCACCACCGCGACGTCGGCGTGCCCGACCTCGTCCAGCCGCGGCAGCCGCGCGAACGTGGCCGGTCCGGCGAATCGAGGGATCCGGGAGGAGTCGACGGGTCCCCTGGGCTCTGTCATGGCGTGCGCTCTTCCTTCCAGTAGAGGTCGGTCCGCCGGTCACGATGGACGTCGTTGCGGGGGCCGGTGGCCTTGTCCCGCGCGTGCGCGAGATCGCAGTCGGCGACCAGCACGGCGGGCCCGTCCCGTAGCACGGGGCCCGCCAGGGGATAGCCGTCGGGACCGATCAGGGAGGTGCCGCAGACCCAGCCGACGCCGCGCTCCACCCCGCACCTGTCGGCCACGGCGACGAACATGCGGTTGGCCGCCGCGGCGATCTGGGCGAAGGCGACCAGCACCGGGCGCTCCCCTTCGGGGACGGGCGAGGCGGGCCAGTTGGTGGAGACGGCGAGCAGGTCGGCCCCCGCGAGGCCCACGGACCGCACCCACTCGGGGAACTCCAGGTCATAGCAGACCATCATGCCGATCCGGCCGAGCGTGGTCCCGACGACCGGGGCCGGCTCGTCGCCGGGGACGAACACGTCCTGCTCGTCGTGCCACAGGTGGGCCTTGCGATAGACGGCCCTGGTGCCGGTGGCGTCGACCGTGACCTGACTGTTGCGTACGGCACCGCCGTCCAGCTCGCAGAACCCGCCGACGATCACGAGGTCGTGGTCGCGGGCCAGCCGCCGCCATCCGGTCACGGTGGGGCCGTCGGCGGGCTCGGCGAGACTCCTGGCCTCCTCGGCTCCGGTGAAGACGTAGCCGCTGTTGACCAGCTCGGGCAGCACCACCAGCCGGGCGCCGGCCTCGGCCGCCTCCCTGATCGCCGCCTCGGCGGCGGCGCGGTTCGCCTCCGGCTCGCCCACCCGCAGCGGGAGCTGCGCCACCGCGACCCGCGTCACGACCGCACCCCCTCGTTCGTCCCCGCGTTCGCCCCTGTGTCCGTCCATGTGTCCGTCCCCGCGGACGTCCCCGCGGACGTCCCCGCGGGCGCCCCCGGCCGTACGACCGTGCGCAGGCCGGTGCCGGCGCGCAGGTCGGCGAAGGCCGCGGGCAGGCCGGCGAGCCCGGCCTCGGCGCCGACCAGCCGGTCGAGCGGCAGGCGCCCGGACAGGTAGAGGCTCGCCAGCCGGGGGAAGTCGACCGCGGGCACGCTGGAGCCGTAGTTGCAGCCGAGGATGTTCTTGCCCTGGTCGGCGAGGTCGAACGGGTCGAAGGAGACCCGCGTGCCGAGCGCGGTCATGCCGACGAGCACCGCGTTGCCTCCCGCGCGCAGCAGCCCGGGCAGCGCCTCGATCGTGGCGGCCCGGCCGATGGCCTCGAACGCGTGATGCGCCCCGCCGGTGATCTCCAGCACCTTCTCCGCCAGCGCCGGGTCGTCACCGCGCAGGGTGTGCGTGGCGCCGAGCTCCCGGGCAAGGCCGAGCCGCCGGTCCGACAGGTCGACGGCGACGACCGGCTGGGCGCCGGCCAGGCCGAGGCCGAGCACGACCGCCTGCCCGACGCCTCCGCAGCCGATGACGACGGCCGACTCGCCCGGCCGCACCCCCGCCGTGTGCACTGCGGCCCCGACCCCGGTCGTCACGGCGCACCCGATCAGCGCCCCCACCGGGAACGGCACCTCGTCCGGAACGACGATCGCGGCGGTCTCGGGCACCACGGCATATTCGGAGAACGTGCCGAGCCCGAGGAAGGGCAGCACGGGCGTGCCGTCCTCGTCGGACAGCGGGGTCGAGCCGTCCGGCAGCGTGTTGGACACGGCCTTGGTGTTCGAGCACAGCCAGGCACGGCCGGCTGCGCACGCCTCGCAGCGGCGGCACGGCGCGAACCACGACAGCACGACGTGGTCGCCGGGCCTGACGTCGCGTACGGCAGGGCCGACGGCCTCGACCACGCCCGCGCCCTCGTGTCCCAGGACGATCGGCTCCTCGACCGGCCAGTCCCCGTCGAGGACGTGCAGGTCGGAGTGGCAGACGCCGCTCGCCTCGATACGGACGAGGACCTGGTCGTCCCGGGGGTCGGCCAGGCGCAACACCCGGCTTCGCAGGCCCTGCCCCCGCACGAGGACGGCCGCGTTGGTGACGGTCATGTGATTCCTTCCTCGGACGACATCCGGCGGGGTTCAGGACGCGGCGAGCTCGCGCTCGCTGGCCGCGACGACGCCCTCCTCGGACGAGACGTCGAGCGTGCGGCACAGCAGCAGGTAGACGCCGCCGCCGACGATCAGCCCGACGGCGAACGCGATGTCGACGCCGCCCATGGCCTCGGCCACCGGGCCGGTGAAGAAGCTGAGCACCACGAAGGGAACCATCGCGGCCAGGCCAAGCAGGTAGGAGACCAGCCCGCGCCACGCCCACATGCCGTAGATGCCGTCCTTGCGGAAAAGGTGCGTGATCGCGTAGTGGCCGCGCCGTACGAAGAAGTAGTCGACCAGGTTGACGGCCGTCCACGGCACGAGCACGTACAGCATGATCAGCTGCACGTTGGTGAAGGCGGTGGAGAAGTCGCCGATGAGCAGCATCCCCACGAGTGCCCACACCACGGCCAGCACGACGACGGTGACGATCCTGATCGAGCGGGTCGGCCGCACCGGCCGCAGGGTGTCGACGGCGGTGACGACGGTCAGCATGCCGCTGTAGGCGTTGAGGCCCATGGTCGCGACCAGCACGAGCACGGACACTACCGTGAGCACGCTGCCGAGGCCGGTGAACACGTTCTCGCCCGCGTCGTGGATGCCGACGAGCGTGTCGGTGACGCCGAGCCGGGTGGCCATCCACGCGCCGATCGGGATCAGCCACAGCGGCGAGGCCGCGGCGCCGCAGAAGACCGACCACACGATGTGTGAGGTCTTGGTGCGCCGGGGCAGATAGCGCGAGTAGTCCGAGACGTACGGCGCGTAGGTGATGTTGTACGAGGCGGCGACCGCGAACTGGACCATGAAGGCGACCCAGGTGAAGCCGCCGGAGGAAGGGGCCGCCTGCCCGCCCGCGCCCCCGAACAGGATGACGGCGGTCAGCACGAGCCACAGCGGCAGCGAGATCCAGAACAGCACCTGGAACGCCCGGTGGAGCCAGTCGTAGCCGTAGATGGCCAGCACCGCGGCCACCACGGTGATGACGATCCCGATCACCGGCTTGCTCCAGCCGAACACCGCGTTGAGGCCGTTGTCGATGATGACCGTGTCGATGACGTTGAAGCCGACGTACGTGAAGAGCGTGCCGGCGAGTGCCAGGATGACGCCGCGATATCCGAGCTGGGCCCGCGACTGCACCATCTGGGGCAGCCCGAGCCAGGGGCCCTGCGAGGCGTGGAAGGCCATGAAGAAGGTGCCGAACAGGATGCCGAGCGTGCTCGCCAGCGAGGTCCAGCCGAGCGGCAGCCCCATCGCCGGGCCGACGAAACCGATCGCGACGGTGTACGGCTGGAAGTTGCCGCAGAACCAGAACGGGCCCTGGTGCCAGACCTTGCCGTGCCGCTCGCCCTCCGGGACGTAGTCGATCGAACGGACCTCGATGGCGCCGGGCGAGGCGGAGGGGGCAGCCGTCGTCATACATTCCTCCAGGTCGGGGGGGAGATGGCTTGAGTGTGCCTAACGGCCCCAAATCAGAACAATTGGGTCAATCACCGGAAATAGGCTGGGCGTTGTGGACGGGCACAACACGGTGGAAGACCTGGTGCGCTCCCCCGCGCTGCAGCTGAAAGTGCTGGCGGGCGAGCGCGGACTCGGCAGGTCGGTGTCGTGGGCCCACGTCAGCGAGCTGGAGGACCCCACGCCCTGGCTGCTCGGAGCCGAGGTCATCATGACCACCGGCATCGGAGTGCCGCGCGCGGCCGCCGCCCAGCGCGCGTACCTGGAACGGCTCGACGACGCCGGGGTGGCCGCGCTCGCGCTCAGCGCGGGCCTGCACGTCCCCCCGCTGCGCCGAGCCTTCCTCGACGCCGCCGAGGACCGCGGATTCCCCGTGCTTGAGGTGCCGCTGGCCGTGCCGTTCATCGCCATCGCCCAGGAGGTCGCGGCCGCGGTGCAGGCGGACGCCCGGCAGCGGCTCGGGGCACAGCTCCAGGTGTTCGGCGCGCTGCGCTGGCTCGCCTCGGAGAGCCTGGACACGGCCGGACTGTTCCGGCGGCTCGAACGACTGTCGGGCTACGACATCTACCTGACCACGCCGCAGGGCCGCCCGCTGCTGCCCGGCGTGCCGGCGCCCCCGCCGGGCGTACGCCTGCCCGCCTCGCTGGAGGCCCCGCCGACGATCCCCGGCGGATTCGCGCTCCCCGTCCCCGCTCCCGGCGGTCCCGCCGGGTTCCTGGTCGCCTTCGAGCGGGAGGGCGCCAGGCCCGCCGGGCTCGCCGTCGTCCAGCACATCGCGACCGTCGCCGCCCTGCGGGTGGCCATGGTGCGCAGCGAACGCGAGACGCTGCGGCGGCAGGGCGCGGAGACGCTGGCCGAGCTGCTGCAGGACGTGCTCGACCCGGAGACCGCGCGGCGCAGGCTCGCCCTGGCGGGCCTGGCGGCCGACCACGACGTCGTGCTGCTCGTGGTGCGCGACGCCGCCGACGACGCCGTCGTACAGGCGCTCGGCGAGCATCCGCACCTCATGCTCCGCCGGCAGAGCGACCTGTACGTGCTGACGGCGGCGGACGCCGACACGGCGGAGCTGGAGGCGGTGCCCGGGATCGCGGCCGGTGTCAGCCGCGCTATCGCACCCGGATCGTCGCTGCGGGTCGCCCAGCGCGAGGCGCTGTGGGCGGCCTCCCGCGCCGCCGAGTCGGGCCGGCCGCTGGTCGCCTACGGCGCGGACACCACCGGCCGGTGGCTGCCCGCCGACGTGGGCGTGCTGACCGCCCTCGTCGAGCACGTGCTCGGTGACGTCCTGCGGTATGACGCCGAGCACGGATCCGAACTGGTCGCGTCGGTGCGGACCTGGATGGAGCGTGACCGCCGCGTCGACGACGCCGCGCGGGCCCTGCACGTGCACCCCAACACGCTGGCGTACCGGCTGCGCCGGTTCGGGGCGCTCACCGGGCGCGACCTGTCGGCGACGGGCGACTTCGCCGAGGTGTGGCTGGCCCTCCGCGCCGCGGGACAGCTCGGCCGGGTCTGAACGCCCGGCAGGTCAGCGGATGCCGACGTAGAAGCGCGTCTGGTCGCTTCGGTGGAGGGCGTAGTACGCCTCGAACCTGGTGTTGTCCTCCAGCCACGCGACCGACTCGATGCCGAGCAGAGGCGTCGAGGTGGACACCTCGAGCAGGGCCGCGTCCTCCCGGTTGGGGAAGACCGCCTCGATCCAGCGGTCGGCCGCGGCGGGCTCGATGCCATACCGGCGGCGCAGCACGTCGTACAGCGACTGGTTCTCCATGATGGCGCGTTCGAGCCCGGGGACGAGCCGGGCGGGCAGGGCGGTGTCGACGAGCAGCCACGGCTGGCCGTCGACCCGGCGGAGCCTGCGCAGCCGGACGACCTGCTCCCCCAGCGGTATGCGCAGGAGCGCGGCCTCCCGCTCGTCGGCCTCGCCGAGCGCCTGGCGGACGGTCTGCGTGGTCACCCGGCGCCCCGACTCCCGCAGGTCGTCGGCCGACCCTGACATCGATCCGACGAACCTCAGCTCGGTCTTGCGGGGCGCGACGAAGGCTCCCTTGCCCTTTACCTTGTAGATCAGGCGTTGCTGGACCAGCTCACGCAGCGCCTCCCTGACGACCGTGCGGGAGACGCCGAACAGGTCGCTCAGCTCGGCCTCGGACGGCAGCGGCTGATCGGGCCCGCGCACGCCGCTCTCGATCTCCGCGCGCAACGCCCGCATGAGCTGCATCCACAGCGGTTCCGCCCCGTCGCGGTTGAGAGGCGGATAGGTCATCGTCACGGGAACCTCCTCGGCGGCACCGCAGCAGGATGCCCCACTCGAACCTGTAACTACAAGTTGGCCCGGCTGTTACCAAGATTAATCGTCACTGGCGGTCCGAGGCGACCGAAAACACGCTCTTGACAGGCCCGTAACGCCCGCCTAGTTTGCTTGTCACTACAGGCCTGTAATGACAGGTCGATCGAGCGAAGCCTTGACGCCGACTCTCCCCCCTCGCGAACCCGCTCTGTCTGGAGACACCATGCACATGCGTCCCACACGCCGGTCCTGGCGCGCCGCCTCCGCCGCGGCGATCTCCGCTTTCGCCGTACTGGCCGCGGGCTGCGGCTCCGGCTCCGGTAGCGCCACCGCGGACGCCGCTGGCGGGACCGCGGGCGGCGGCGGTGACAAGCCCTTCATCGCACTGAGCAACGGCTTCATCGGCAACGGCTGGCGGCAGACGATGATCGCCAAGTTCGAGGCCGCCGCCGAGCAGGCCAAGGCCGACGGGCTGATCGGCAAGTACAAGGTCGTGAACGCGCCGGGCGAGAACTCGGCGACCGAGCAGGTCGCCCAGATCAAGAGCCTGCTGCTGCAGAAGCCCGACGCGCTGCTCATCGACCCCGCCTCGCCCACCGCGCTGCAGCCGGTGATCCAGCAGGCCTGTACGGCCGGCGTCAAGGTCGTGGTCTTCGACTCCGCCATCGACGCGCCCTGCGCCCACGTGCTGCAGAACAGCTTCGTGGACTGGGCGACGTACGCCGCCAAGCCGCTGCTCGAAGGCATCGGCGGCAAGGGCTCGGTCATCGTGAGCCGCGGCGTGGTCGGCTCCCAGCCCGAGGCCGAGATGCTCGACACGACCAAGAAGATCCTCGCGGGCTACCCCGGGGTGAAGACCGTGGCGACGGTCACCGGCATGTGCGACGGCGCCACCGCGCAGAAGGCCGTGCTCGGCGTGCTGTCCAGCGTGCCGAAGGTCGACGGCGTCATCGGCTGCGGCGACGGCTACGGCGTGGCCCAGGCGTTCGCCACGGCGGGCAAGCCCGTGCCCGCGGTCGACTTCGAGACCAACGGCCGCGCGCTGAGCTACTGGCGGGACAACAAGATCGACAACGGCTCGGTCGCGGTCATGTCCGACCCCGGCCAGTCGGTCGCCGCGCTCTGGGAGGCCCTGGACCTGCTCGACGGCAAGGACGTGCCCAAGCAGATGACCTTCCCGATCGTCCTGATCGAGCAGAAGGACCGCGACGCCTGGGCCTCGGTGCTCAAGCCCGACGAGTACGCCGCCTGGCCGTGGACCCGGGAGCTGTTCCGGCAGCAGGTGGAGGCCGTGAAGACCGGCGGCAAGCCGATCCAGCCGCCGATCCCGTCGGCCGCGAGCTGACCCGGCTTCGCAACGACCACGGCACGGAGGAGACGGAGGAGACCGGGCATGCACGTCGACAATCTCCCGGCCGGCGGCACGGCGCCGCCGCAGACGGGCACCGGACCGGCCGCCCGGCCGCCCGTCGTCACTGCCAGGGGCGTGACCAAGGCGTACGGGCGCACCCGGGCCCTGACGGGCGTGGACCTGGAGGTCCGCGCGGGCGAGGTGCTCGGGCTGGTCGGTCACAACGGCGCGGGCAAGAGCACGCTCATGCGCGTGCTCGCCGGGCTGGAGGCCTGCGACACGGGCACGGTCCTCGTGCACGGGAGGAAGGCCTCCGCCGGGGACTTCCGGTCGGTGCGGATGGCCTACCAGGAGACGTCACTGTGCCCCGACCTCACCGTGGCGGAGAACATGTGGGTGTCCTCGCGGCACTGCCTGCCCCGCCTGCGGTGGCGGCGGGCGGCGAGCGACGCGGTGCGCCGCCGCCTCGACGAGATGTTTCCCGGCCACGGCGTCTCCCCGCGTGACCGGGTTGAGGACCTGTCGCTGGCCCGGCGCCAGATGGTGGAGATCGCCCGGGCCTGCCTGGTGGACCGGCTCGACCTGCTGATCCTCGACGAACCCACCGAGTCGCTCGGCCCGGACGCCGCCCGGTCGCTGTACGCCTACGTGCGCAGGCTGACCGGGGCCGGCACCGCCGTGCTGCTCATCTCGCACCGCATCCGCGAGGTCCTCTCGGTGGCCGACCGGGTGGCCGTGCTGCGCGACGGTGCGGTCACCGCGGAACGGCCGGCCGCCGGGCTCGGCGAGCCGGACGTCCTCGAGCTGATGGGCGCCCACGTCGCCGCTCCCTCGGCGACCGGCACACGGACGGCCGCCGCCGGGGCCGCGGCGCGGGAGACGGTGGCCGAGCTGCGCGGCGCCATCGGACCCGGCCTGCGGGAGGTCACCCTGCGGGTCGGCAAGGGCGAGGTCGTGGGCCTCGCCGGGCTGGCCGGCCAGGGCCAGCAGGAAGTGCTCGAACGCCTGTGGCGACCGGTGCGGCGCGACACCACGGTGAACGTGACGCGGGCGTACGTGCCGGGCGACCGGCAACGCTCGGGCGTCCTGCCCCTGTGGAGCGTGGGCGACAACCTGATCGTGACCGCGCTGCGCGGCATCGCCCGCCGGGGGCTGCGCCGCCCGGCCGAGGAGCGCGCGGTGGTCGGTGACTGGGTGAAGCGCCTCGCCATCAGGGGCGGCGCGGAGGCCGGGATCACCGAGCTGAGCGGCGGCAACCAGCAGAAGGTCATCGTCGCCCGCGCCTTCGCCTCCGCCTCCGGGCTCGTGCTGCTCGACGACCCGTTCCGGGGCGTGGACGTGCACACCAAGACCGATCTGTACCGCCTCATCAGGGATGAGGCGGCGAAGGGCCGGAGCATCGTCTGGTACTCCAGCGAGAACGCCGAGATGGCCCACTGCGACCGGGTTTACGTCTTCCGTGCCGGCCGGATCGTGGCCGAACTGACCGGCGAGGAGATCTCCGAGGAACGCATCATCGCCGTCTCCTTCAACGAGGACGGAGGAAACGACTGATGGCCCAGCTTCTCGCCCCGGCGCTGCCCGACCGCGCGCGGATGCGCCGCTCGGCCCCGGCCGCGGTCAGCGCCGTCGCCCTGGTCGCGATGCTCTGCGTCTGCTCGTCGCTCCAGCCGGGTGTGCTGACCGTGGAGGGCCTCACGCTGGTCCTGTCCGCGACCGTCCCGCTGGTGATCGCCACGCAGGCGCAGATGACGCTCATGGCCGTCGGCGACATCGACCTCGGGATCGGCAACTTCGTCGGCCTGATCACGGTGGTCTCCGCCACCCTGCTGGTGTCGTCCCCTCTCCTCGGCGTGCTCGTCCTGATCGGGCTGGTCGCGGCGTACGCCGTGCTCGGCCTGCTCATCCACCTGCGCGAGGTGCCGGCGCTGATCGCGACCCTCGGCGCCTCGTTCGTCTGGCTCGGGCTCGGCCTGTTCCTGCTGCCGACGCCGGGCGGCATGACCCCCGGGTGGCTGGCGTCGTTCGGCGCATGGCAACCCGCGGGCTTCCCGGCGCCGCTGCTGCCGATCCTGGTCGTCGCGCTGGTGGTCTACCTGCTCACCGCACGCAGCGCCGCAGGCGTGCGGATGCGCGGTCTGGGCAGCAACCCGGTCGCGCTGCGGCGGGCCGGCCTGCGGCCGCTCACGTCCCGCGTCGTCGCCTACGCGACGGCGGGCGCGCTCGGCGTGCTGTCCGGCCTCGTCCTGGCCTCCCAGACCGGCGGCGGAGACGTGTCGTCGGCCTCCAGCTACACGCTCACAACCGTGGCCGCGGTGATCCTCGGCGGGGGCTCCTTCTCCGGCGGCAACGCCGTGCCGTGGGGCGCCGCGATCGGCGGAGTGACGCTGGGGCTGGTCAGCGTGGTTCTCAGCCTGCTCGACGTCCGATCCGACATGCAGTCCGCCGTGCAAGGCGTGATCGTCCTGGCCGTGCTCGCGGGCCGCGTCGTCGTGGGGAAGGTGTTGCGATGAACATCCGCGTGACCCGCCAGTGGAGCGGCCCCTGGAACGGTGCCCCCTGGATTTGGGGCTTCGCCTCCGCCGCGCTCGTGTGGCTGGTGATCCTGGCCATCTCGGGCCAGGGCGGCGGGCAGACCGTCTCCCTCGCCCTGTCGCTCGCGCCGTACCTCGTCATCGTCGGGCTTGGGCAGATGCTGGTCATCAGCGCGGGCCCCGGCAACATCGACGTGTCGGTGGGGTCGGTCATCTCGCTCGCCGGGTTCGTCTCGGTGGCGGCGGCCTCCGCGACCGGCTCCGCGGCCGTGGGGATCCTCTCGGGGATCGGCGTCGGCGTCCTCGTCGCGGCGGTCAGCGCCGTGGCCATCCTTGGCCTGTCCGTCCCCCCGATCATCGCCACGCTGGCCGCGGGGCTCGTCGCCTCGTCGATCACGCTGTCGACGGCCAACGGCTTCACCGCCGTGCCAGACCCCGGTCTGCGCTCGGCGCTCAACCTGCGCCCTGTCGGCATCCCGCTCCTCGCGCTCGCGATCGCGGTGCTGACCGTGCTCGTCGTTGCGCTGCTGCGCCGCACGGTCTACGGCCGGTCGCTGATCGCGGTGGGCCAGAGCCGCCGGGCGGCCGAGCGGGCCGGCATCCCGGTCGCCCGGATCATCGGGGCGACCTACCTGCTCAGCGGGGCGCTGGCCGGGCTGACCGGCGCGCTGCTCGCCGCCTACATCGCGCCCTCGGCCGATCTCGGCACCCGCTACCTGCTCGACTCCGTGGCCGTTGTGGTCATCGGCGGCACGCTCATCTCCGGCGGTCGCGCGGTCCCGGTGGGCGTGTGGGGCGCGTCCGTCTTCTTCATCCTGCTTGACGGACTGGTCAACCTCGTCGGCTGGAGCACCGCGGCGCAGAACCTGCTCAAGGGCGGCCTGGTGCTCTTCGTCCTCTTCCTCGCCGGTGGAGGCGACCGTACGGCATCTCTGTTCAGACGGCGATCGCGCACCGCGACCGCCACCACCACTAGTACAGGAGACGACACTGATGGCTGACACCGACGGCCTGCTCGACGCCCGCGACTTCGGGACGTCCGCCGGGCCCGCGGCGAGCGGCTTCCACGTCAAGGGCGCGCACGGGCAGGACTGGGGCCTGCGCAACCGCCTGTCGCGCATCTTCCGGCCGGACACCGGGCGCACGGTCATGCTGGCGTTCGACCACGGCTACTTCGTGGGCCCGATGGCCGGGCTGGAGCGCCTCGACACCCGGATCGCCCCGCTCGTCCCGGACGCCGACGCGATCATGATGACCCGCGGCGCGCTGCGCACCAGCATCCCCGCGACCACCGACGCCGGGATCGTGCTGCGCGCCAGCGGCGGCCCGAGCATCCTGCGCGAGCTGTCCGACGAGCACATCGCGCTCGACATGGAGGACGCGCTGCGCCTCAACGCCGCCGCCGTCGCCATCCAGGTGTTCATCGGCGGCGAGCACGAGTCGCGGTCGGTCGCCAACCTGGCCGCGCTCGTGGACGCCGGTCAGCGGCACGGCGTCGCCGTGCTCGGCGTCACCGCCGTCGGCAAGGACATGGTCCGCGACGCCCGCTACTTCCGCCTCGCGACCCGGATCAGCGCCGAGATGGGCGCCCACATCGTCAAGACGTACTACGTCGAGGAGGGCTTCGAGACCGTCACCGCGAGCTGCCCGGTGCCGATCATCGTCGCGGGGGGCAAGAAGCTGCCCGAGATCGACGCCCTGACGATGGCCTACCGGTCGATCCAGGAGGGCGCCGCCGGCGTCGACATGGGCCGCAACATCTTCCAGAGCGACAGCCCCGCCGGCATGCTCGCCGCGGTCCGCGCGGTCGTGCACGACGGGCTCAAGCCCGAGGAGGCGTACGAGATCTACAAGGAGAGGGCGCGCGGCTCCGCCGCCTAGTCCGATCCTTCTCCGGCGCGGGTCCGCCCGCGGACCCGCGCCCGTCACCCTCCGGGAGCCACCCATGTCGCAACACGTCCCCTTCGGTGAGACCGACGTCGTCGATCTCGCCGTCATCGGAGCCGGCATCAACGGGCTCGCCATCGCCCGGGACGCCGCCGCACGCGGCCTGCGCGTCGTCGTCGTCGACCGCGCCGACGTGGGCTCGGGCACGTCGAGCACCTCCAGCCGGCTGATCCACGGCGGCCTCAAGTATCTCGAGCGCTACGACTTCACGCTCGTGCACGAATCCATCCGGGAGCGGCACCTGCTGTTCCGCACCGCGCCCCACCTCATCCGCGACTACCCGATGCTGATCCCCTTCTACGAGGGGAACACCCGGCCGGGAGCGCTGATCCGGCTCGGCCTGCTGGCGTTCGACACGATGGCCCTGGGCCGGGGACGCGGGCTCAGCCGCGGCGTACCGGTCCGCACGGTGGCCCGCCGGTGGCCCACCCTGTCGCGCGAGGGCCTGCGCGGGGCGGCGCTGTTCCACGACGCGCAGGTGCCGTGGGCGGAGCGGCTCTGCGTCGAACTGCTCCTCGACGCCCGCCGCCTGGGCGCGCGCGTCCTCACCTACACCTCCGTCACCGGACTGATCGTCGAGAGCGACCGGGTCGCCGGCCTTCACACCGAGGACGTGCGGTCCGGGGAGCGCGGGGAGATCCGGGCCGCCGTCACCGTCAACGCCGCCGGGCCGTGGATCGACCGGATCCTCGACGGGCAGATCGAGAGCCGGCGGCTGAACGGCGGCACCAAGGGCAGCCACGTCGTCCTCGACCCGTTCCCCGGAGCCCCCGACACCTGCATCTTCTTCGAGGCGGCGGCCGACGGCCGGCCCATCTTCGTCTTCCCCTGGCAGGGCCGCTACATGCTCGGCAGCACCGACCTCACCTACGAGGGCGACCTGGACGAGGTGGTGGCCGGCGACGCCGAGATCGACTACCTGCTCGCCGAGACCAACCGGATCTTCCCGCAGGCGAACCTCACACCCGCCGACGTGCTGTGGAGCGTCGCCGGGATCCGGCCCCTGCCGTACACGGCCGGGGTGTCGGACAACGCCAAGATCAGCCGTGGACACACCGTGCTCAACCACGCGCCCGCCTACCGGGGCCTGCTAACGGTCATCGGCGGCAAGCTCACGACCCACCGGGCGCTCGCGGAGGACGTGACCGACGAGGTGCTGCGCGTGCTCGGCAAGCGGCCGCGCCCGTGCGTCACCCGGACCCGGCCGTTCCCCGGCGCGGACACCTCGGACTGGCCGGAGTTCGTGCGCGACTTCCTGCGTGAGTCGCCGCTGGACGGTGCGTCCTCCCGCAGGCTGCTGCAGCTCTACGGCGTGCGCGCCCGCCGGGTGCTCGACCTGGCGGCAGAGGACCCCTCGCTCGCCGAGGTCGTCGACAAGGAGACCGGCGCCCTGGCCGCCGAGGTCGTCATGGCCGTATGCGAGGAGGGCGCGGTCACGCTGGCCGACGTCATGCTGCGACGTATCCTTGTCGGGCTCAACGGCGACATGGGCCTTTCCAGCGCCGCGACCTGCGCCGACGTCGCCGTACGCCACCTCGGCTGGGACGAGGGGCGAGCCCGCGCCGAGGTGGCCGCCTACGAGAACGAACTGCGGCGCCACCGTCCCCGGGCGCTGGCCGCCGCGGCGGGTGGAGGCGCGGGCGCAGGCATGGACAACGACGGGAGGAGACCATGACGAACCTGGCCACGTGTTACGTCGGGGTCGACGTCGGCCTGACCGCGTCGAAGGCCGCCGCGTTCGACACCGAGGGACGCGAGGTGGGGGTGGTGCACGCCCGCACTCCCCGCACCAGCGTGACCGCCCACCGGCACGACGTGGACATGACCGGGCTGGCCGGCACCGTCGTGTCACTGCTCGGCGACCTCGCGGGCAAACTCGCCGCCGACGGGTACGCGCCGGCCGGCATCGGCGTGGCCGCGCACGGCAACGGGCTCTACCCGGTCGACGCGTCGCTGCGGCCGGTCGGACCTGCCATCGCGTCGTCGGACAGCCGGGCCCAGCACATCGTGGACGCGATCGAGCCGCAGGCCGCCCGCCGCCTGGCCGCCGAGACCGGCTCCATCCCCTGGGCGGCCCAGCCGTCCGTGCTCCTGCGCTGGATGCACGACGCCGACCCCGAGGCGTACGCCGCGACCCGGTGGGCGCTGTCATGCAAGGACTGGGTGACCTCGCAGCTCACCGGCGTGCCGAGCGCCGACTACAGCGACGCGAGCGCGTTCGGCATGGTGGCGCTGGACACCCGCGAATACACGCCGACGGCGCTCGAACTGGTGGGGCTTCCGGCCGGCGACCTCGACCGCTTCCCGCCGCTGCGCGAGTCCGGGCAGGTCGTGGCCGGACTCAGCGCGCGGGTCGCGGAGCTGACCGGACTGCCGGAGGGGCTGCCCGTGATCGCGGGCTGCATGGACTGCGTGGCCGCCACTCTGGGCGCGGGCGGCCGGGCGCCGGGCGACGTGACGATCATCGTGGGCACCTGGGCCATCAACGGGGTCGTCGTCCCCGCCGCCACCCCCGCGCCCGAGGTCACGCTCAGCGCGCTGATGCCCGACTCGGGAACGATGCTCGCCATGGAGGTCGCCCCCACGTCGGCCGCCAACCTCGACTGGCTGAGCACCGCGTCGGTGCCGCACCGGGCGACCACCGGCGTTCCGGCGGCGGACCTGCTGGCCGAGACGGCGACGGTGGCGCCGGGCGCGGACGGGCTGCTGTTCCTGCCGTTCGTCAACGGCGCCCCCGAGCACCCGGCGGCCTCAGGGACCTTCCTCGGCATCTCCGCCGTACACCGTCGCGGGCATCTCACCCGTGCGGTCATCGAGGGGGTCGCGCAGTATCACCGGGTGCAGCTCGACCGCGTCCTGGCCAGCGGGGCCGACGTGGGCGACCGTCCCTGGCGGCTGGCTGGGGGCGGCGCACGGTCGGAGGTCTGGGCGCAGATCTTCGCCGACGTGCTCGGCCGTCCCGTCCGCCGTCAGCTCACCAGCGAACTCGGCGCACGCGGGGTCGCCTCGCTGCTGCCCGCCGCGCTCGGGCACAGCGACGTGCCGTGGTCGGTCAGCGACACCGACGACCTGTGCGTCCGCCCCGGTCCCGCCCGCGAGGCATACGTCCGGCAGGCGGAGGTGTTCGACCGGTGCCTGGCCGGGATGTCCGCCGCATGGTCGGAGGTCGAGCGGTATCGCACGGCGGGGTTCGAACCGGCTCCCACCGGCCGCTGACAGGCCACGAGCTTTGCGAGTCGCCTCAGGGGCGGCGCTCCAGCACGTTCGCCATGTCGGCGAGGAAGCCGTCCACCTCACCGACCGCGTAGCCGGGCCGGAACACCACGGTCGCGAACGTCGCCTTCCTGACCTGCTCCGCCGTGAGCGGCTCGGCCGCCGTCCCGCGCAGCGTCGCCACGATCCGGTCGAGGAAGTCGTCGACCTCCTCCTCCCGGTAGCCCATGCCGAGCCGCCCGGGGCGGAAGGCCACCCGCTCCACCCGCGCCGCCTGCGTCTCCAGCCAGCTCGGGGAGCCCGGCTCCGGCGGGAGCGTGCCCGTCCTCTCCTTACGGCCGGCGCCCACGGCGGCCTTCGCGGAGGGCGTCTGCGGGCGTGCGCGGTCCTCGGCAGGCGTACGGCGTAGCGGGGCCGCCGAGGCCGGGGCGGCAGTGGGCCGGGACACGGCGGCGGACCGGGACGTTCCGGCGGCGGCCTGCCCGACGGGCCCGGAGGCCCCGGTGGGCCGGGACACGTCGGCGGACGCGGGGGCGGACGCGGCGGACCGGGACGTTCCGGCAACGGCCTGTCCGGCGGGCCACCGGACGGCCGGTGCGAACTCTTCGTCGGAGGCCCCCAGGGCAGCGGATCCGGAGCCGGTGGCCCCCGAGGCCACGGGCGGCGGCGCGGTGGGAGCGGTGGTGGGCGGTGGCGACACGGCCGGGGCGGTGAGCGGCGGCTTTGATACGGGGGCGGTCGGCGGTGGCACGGCCGGAGTGGTGGGCGGCTTCGGTGCGGGTGTAGCGGTGTCCCGGTCTCCTCTGGCCTCGACCGCCACGATGAACGCGTCGAGCGCGAAGTCCACGGCCGTCTCGTTGTAACCCCCGCGCTTGACGGCGAACCTGGCATTCCTGATCTCGTCGGCGGTCACGGGCGGCCCATCGAGCGGACCGAGGCCGAGCGTCCGCTCGATCCTGCGCACGAATTCGTCGACTTGCGCGGGGTCGTAGCCCAAACGCACGGCCATGACACGGGGAAAGCGGTTCACACCACACCTCCCTGCCCGTTGCTCAAGCCCGTCCATTCTGACGGGACTCCGAACAAAAAGGCGAGACCCAAAGATCGCCCGATGTCCGCACGCGGGGAGGAACAATCCGGATAGGCTCAAATGACTATGCGGATCGCCAGCCTCTCCTTCCGGTACGGACGGCGCGCCCCCTGGATCCTCTCCGACGCCGGTCTGGTCCTGGACGCGGGCGACGTGGTCGAGGTCACCGGGCCCAACGGCACCGGCAAGTCCACCCTCCTGCGGCTGGTCGCCGGGCTGCTCCGGCCCACGCGCGGAAGCGTCGAGGACCGCCCCCGGGTCGTCGGGTACGCCCCAGAGCGGTTCCCCGCCGACCAGCCGTTCACCGTGGCCGCCTACCTGCGGCACATGGCGGCGGTCCGGCGGGTGGGCACGGAGTCGATCGGCCGGTGGAGCGAGCGGCTGGGCATGGACCATCTGCTCGGGCAGCGTCTGCCCGACCTGTCCAAGGGCAGCGCCCACAAGGTGGGCCTCGCGCAGGCGCTGCTCGCCGAGCCGGGGCTGCTCGTGCTCGACGAGCCCTTCGCCGGTCTCGACGCCGCCACCCGGGCCGAGCTCCCCCGGATCATCGGGGAGATCAGCGCGCGCGGCGGCATCGTCGTGATGAGCGACCACCAGGGCGATCTGCGTTCCTTCCCCGGCCTGCGCCGCTGCGAGGTCCGCGACCGGGCCCTACGGGAGCTCGATCCGATCGATCCGATCGAGGGCGCCGGGGAGCCGGCCCTGACCGTGCTGGAGGTGGCGGTGGCCGCGTCGAAGGCGCAGGACCTGGCCGACCGTCTGCGTGCCGAGGGCTGCACGGTGAACATCACGGCCCGCGCCACCCGGGAGGTCGCCGGATGACCGCCGTGATGGCGCTGGCGAGGTTCCGCCTGGCCGGCTACGTCGCCTCACACCGGGCGTTGCAACCGCTGATCGCGCTGCTGGCACTGCTCGCGATCCTCTACGCGAGCCCCATTCCCGCCGGGCAGGAGATCGCGGCCACCGCGGACTCGGCGGCCATGCTCGTGCCGGTGCTCGCCTGGGCCGCGCGCGGCCTGCTCGACACCGAGCCCGACGAGCAGCGCAGCGTCGCCATCTCGGCCCTGGGCGCGAAGGAACTGGCCGGCGGCCTTCTGGCGGCGTACGCGTCGCTGCTCGTCCTGGCGGCGATCGGCGAGGCCGCGCTGCTCCTCCGCCTCGTCGGCTCCCCCACCCTCACCGTGCTGCTGGTGGGCGTGTGGCTGCATCTGCTGTCCGCGGCGGCGGGCCTCACACTCGGAGCGCTGACGAGCCGCCCGATCCTGCCCTCCCCGGCGGTGTCCACGATCGCCCTGATCCTCGGCTACCTGTCGATGCTGGTGCTCAGCATGGCCGGGGCCCGCTGGCTCACCGTGCCGGTCATGGGCTGGATGCGGGACGCCCATCACGGGGTGCTGCTGTCCGGGCTGCCCCTGATCACCGCACAGTCGCTGCTGTGGCCCGCGATCGGCCTGGCGGCCTACACGTGGCTGCGCCGCACACGCCCCTGAGGCACCACCACGCCGGTCGCCGAGGTGCCGGTCGTCAGGGTGCCGGACACCAAGGCACCGATCGTCGGAGCGCGGTCTTGGGACGCGGGTATCGGGACGCGGGTATCGGGACGCGGGTGCCGCGCCTTATTGGGGCGCCGCGGCGAGCTGCCCGCACGCCCCGTCGATCTCCCGCCCCCGGGTGTCCCGTACGGTGACGGCGACGCCGTGGGACTCCAGGAGGCGTACGAACGCCCGCTCGTCCTCGGGACGCGAAGCGGTCCACTTCGAGCCGGGCGTGGGGTTGAGCGGGATCAGGTTGACGTGCACGAGCTTGCCCTTGAGCAGGCGGCCGAGCAGGTCGGCCCGCCACTCCTGGTCGTTGATGTCCTTGATCAGGGCATACTCGATGGACACGCGCCGCTTGGTCTTGGCCGCGTAGCTCCAGGCCGCGTCGAGCACCTCGGCGACCTTCCACCGGGTGTTGATCGGCACGAGCGTGTCCCTGAGCTCGTCGTCCGGGGCGTGCAGGGAGACGGCGAGCGTCACCGGCAGGCCCTCGTCGGCGAGCTTGCCGATCGCGGGCACCAGGCCGACCGTCGAGACCGTGATCCCGCGCGCCGAGATGCCCAGGCCCTCCGGCGCGGGGTCGACCAGGCGGCGTACGGCGCCGATGACGGCCTTGTAGTTGGCCATCGGCTCGCCCATGCCCATGAAGACCACGTTGGTCACCCGGCCGGGACCGCCCGGAACCTCGCCGCGCGCCAGCGCCCGGGCGCCCGCGACGACCTGCTCGACGATCTCGGCCGTGGACATGTTGCGGGTGAGCCCGGCCTGCCCCGTCGCGCAGAACGGGCAGTTCATGCCGCATCCGGCCTGGGAGGAGACGCACATGGTGACGCGGTCGGGATAACGCATCAGGACCGACTCGACCAGCGAGCCGTCGAACAGCTTCCACAGCGTCTTGCGCGTCATGCCGTCGTCACAGGTGATCTCGCGTACGGAGGTCAGCAGTGGGGGCATGAGCTGCTCGACCAGCCGCTCGCGCAGCGCGCCCGGCAGGTCGGTCATCTGCTCGGGAGAGCCGGTCAGCCGGGTGAAGTAGTGGCGGGAGAGCTGGTCGGCGCGGAACGGCTTCTCCCCCAGCTCCGCCACGGCCGCCCGGCGCTCGGCCATGGTCAGGTCGGCGAGGTGGCGCTGCGGCTTGGCCCTGCGGGGCGCCACGAAGGTCAGCTGCCCGGTCTTCGGCTGCTCGCTCACGCAAAACCCTTTCCATCATCCGCGGCCGTGGTCTTAACGACCGGCGCACGCGGCTTTACATTCTGTCTGGCGGTCGAATCCCGGAGGCGTACGAGAGGTGAGGTGTGGACACCACTGTCGTGCTCACCAGCACCAACCCCTACGGGAGCCGCACACTGACGATCGAAGCCGACCGGACCTCCTCCGTAGCTTACCTTCGTGACGCGAAGGGGATCGTCCACGGAGCGGTCTGGCTGGCCAACCACGTCCCGGCGCCCGCCGAGGCCGATGCGGGCCGCGCCGAGGCAGGGCTGCCGCCGGTGATGCCCGAGGCGCACACCGCGCACCCCTCGGGCCGCCCGCCCCTGGACGCGGAGTCGCTGTCGGTGCTGTGGTTCGAGGAGGGCGACGGCGTCGCCCTGTACGAGAACGACGCGCTCCTGGCGGTCATTCCGGCGTGGGCCGACCTGGAGCACGGCCTGCCCGGGTACGCGCGGGACGCCGTCGGGGAGTCGCCGTTCGCCTGGCCGCTGGGCGAGGCGCTGGAGGGCCTGTCTCCCCGCGTGGCCAAGGCCCGCGCGTACTGGCAGTGGCGGCAGGCGGAGGGCAGCTGGGCCACCTACCAGCAGTTCGTGCTCGGGCACCTGGACAGCAGGCTCGGGCCGCCCGGCCGTTATTGGGACGTCTCCGGCGACCGGTTCCCGCTGGTGGGCGTCAGCGAGCGCCCGCCGACGTTCACCCGGGACTACACCGTGCTGTCCACCGTCGGCATGAGCTGCCAGCGGATGCCCGCCGCGGAGATGTACGACACGGCGTGCCGGGTGGAACTCGCGCTGGCGACCAGGCAGGATCCGAGGGCCGCCGCACGGCTGTTCGCCTGGCTGGGGCAGTATCCGTGGCGGTCGGTCACCTGGCTGGGGCATGGGCACACGGCCCGCTGGTTCCAGGATCCGGCCACGTTTCCGCTGGACGGCGGGCACCAGGGGGTGCTCATGCTGATGGACCCGCCCGGGCTACCCGACATGTCGGGATTCATGTTCGGCGGCGACGCCGTACGGTGGCTGTGGCTGCTTCCGCTCAACGAGTCGGAGCTCCGCCTCGTGGCCGATCACGGCCATCGGGTGATCAGTGAGCGACTGGCGCTGACGAGCCGGATCTGACGCGTCCGCACGCTGGGCCGGAGCACGCATCGAGCCGCCAATGGGTCGGACCGGCAGCGGGTCGGACCGGCAGCGGACCCGGGCATCAGCGGTCCGAGACGTTCAGGGGCACGGCCGTCACCGGGCCCAGCGGTCAGCGGGCCGGATTGTCGGCAGGTCGCGCCATCAGGGCGACCGGAGCGTCAGGGGGCACGGCCGTCACCAGGCCAAGCAGTCAGCGGGCCGGGCTGTCGGCAGGTCGCGCGGTCAGACGACCGGGGCGTCCGCGGACTCGGCTGCCAGCGGACCGGGCTGTCGGCAGGTCGCGCCATCAGGGCGACCGGAGCGTCAGGGGGCAGGGCCGTCACCAGGCCCTGCGATCAATGGGCCGGGCTGTCGGCAGGTCGCGCGGTCAGACGACCGGGGCGTCCGCGGACTCGGCTGCCAGCGGACCGGGCTGTCAGGCGACCGGGACCAGGAGCGTGAGCAGCAGCCACACGGGGACGAGCGTGAACAGCAGCGAGTCGAGGCGGTCCATCGCCCCGCCGTGGCCGGGCAGCAGCGTGCCCATGTCCTTGATGCCGATGTCCCGCTTGATCACCGACTCGACCAGGTCGCCGAGCGTCGCGCAGACGACTCCCGCCAGGCCGACGACGGCGCCTTCCCAATACTCACCCTGCAGCAGGAAGTGAACCAGTAACGCACCGCCCACGACGCAGGCGAGGGTGGACCCGGCGAAGCCCTCCCAGGTCTTCTTCGGGCTGATGAGCGGCGACATCCGGTGCTTGCCGAAGAAGATCCCGGCGAAGTATCCGCCGATGTCGCTGCACACGGTGACCGCGATGAAGACGATCACGCGATCGGGCCCGTCCTCGGGGGCCAGCAGCAACGGCACGAACCCCGCGAGAAGCGCCGGGTAGACCGCGACGAACACCGCGGCGGTCGCGTCCCTGACGAAGCCTTCCGCGCCCTGGAACATGCGCCAGGCCAGCAGCACCATCACGGTCACGCCGAACGCGCCGACCAGGAACGACGTGCCGCCCCAGAACGGCCCGACCACCATGGCCGCCATGCCGGCCAGCAGGGGCGGCAGCGGCACCCGGATGCCGAACTCCCCGAACGCCTTGACGAGCTCGTGGATGCCGACGCCGACGGCCAGCAGGACGACGACGAGGAAGGCGGCCTTCACGGTGTAGAGCGAGGCGATGACCGCCGCGCCGAGCGCGACGCCGACCCCCACCGCCGCCGGGAGGTTGCGGCCCGTACGGCCCGAGGGCTTCTTGGCGGGATCGCCGGACGCGCCGGTGCCCGGTGGGTCCGCGAGGCCGTTCGACGTGGCGGCCCGGCCTGCCCCGGCAGCGGAATCGGCGGCGGAACCGGTGCCGGGTTCGGTCCTGCCGCCCTGACCGGCGTCACGGCCCGCACCGCCACGGCCGAGGCCGTTCGGCGCGGACGCCTGATCGGCGCCGCTGCGACCACCCGCCTCGGCGCCGTGTCCGGCAGCGGAAGTGCCCGCCGGGCCCCCGACCGGGTTCCCTGCCGGGCTCCCCGCCGGATTCCGGTCGCCGGCGGCAGCGGTTCCGTCCACAGCGTCCCACTCTCTATATGCGCGTGATCCTTGTGCCACCCCACTTGTCGCGGATGCGGCACAAGGATCACGGTCGTGCCGTACGGCCCGCTTTCCGGGCCGCGACGTCAGACCTCGAGCAGCTCGGCTTCCTTGTGCTTCAGCAGCTCGTCGATCTTCGCGACGTGCTTCTGGGTGAGGTCGTCGAGCTCCTTGACCGCACGATGGACCTCGTCCTCGCCGGCCTCGCCGTCCTTGACGAGCTTGTCGAGGATCTCCTTGGCGTGCCGGCGGATGTTCCGGATGGACACCCGGCCGTGCTCGGCCTTGTTGCGGGCGACCTTGATGTACTCCTTGCGGCGCTCCTCCGACAGCTCGGGGAACACCACGCGGATCACGGTGCCGTCGTTGCTCGGGTTGACGCCGAGGTCACTGTCGCGGATGGCCCTCTCGACCGCGTTCAGCGAGCCCTTGTCGTACGGCTGCACGAGCACCATGCGCGCCTCGGGGACGTGGAACGACGCAAGCTGCTGGATCGGCGTCTGCGATCCGTAGTAGTCAACACTGATCTTGTTGAACATCGAGGGCGTCACACGGCCGGTGCGGATGCTCGCGAAGTCGTCCTTGGCGACCGTCACCGCCTTGTCCATCTTCTCCTCGGCCTCGAGGAGGGTTTCGTCGATCACTGCGGCTCCCTACTTCCCTGCCGGACTCACCAGCGTGCCGATCTTCTCACCACGGACCGCCCGGAGGATGTTGCCCTCGCCCATGAGATCGAAGACCACGATGGGCAGGCCGTTGTCCATGCACAGGCTGATCGCGGTGGCGTCCATCACCCCGAGGCCCCGCGTCAGCACCTCACCGTAATCAAGCTGGTCGAACCGGACCGCGTCGGGGTTCTTGCGCGGGTCCGAGTCGTACACGCCGTCGACCTGGGTGCCCTTGAGCAGCGCCTCGGCACCGATCTCCAGTGCGCGCTGCGCCGCACAGGTGTCGGTCGAGAAGAACGGCGAGCCGAGCCCCGCGCCGAAGATGACCACGCGGCCCTTCTCCAGGTGGCGGATCGCGCGGCGCGGCAGGAACGGCTCGGCCACCTGCTGCATCGTGATCGCGGTCTGCACACGGGTGTCGATGCCGCGCTTCTCCAGGAAGTCCTGCAGGGCGAGACAGTTGATGACGGTCCCGAGCATGCCCATGTAGTCGGCACGGGCGCGGTCCATGCCGCCCTGCGACAGGGCCGCGCCGCGGAACATGTTGCCGCCGCCGACGACGACCGCCACCTGGACGCCCTCACGGACCGCCTCTGCGACCGAGTCGGCCAGCTGGGCGACGACACGGGGGTCGATCCCGAGGGACTCGCCGCCCGCGAACGCCTCGCCCGACAGCTTCAGCATCACCCGCTTCCAGCGCAGCGGCCCGTCGTACGACGAAGCCGCCGGCGTGGCGGGTCTGGTGTTCTCCTGCACGGCGGCGGCCTCCTCGTATGTAGCGCGGGTCGAAAAGCTCCTGGCAGTAAGCCTAAGCCTGGCCGACCTTGTAGCGGGTGAAGGCCAGGACCTTGACGCCGGCCTCGTCCGCGACCTTCGCGATCGTCTTCTTGTTGTCCTTCACGAACGCCTGCTCCAGCAGGGTGAAGTCCTTGTACCAGCCGTTGACCCGGCCCTCGACGATCTTCGGGATGGCGCCCTCGGGCTTGCCCTCCTCGCGGGTCATCTGCTCGAACAGCGACCGCTCCTTCTCGATGACCTCGGCGGGCACCTCGGCGGGGCTGAGGTACTTCGGCGCCATCGCGGCGGTGTGCTGGGCGATGTCCTTGGCGACCTCGGCGTTCGGCGTGTCGAGCTGCACGAGCACGCCCACGGCCGGCGGAAGCTGCGGGTCGGTCTTGTGCATGTAGGAGGTGATGAAGCCACCCTCCAGCACCGCGAACCGGCGGATCTCGATCTTCTCGCCGAGCGCCGCGTTGGCCTCGTCGAGCAGCTCCTTGACGGTCTTGCCGTTCAGCTCGGACTCGAGCAGGGTCGGCACGTCGGCGGGCTTGGTCGCGACGATGTGCGCGACGATGTCGGCGGCGAGCTCCTGGAAACGCTCGTTCTTGGCGACGAAGTCGGTCTCACAGTTGAGCTCAAGCAGCGCCGCGAGGGAGTCGCCCTCGTGCTTGACGGCGACCAGGCCGTTCGACGCGGTGCGGGCCTCGCGCTTGCCGACGTCCTTGGCACCCTTCAGGCGCAGGATGTCGACGGCCTTGTCGAAGTCGCCCTCAGACTCCTCGAGCGCCTTCTTGCAGTCCATCATGCCGGCGGCGGTCAGCTCGCGAAGCCGCTTGACGTCGGCCATGTTTACGGAAGCCATTGTCCAATTTCCTCTTCGGGACCCGGATGCGAATCGTCTGGGGGGTGGGCACCCGTGCCGAGCGCCCACCCGGTGAAGCCCTCAGCGCGGCGGGCGTCGCCCTACCGCACCGAAACCAGGTCGCTGCCTGGCAGATTCCCGCCGTCGCGGCCTGCCAGAGGCGCCAGCGCCCGGCGGGAATCCGTGGTCGTACGTCAGGCCTGCTCGCCCTGCTCGCCCTGCGCGGGCTGCTCGGCGGCCGGAGCCTCGGCGGTCTCGGCGGCCGGAGCCTCGGCGGCCGGAGCGGCCTCGCCGCCCTCGAGGAGCTCGCGCTCCCACTCGGCCAGCGGCTCGGCGGCGGCGACGCCCGCGGGCTTCTCGTCACCGCGGCCGGCGCCCGCACGGGTCATGAGACCGTCGGCGACCGCGTCGGCGATCACGCGCGTGAGGAGGCTGACGGCGCGGATGGCGTCGTCGTTGCCCGGGATCGGGTAGTCGACCTCGTCCGGGTCGCAGTTGGTGTCGAGGATCGCGACGACCGGGATGCCGAGCTTCTTGGCCTCGTTGATCGCGATGTGCTCCTTCTTGGTGTCCACGACCCAGACCGCGCTCGGGACGCGGGCCATGTCACGGATACCGCCGAGGGTGCGCTCCAGCTTCTCCTTCTCGCGGCGGCGCATCAGGAGCTCCTTCTTGGTGAGCCCGGAGCCGGCCACGTTGTCGAAGTCGAGCTCCTCGAGCTCCTTCAGGCGCTGGAGCCTCTTGTGCACGGTGGAGAAGTTGGTGAGCATGCCGCCCAGCCAGCGCTGGTTCACGTACGGCATGCCGACGCGCGACGCCTGCTCGACGATCGACTCCTGCGCCTGCTTCTTCGTGCCGATGAACATGATGGTGCCGCCGTGCGCGACGGTCTCCTTCACGAAGTCGTAGGCACGGTCGATGAACGACAGCGACTTCTGCAGGTCGATGATGTAGATGCCGTTGCGCTCGGTGAAGATGAAGCGCTTCATCTTCGGGTTCCACCGGCGGGTCTGGTGGCCGAAGTGGACGCCGCTCTCCAGCAGCTGCCGCATGGTGACGACAGGGGCCATGGTGATGGTCCTCCATGGTCGTGTGCCCTTGGGCACGGTCTCGGTTGGTCACGCGGGCGTCTTGCCCGCGCCCTGACGCCCCGGGCCGCTTTCACCGGACGCGGTCCGGACCGAGAAGGCGGCTCGTGAGTGGGCGTGCGAATTCGGCCCGCCTAGCAGGCCGTCGAACAGTCTACCCGGATCCGTCCCATCAGTTGACCCTTGCCGGATCGGCACGCGTCACACCACCAGTCGACCCTTGCCGGATCACACGCGTCACACCACCAGTCGACCCTTGCCGGATCACACGCGTCACACCACCAGTTGCCCCTTGCCGGATCGGCGTGCGTCAACTCACCTTGGGCCCCACCGGCCACCGCCGCCTTCCCGAACCAGCGCGCGACTGCCTCGCCTCACCCCCCACGCCCTGCCCTGCCCTGCGGGGCATCCTGGAACACGCACAGCACCCCCATCCAGCCGCGCCGTGGTGCCCGTGGGCCTCCCAGAAGCGCACGGCGCCACACGCGGTCACCGCGCCGCCCGACCCGACGCCTGCCGAGCCCCGGCTGTTGTGGTGCCTGCGAGGTTGTCGTGGGAGAACGGGGGCCGGCGGGTGACAGTCCGCGGGGCGCGGGTGCGAGTGATGGTGCTGCGGGTGAGGGGGCGGGGTCGGCCGTCAGGAGGACGGGGCCCATGCCACCCACTGCCGTCAGCACGACGGGGCCCACGCCACCCCGTGCATCAGGACAACGGGGCCCACGCCACCCCGTGCATCAGGACAACGGGGCCCACGCCACCCCGTGCATCAGGACAACGGGGCCCACGCCGCCGGGTGCGTCAGGAGGACGGGGCCCACGCCGCCGGGTGCTCCCCCTGGCGGGGCGGCGGGCTCGTCCAGTGCGGCCGCGTCCCGTTGATGGCACCGGGCGGGGTGACATAGGTGAGCGTGCCGAAGGGGCTGTCCATCGTCGCCAGCAGATCATCCACCACGGGCTGCCGCACCCCCGCCCCGTCGATCCCGGCCCCGTCGATTCTGCCGAGATCGTCGAGCCACGCGGCGGTTCTCGCCAACGACACCTCGACGTGCCAGGAGCCGCCCTCGGCCGCCCGCCGGAGCAGCGCCGCGACCGCGCCGAACGCGGCCAGGTAGCCGGTGCCGTGATCGAGAGCCTGCGCGGGGAGCGGGCTCGGTCGCAGACCGTCGCCGTTCTCGTGGGCGATCCCGCATGCCATCTGGACGAGGCTGTCGAACCCCCTCCTCGATGCCCATGGCCCGCGCGAGCCGTACGCGGAGATGTCGACGCAGACGATGCCGGGCCGCAGGGCGGCGAGATCGTCCGGCCCGAACCCCCTGGCCCGCAGGGCACCGGGCCGGTATGCCTGAATGACCACATCGGCCTGGCGGACCAACTCTTTCAGCCTGTCCGCCTCCGAACGCAGGTCGATGTGGCACGACCGTTTGCCGAACGCCGTCTCCACCACGAGTCCCGGCACCTCCGGCAGGTGCGCGGCGCCCACCCGCAGCACGTCAGCGCCGTACGCCGCCAGCGCTCGCGCGGCCACCGGCCCCGCGATCACCCGGGTCAGATCGAGCACCCGCACGCCGCCGAGCGGCCGTTTCATCCCCGTCGGGGCGCTGGTGCCGAGGTCGCCGCGCATATGGCGGGCCTGCGCGCGGCCGGCCCCTCTGCCGGTCTCGCCGCCGACGGCCTCGCTCGCCTGACCGGCCCAGCCGGAGTCCCAATCCGCCTGACCGGCCCAGCCGGCATCCCCATCCGCCTCGCCGTCCCGGCCAGAATCCGCATCGGCCTGCCCGTCCCGGCCCGACAACCGGGAGAGGCCGACAAGGGGAAGTTCGGCCAGCGCCCCCGCCTGAGGGTGCGCGAGCCATTGGGCCCTGCTCCGCATCGCCGCCGCGCAACCGCCCTCGCGAGTGACCGCGTCTTCGATCTCCACCGCCGTACGAGCGGCACACGCCCTGGCGACATCCTCCTTGCCCGAGCCGGGCGGCAGCCCGAGCGCGCGCAGGGCGGCGTCACGGTGATGGTCGAAGTTGCAGTGGAGCCGGACCCACCCGCCCGAGGTGCGGTAGTCCCCCGACAAGGCGGCCCAGGTATCCATGGCCTTCCCGTCTGTGCGGAAATGCCTCTCGCTCTGGAAGGCCACGGCAGCGTGCCGCACATCGATCGTCACGTCCGGATCGCCGTACGCGTCGCGAGCCGGTTCCCGGCCTCCGGGTCTTCCCCCGACGCTCTCCCCCATGTGGCCGGCGTACGCCGCGACGGCGGCGGCCAGGGCCCCGGCCGAGGCCGCGGCCATCGTGCCGATGGGGAAGACGGACGGCAGGACGGGGTCCTCACCGACGACTCGGACCTCCGGCAGGGCGACCCCGACGTCCGTCCCCAGCTCCCCGATCAGCGCCCCGATCAGCTTCGCGGTCACTGCCGACTCCTCACTGCCGATGCCTCACTGCGATGCCGTGCAGCGTCGATGCCTTGCGTCGTAGCGCTGGCCCAGGGGCATGCCTTGCGCCGACGCACTGCGCCGACGCACTGCGCCGACGCACTGGGTCGATGCCCTGCGCCCATGCCCTGCGTTCATGCCCTGCGTTCATGCCGTGCGTTCATGCTCTGTGGCGATGCCGGGCCACGTGCTCCACCACGGCGAAGCCGCCTGCCGGCTACCGGGGCCAGTATCCATACCGGTCGCTATCCGCCCATGACGGCCCTCCCCACTCCGGCTCCCGGCCTCGGTTGTGGACGGCATGAGCCTTGTCGCAGCCGTACGAGGGGTCTCGCCGCCGAGCCTGCGCCACCGCGACGATGCCGTCGCCGGGGTGGCCCAGCCGACGGCATTCCGCCGAGAACCCCGCCGGGCGCCCCCGATGGCGCGTTCAGCCCGTCCATCCGCGCGCGGCACGTCGCAGCCGCCACCCTCGGTCCACGTTCTCGACGAATCCCGCGGCGGCCAGGGCGCCGAGACAGGCGAGTGTCGTCCCGATGTCCACACCGGCGGCCACCGCGATAGCGGCGGGTCCTGTGGCGCCGCGCGCGGGGATCGCTTCGAGCACACGCCTGGTCTCATCGTTCAGCCCGTCGCGAGGCCGGATCGGCCCGCGTTGCTCCGGCGCGAGATCGTCACCGATGGAGCCGACCAGCTCGATGATCTCCTCAGGTGACGTGACGCAGACGGCCTTGCCCTGGCGGATAAGGACGTGGCAGCCCGTGGAGACGTCCGCGGTGATCGGACCGGGCACGGCCATCAGATGCCGGTTCAAGCCCCAGGCGTGCGTGGCCGTGTTGAGCGCACCGCTGCGCACGGCCGCCTGCACCACGACGGTCCCCCGGGACAGAGCGGCGATGACCCGGTTGCGGATGAGGAACCGCAGCCGTGTGGGGTGTGCGCCCGGCGGCCACTCGCTGATCACCGCGCCCTGCCGGCGCACGGCACGGAACAGGTCCTCATGAGCGCTGGGGTAACACACGTCCGTCCCGCAGGCGAGCACGACGACCGTCGGCGTTCCGGACGCCAGCGCGCCCCGGTGGGCAGCGCCGTCGATCCCGTAGGCGCCACCGCTGATCACCGTCCATCCGCGTCCGCCGAGACTCATCGCGAACTCGGCCGCCACGGTCGCGCCGTACGCCGTCGCTGCCCTGGCCCCGACGACGGAGACCGAGCGCAGACAGGAGAAGCGCAGGTTGGCATGTCCGTCCACCCACAGTCCGAACGGCCGCGCGTCGCCGAGGTCGTCGAGCTGGGTGGGCCATTCGGCGTCGCCCGGAACGACGAGCCGGGCTCCTCCCCGCATGCCTTGCGCCAGGTCGCCCGCGGGGTCCGTGTAACGGGCCGCCCAGGCCGCCGCGTGGCGGCCGAGATCGACATGGCGCCGGGACGCCTCGGCGTGGTCCTTCTCGTCACGCACGAAGTCAGGGTCGAGCACGCCGCGTCTCGCCCGCTCCATGGCACCGACCGGGCCATAGCGGGCGATCAGCCGGCTCATCACCGCATCGCCTGCCTCGGCCATCCGCATGATCGCCACGCGGGCCAGCCGCTCCGCCCTGCCCTGTCCGGTCGCGCCCTCGGCGTCCCCGGCCGAGCTGCCGCGGACGCCCGCTGCCTGAGAGGCGGTCTCACGGGCCGGCGCGTCGCCGGCAGTGGAGAATTCGGTCGTATCCATCAATCCACTCCCAGCCACAGTGCGAGGGCGGCCGACGTCTCGGCCTGGTCCGGGCGGTCCTTGCAGGAGAGATCCGCGAGAGTCCAGGAGATGCGGAGCACACGATCAAGGCCGCGGGCGCTGAGCGTGCCCACGTCGAGACCTCGGTGGAGCGGGGCCATCGCGGCGTCGGGCAGGCGGAAATCACGGTGCAATGCGGATGACGACACCTCCGCGTTGGTACGCCAGGGAGTGCCGGCCAACCGTTTGGCGGCCCGCTCGCGCGCCAGTCTCACCCGCTCGGCCACGGTCGCGCTGGTCTCCACGAAGTGCCGGTCCGCGAGCAGCTCGGCACGGGTGGCCCGGCCGATCTTCACCTTCACGTCGACGCGATCCAGCAGCGGCCCGGAAAGCCGGTCGAGATAGCGGCGCCGGCCCGCGGGTGTGCACTTGCAGGGGTGCCCGACCGTTCCCTGCAGTCCGCATGGACACGGATTCGCCGCCATGACCAGCATGAACCGGGCGGGGAAGGTGACGGTGCCGACGGCTCGCGCGATGGTCACCGTGCCCGACTCGAGGGGCTGCCGCAGGGAGTCGAGCACGGTCGTCGCGAACTCCGGCGCCTCGTCAAGGAAGAGCACGCCCCGGTGTGCCAGCGACACCGCTCCGGGCCGCACGACGCCTCCGCTCCCGCCGCCTACGACGGCAGCCATCGTGGCGCTGTGATGCGGGGCCACGAAAGGCGGCCGGGTGAGCAGCGGACGCCCCGGCGGCAGCGTTCCCGCCACCGAGTGGATGGCCGACACCTCCAGCGCCTTCTCCTGGTCGAGTGACGGCAGAAGGGTCGGCAGCCGCTCGGCGAGCATGGTCTTGCCGCTCCCGGGTGGGCCCAGCATCCAGAGATTGTGTCCTCCGGCGGCGCACACCTCCAGCGCCTTGCGGCCCATCGGCTGCCCCGCCACGTCGCACAGATCCGGTCCCGGCGCGCCGCCGTCGCCGCCGTACGGGCCTGCCGGGCGCGAGGCGTCCTCGACCCGCCGGGCGTAACCGCCATGTACTGCGACAGCGCTCTGCTTGGTGCGCGCGCCGTGTCCGCCGTGATCGGCGTGCTCGCCCTGCTTTGTGCGAGCACCGCGCCCGCCGTGCCCCTCATGCTCGGTATGAGCGTTCTGCTTGGTGCGCGCGCCATGTCCGCCGTGCTCGGGCTGTCCGACGTCTCCTGTGTGCTCGGCGTCCTGCGCGAGCGAGGCGGCGTCGTCCACCACCGGAAGCCGGTGCAGGTCGCCCGAGCGCAGCCACCCCACCAGTTCGCCGAGAGCGGCGACCGGGACCACGGTGAGATCGGGCACGAGAGCGGCCTCGGCGGCGTTGAGCGCGGGCACCACGATCGTGCGCACCCCCGCCTCCGCGGCGGCGAGCGCGGCCGGAAGCACGCCCCTGATCGGCCGGACCCTGCCGTCGAGACCGAGCTCGCCGACGAACACCGGCGCCGCGATCCGCTGCGCGGGCACAGCACCGGCCGCACCGAGCACCGCGATCGCGATGGCCAGGTCGAAGATCGATCCTCGCTTGGGCAAGGTGGCCGGAAACAGGCTCACGGTGACGCGCGCGTCGGGCCAGGCGAGCCTGCTGTTGATCAGTGCGGATCTCACGCGACCCCGTGCTTCGCTGATCGCGGTGTCGAGAAGCCCGATGAAGTGCGTTCCGGCGATGCCGGGGCCCACATCGGCCTCGACCTCCACGAGGCGTCCGGTGACACCCACGAGGCCGACGCAATGGGTCCGGGCGACGGGCATCTCAGACCACCCCGCGTTCGTGCCTGAGCGAGAAGTCGCCCGCGAACCGTTCGATCGCGATCACGTCGACCCGTATGGTGTCGAAACGCTCCGTGTGCATGGTCAGCCATTTGACGGCCAGCGTCCGGAGGCGCTGCAGCTTCTCAGCGGTCACCGCCTCGAAGGCGGTGCCATGGCTTCGCCCGGAGCGGGTCTTCACCTCCACGATCACCAGCGCGTCGCCGTCACGGGCGACGATGTCGATCTCGCCCTCCGCGCAGCGCCAGTTGCGGTCGAGTATGCGCATGCCCTTCGCCGTCAGAAAGGTCACGGCGAGTTGTTCACCCTGTCTGCCCAGCCGATCTTTCGCCGCCATGGGACCACCTCCGCCGCAGACATTCGCCGAAGCGGCCCCCGGCCCAAGCCACCGAACCTCGTTCTGTGGATAAGCCGCCTCGCGATCGTGGCTGTGGAAGAACGGAAGAAATCGCAGGTGGGCCCGGTGGGGGGTGCGGACCCTGCTGCCGCGGCCTGACACCAGCCGAACTCCCAGCGAGGCTCCTCGACGGCCGGGCGGAGCGGCGCGTGCCGACTCGCGGGCACCAACCCCACCGGCACGCGGGCGCCGCGCACGCCGGTCTGGCCTACGTACCGGACTCATACCGCATAGCGGCAGGAGGCCGGTGGATAGCATGCGGATCGTGGGAGCGGGCGAAGAGCGGGGAGCCGGGGAGTTCGACGTCGTCCTCGATCAGTTCGAACGGCATCTGCGGCTCGAACGGGACCTGTCGCCGCACACGCTCAGGGCCTATCTCGGCGACGTTTCCTCGCTGTTCGCGCACATGAAGGCCGCCGGGCACGCCGACGTGTCCGCTCTTGACGTCGTCGTCCTGCGCGACTGGCTGGGAGACCAGCACCAGGCCGGACGGTCGAGGGCGACGCTGGCCCGCCGGTCGGCCTGCGCCCGGGTCTTCACCGCGTTCTGCCATCGGCGGGGATGGCTGGCGAGCGACCCCGGGCTGCTCCTCGGCACGGCGAAGGCCGAACGCCGGCTGCCGAAGGTGCTGGACCAGGCCGAGGCCGAGGCCGTCCTGTCCACGCAGGGGCTGGGCGACGCCAGGGACCTGCGCGATCGGGCGATGCTGGAGCTGCTGTACGCGACCGGCATGCGGGTGAGCGAGTTGTGCGGCCTCGACGTGGACGACGTGGACCGGGACCGCCGGACGGTCCGCGTGCTGGGCAAGGGACGCAAGGAGCGGACCGTGCCCTTCGGGTTGCCCGCCCTGCACGCCCTGGACGCGTGGTGCGTGCGGGGCAGGCCCCTGTGGATTCGCGAAGGTAGCGGCCCCGCGCTCTTCCTCGGCGTCCGAGGAGGCCGGATCGACCAGGGCACCGTCCGGCGTGTCGTGCACGCCCACCTGGCCCAGGTCGAGGGAGCCCCCGACATGGGCCCGCACGGGCTGCGCCACACCGCCGCCACCCACCTCCTCGAAGGCGGGGCCGACCTGCGATCCGTGCAGGAGATGCTCGGGCACGCATCCCTGGCCACCACACAGATCTACACGCACGTGTCCATCGAGCGGCTGCGGACCGCCTATCGCCAGGCCCATCCCCGCGCCTGAGCACAGCACCCAAGCACAGCACCCAAGCACAGTGCCCGAGCACAGCCCTTGAGCAGCGCGCCTGGGCACAGCACTCGATCACGCGCCCCCGGCCCGGGCTGCCACGGGCCTCCCGGTCGTCGCGACGCCCGGCGGGCTGCTCAGTCGGCGAGGCAGGAGACGGACCTGCTCCGCCCCGGGTTGTTACGGGCTTCCCCTCATCGCGACGCCCAGCGGACTCAGCCGGGCGGCCAGCGGGGCAGGAGACGGACCTGCCCGGCCCGAGTTACGAGCCCCGCGTCGTCGCGACGCCCGGCGGGCTGCTCAGCCGACGGGCCAGCGGGGCAGGAGACGGACCTGCCCCCGGCCGAACAGCAGGAGCGGGTCCAGGTAGAGACGGCCGCGCAGGAGCCCCCAGTGCAGGCAGGGAGCAGTGCAGTGAGCGGCGGCGTTCTCCTCGACGACGCCGATGACCTGACCTGCCGTGACGGCCTCACCAGGCCTGACCAAGGCTCGGACGGGCAGATAGGTGGTCCGCAGGCCGTCGGAGTGCGAGATCGTCACGACCCCGCGGCCTGCGACCCGCTCCGCCAGACCGACGATTCCCGGTCCGGCGGCCACGACCTTGTCTCCGGGCCGCGCGGCCAGGTCCACACCACGGTGACCGGCCAGCCACCGCTGCGGGGGCGGATCGAAGCGCCTCGTCGGACGTGCGGGCCCGGAAAGCGGCCAGCGCCAGCCGGACGCCTCCCCAGGAGGCCCCATCGGGTCCGGCGGAACCGTCCCCACCGGCCGCCCGGCCCCAGAAGAGCGGACGGCCACCCCTGGCGGCCCCATCGACCCCAGCACGTCCGGCGCGACCGCCCCCACCGGTTGCGCGGCCCCAGCAGGTCGGACGGCCACCCCAGAGCGGGCCGTCCCGCCGGAACCAGGGCGGGCCCTCCCGGCAGAAGCAGAGAGGGTCGTCCACAGCGGCACGTCGGCCTGGGCCTGGTCCGGCGATCCGCCTGCCGGCCCGTTGGATCGAGCCGGTCCGGCCGTTCCAGCGCCCGCGGATCGCGATGCCCTCCTCGGCGATGCGTCCGCAGACCTGGGCGCCCCGGCCGGCAGCGGATCCGTGGGCGGGGGCGCACTCGCCGACGCGACCGCGTACGGCCCCGTGGACGGTTCCGGGGAGCCTTTGGCGGCTACGGGCCGGACGGCGCCGGACAACCGATCGGAAGCCGCGGTCAGCAGCGCCAGGACGAGCACGTACGCGACGAGACGCATGCCACGACGATGCACCCCTGAAGCTCACGCCGAGCGGCCGAACGTCGTTCTGTGGACAGACCGCGCACGATCAGCTCGAGAAGCCCTCCTTGGGCATCTCGAGGTCGGGCTTGGCCAGTTCCTCGATGTTGACGTCCTTGAAGGTCACCACCCGCACGTTCTTCACGAAGCGGGCCGGGCGATACATGTCCCAGACCCAGGCGTCCTGCATCTTCACGTCGAAGAAGACATCGCCGTTCTCCGCGGTGCGGACGTCGAGATCGACGGAGTTGGTGAGATAGAAGCGCCGCTCGGTCTCGACCACGTACGTGAACAGGCCGACCACATCGCGGTACTCCCGGTAGAGCTGCAGCTCCATCTCGGTCTCGTACTTTTCGAGATCTTCCGCGCTCATCCCGGTCCTCCTCTTCCACTCCCCGTCGGGAACCCACCGTCGAGGCCGACCCGTTCAGACGACACCGGTCTTAACCTCATTCTCGCGCATGTCCTCATCCTGCCCCGTCCACAGGCCCCCGGCCGGGATCCTTGTCCCACGAGTCACCCTGGCCACCGTCACGAACGAGAACCGATGGTGAGGGCACGGCCCATGCCGCGCCAGCGCCCGCCGATGTCCGGGCGTCACGTAGCCCTTGTGCAGGGCGAAGCCGTACTGCGGATAAACCTCGTCGAGACCGTGCATCAGCCGGTCCCTCGTCACCTTCGCCACGATCGAGGCCGCCGCCACGCACGCGGCGACCTGGTCGCCCTTCCACACCGCCAGCGACGGCGCGGGCAGCCCCGCCACCGGGAAGCCGTCCACGAGGACGTAGCCGGGATCGATCCCCAGCCCGGCCACGGCCCGCCGCATCCCCGCGATGTTGCACTTGTGCAGGCCGCGCGAGTCGATCTCCTCCGGTGGGATCACGACCACGCTCACGGCCCGGGCGGTCGCCGTGATCCGCTCGTAGAGGCGCTCGCGCACGGCCTCGGTCAGGAGCTTGGAGTCGCTCAGCCCGTCGATCTCCCGCCCCAGCACGACCGCGGCGACGACCAGCGGCCCGGCGCAGGCGCCGCGACCGGCCTCGTCCACCCCGGCGACCGGCGTGAACCCCCGCCGGGCCAGGGCCCGCTCATAGCCGTAGAGTCCGGAGTCCCGTCGTACGACGCTCGGGCGCGGGCGATAGGCAGCTGTCATGACGACAAGCAGATTACGCCCCATTCGGGACCGGCGATACGGCCGAAACCACCACCGACGGCAAAGCCGCAGGTGAGATCAGCGTACGGCGGAGAAAGTGCCGGGCCGGGAGAGGATCGAGATCCGGTTCAGCGGCCAGTAGCGCAGGAACGCCCGCCCGGTGACATCGTCTTCGGAGATCGTGCCCTGGTGCCCGTCGTCGGTGTAGAAGCGCGAGTCCGCCGAGTTGTTCCGGTGGTCGCCCATCAGCCACAGCCGCCCCTTGGGGACCGTTATGTCGAACTCACGGTCGGAGGGCTTGGCCCCGGGATAGAGGTACTTGTCCTCGTCCAGCGGCGTCCCGTTCACGGTGATGCGCTGCTTGGCGTCGCAGCACTTCACGTGGTCGCCGCCCACCCCGATCACCCGCTTGATCGTGTCCTCGCCGTTCCATCCCTTGAAGACCACGATGTCGCCGCGCTCCACCGGCCCGAACTTGTACGCGAGCTTGTTGACCACCACGTAGTCGTTGACCAGGAGCGTGTTCTGCATCGACTCCGACGGGATCCAGAACGACTGCAGCAGGAAGGTGTGCACCAGCAGGGCGACGACGACCCCGCCGAGCACGTACGCGAGGGTCTCGAGAAGGCCGGAGCGCTTCTTCTTCGCGGCCCGGTCCTTCTTCCCCGCGGCGGCCCCCTCGTTCTCCTCCGCCCCGCCCGTCGCCGCCGGCTCCGCCGATTCCTTCGGTTTCGCCGGCTCTTCCGGGGCGCGGTCCGCGGACCCGGCCGGCTCCGCGGTGTCTAAGCGACTCTCGTCGGACTCTCCCACGGCTGGTTCCTCCGGCTCTGTCACGTCCTACGTCGCCTCACCAGCCGGCGGCGCAGGGCCACCAGCGGCACGGCTCCCGCGAAGCCCGCGACGAACGGCGCGGACCCGAGGGCCACCTGGAGCGCCGGCTGCGCGAACGTCTCCGGAATCGGCAGGATCTTGGCCCGGTTGAACGGCCAGACGATGACGAACGCGCGGCCGATCACCTTGTCGGCCGGAATGGTGCCGCCGCCCGGGTCGCCCATGTGCAAGCGGGAGTCCCAGGACACCGAGCGGTGGTCGCCCATCACCCACAGGCGGTCCGGCGGGACGGTGACCTCGAACTCGCGCCCGGACGGCTCGTCGCCGGGATAGAGGTACGACTTCTCGTTCAGCGGCACGCCGTTCACCGTGACCCGGCCCTGCGCGTCGCAGCACTTGACCTTGTCGCCCGGAACGCCGATGACCCGCTTGATGTAGTCCTTCTCCCCCGGCACGACGCCGAACGCGGTGCCGAGCCAGCGAAGCGCGGCCGAGATGGGGTTGGACGGCTCTTCGAGCTTCACCTCGGGGTCCCAGGAGTCCACACCGGAGAACACCACGATGTCGCCGCGCTCGATGTCGCGTACGTGGTAGACCAGCTTGTTCACCAGCACCCGGTCGTTGATGAGGAGCGTGTCCTCCATCGACTCGGACGGGATGTAGAACGCCTGGACCACGAAAGACTTGATCAGCAGGGCAAGGGCGAGGGCGACCACGATCAGGACGGGCAACTCCCGCCAGAACGAGCCTTTCTTCTTCCCGTCCTCGGCGTTCTGCTTGACGTCTTCGGCGACCACGTCCACCCCGTCCTCGGCAGGGCTGCGCGTGCCCGGCCCCTGTCCCTCGCTAGTCATCGCTGCTGAGCCTAGATGATGTCCGCGACGGCGGGCGCCGGGGACACCGCATCACCGGCAAAAAGAAAGTGGCCCGCGCCTGGGGCGCGGACCACGATCTCCAAAGCCTTACTTGGCGGCCGGCTGCGCCTCGCGCTTCTCGCGGATGCGGGCGGCCTTTCCGCGCAGGTCACGCATGTAGTACAGCTTGGCCCGGCGGACGTCACCGCGGGTCACGACGGTGATCTTCTCGATCACGGGGCTGTGAACCGGGAAGGTGCGCTCGACGCCGACGCCGTAGCTGACCTTGCGGACCGTGAACGTCTCACGGATGCCACCGCCCTGGCGGCGCAGGACGAAGCCCTTGAACACCTGGATGCGGGACCGGTTGCCCTCGACGACGCGGACGTGGACCTCCAGCGTGTCACCCGGGCGGAAGGCCGGTACGTCGCTGCGAAGGGCAGCCTTCTCGATCTCCTGGATCTGCGTGTGCATGGCGGCGGTTCCTCATTGACATGGGCACGCGGAGGTCCACCCGGCCGGCCCGAGGGCGCGGCGACGAGGGGGACACGCGTGCTTGGCTTGATACGTCTTGTCTGCCGTGTTCGGCCGGGCGCACCCGGCCATGCAGAAGTAGGCAGCAGCGATTCAGTCTGCCATATCTTCCGGCTCCGCGCGAAACGCGGTGCGAACTCCGGTGGGAGACGCGCTTTGGGAGGCGGCCGAACGGCGCTCATCAAGGCGTTCCTCGAACTCCTCGATGACGCGCCGGTCGTGCTTGTCGAGGCCGTCACGGTCGAGCCGGGCGACCAGTTCCGGCCTGCGGTCCAGCGTACGGCGCAGCGCCTCGTCGCGCCGCCAGCGGGCGATCCTGCCGTGGTGTCCCGACAGCAGGACCTCGGGCACCTCGTGCCCCCGCCACACGGGCGGCTTGGTGTAGACGGGGCCTTCCAGCAGGTTGGCCATGGCCCCCGGGGCGAAGGAGTCGTCGGCGACGGAGCGCGCGTTGCCGAGGACGCCCGGCAGCAGCCTCCCCACGGCCTCGACCATCACCAGGACGGCCGCCTCTCCCCCGGCTAAGACGTAGTCGCCGATGCTCACCTCGTCGGCGCGCAGCCGCTCGCCGTACTCGGCGACGACACGGGAGTCGATGCCCTCGTAGCGCGCCGGGGCGAACAGCAGCCACGGCTCCCCGGCGTACTCCAGCGCCACTTCCTGGGTGAACGGCCGGCCGCTCGGTGTGGGGACGATCAGCCGGGGCAGCGCGTCCGCCCCGAGGGCGGCGCGTCCGCCGTCGATCACCGCGTCGACGGCCTCGCCCCAGACCTCCGGCTTCATCACCATGCCGGGGCCGCCGCCGTACGGCGTGTCGTCCACGGTCTTGTGGACGTCGTGCGTCCAGTCGCGGAGCTGGTGGAGATGGATGTCGAGGATGCCGCGCTCGCGGGCCTTGCCCATGAGGGAGACGTCGAGCGGGGCGAAATACTCGGGGAAGATCGAGATGATGTCGACGCGCATCGGCGGCCCCCTACTCGGCCTCGGCGTCGAGCAGGCCGGGCGGTGCGTCGACGACGAGGATCCCCTTGCCGAGGTCGATCTCGGGCACGAGCGCCTTGACGAACGGCACGTACGCCTCGTCGCGGGAGGGACGGGCCACCACCAGCAGGTCCTGTCCGTGGTGGAGGACGTCGCTGACCTCGCCGACCCGTTCCCCCTCGGTGGTGACCACCGTCAGGCCGATCAGCTCGTGGTCGTGGAACTCGTCGGGGTCCTCGATCGGCGGCAGGTCCGCGGAGTCCACGACGAGCAGCGTGCCGCGCAGCGCCTCCGCGGCGTCCCTGCCCTCCACTCCGGCCAGGGTCAGCAGCAGGATGCCCTTGTGCCACCGGGCCCGCTCCACCGTCAGCGGACCGGCCGAGGCCGGGTCGGTGGCCAGCGTCGCACCCGGAGCGAAGCGCAGGTCGGGCTCGTCGGTGCGCACCTCGACCGTGACCTCGCCCCGCACGCCGTGCGGGCGGCCGATCCTGCCCACGACTAGCTGCACTTGTCGCCTACCTCCGCTACCGCTTCCACGCGACTGCCACGTCTGTCACTGCGAACCGCCCGGGACGGACCGGTTCGAACCCGGAAAACACGCCGGGGGACCCCGATGCGGGGCCCCCCGGACGCGTCGTTCGGCTCAGCGCGCCTCTTCCAGGTCGACCAGGTCGATCCGCACGTACTTGCCGTTCGACAACGCGTTGAGCACGGTGCGCAACGCCTTCGCCGTACGTCCGCCACGGCCGATGACCTTGCCGAGGTCGTCGGGGTGCACCCGGACCTCGAGAACGCGCCCGGTGCGGATGCGCCGCGCGCGGACCCGGACATCATCCGGATGTTCGACGATGCCCTTGACCAGGTGCTCGAGGGCCTCCTCGAGCACCTCAGGCCTCGCCTTCCGGCTTCTCCTCCGCGGCCGGGGCCTCGGCGGTCTCTTCGGCCTTCACGGTCTTCCTGGCCTTCTTCGGCGTGGTGGCGGCGGCGCCGGTGTCACCCGAGAGCGACTCCTTGGCGGCGGCCTCGTACGCCGCGTGCCGGTCCGGCTTGGGCTCGGCGACCAGGAGCGGCGTGGCGGGGGCGGGCTCGCCCTTGAACTTCTGCCAGTCGCCGGTCAGCTTGAAGATCTTCAGGACCGGGTCGGTCGGCTGCGCGCCGACGCCCAGCCAGTACTGCACCCGCTCGGAGTTCACCTCGATGCGCGAGGGGTTCTCCTTCGGGTGGTAGAGGCCGATCTCCTCGATGGCACGGCCGTCCCGCTTGCTCCGGGCGTCGGCGACGACGATGCGGTACTGCGGGTTGCGGATCATGCCGAGCCGCTTGAGCTTGATCTTGACTGCCACGGGTGTGGTCTCTCCTGCATTAGAGCGTGGGTGAGCGGTGTCTCATCGAGTGGGGCACGATGGGAGCCCGCCCGAGGGACAGGCGCGACCGGCGGGGGTGAGAGGGCACCCGCCTGGCCACGATGTTCCAGCCTGACATTCTGCCAGATGATTCCCCATGCTCCGCAAAGGACGGTTCCATCGCCGCCCTGATTTCGGCACGGATGTGCCCATGCCTCCGGAACGGGCGCGCGAACTGATCGCGTGCACACGCCGTCCAATGGTCATGCGAATCACGAACACCACCCTCACGGCCGGAGCGGCGGCCCTCGCCCTGCTGGCCGCCGGCTGCGGCACGGGCACGACGCCCTCGGCCGCCGCCGCTCCCCCTGCCAGGACCACGACCACCACCACGACCACCACCACGACCCAGCACACGACAACGGCGGCCGCCGCGGACGCGGGCCGGGCCACCGCCGCGAGCGCCATGTCCGCCCGGTACGGCTCCGCGGCGCAAAGCGCCGGCACACGGACCACGGCCACACGGACCACGGCCGCACGGAGCACGGGCGCCGCCCCCGCGCGGTGCCGTACGACCGGTTTGCGGGCCCGTGTGGGCCGGCAGGACGCGGGGGCGGGCAACCGCTACGCCCCGCTCGTGCTGACCAACACGTCGGGCAAGACCTGCTGGGTGTACGGCTTCGTCGGGCTCGTCCTGATCGACGGCCGGGGGGACGCGCTGCGTACGCGCACCCGCCGCGAGAGCGTCACCCCGCACCGGGTCACGCTGCGTCCCGGGGCGAGCGCCCACGCCCGGCTCCACTGGACCGTGGTGCCGACCGGGCACGAGACCCGCTGCCCATCCTCGGCCCGGCTGATGATCATCCCGCCGGACGAGGTGGCGCACCTGGAGGTCCCGTTCAAGGCGACGGTGTGCGACGACGGCAGGATCGACGCCAGGCCGATGGCCCCGGGCACGAGCCTCTGACACGACGACAGCGGCCCCGGCACAAAGCAGGGCGAGCCGCCGCGGACGCCGCGTCACCCCTGTGAACGCCGCGCGGCCTCTCCGGACGCCACCGCTGTGGACGCCGCACGCGAACCTCCGCGGACGCCGCGTCATTCCTGTGAACGCCGCGCGGCCTCTCCGGACCCCACCGCTGTGGACGCCGCACGCGAACCTCCGCGGACACCCCGTGAACAGCGAGGAGGCCGCACACGAGCCCTGACCGCGCCGCGGCCCGCCGGGAAACCGGCGGGCGGGCGGGTCAGTTCTGGCCGGGCAGCTTCAGCTTCGACGGGTCGAAGCCGGGCGGCAGTTCCAGACCGGGGGGCAGCTGGCCGCCGCCGAGGTTGCCGAGCAGGCCCTTGGGCAGCTTCGGGGCGTCCGAGGACGACGCGTTCGCACCGGCCTTGCCGAGCGCGGCCTTGCGCGGGTCGCCGCTGACACGACGGCCCTTCTTGGGCTTCTGCGCCTTCTGCTTGCGGCCGCCGGGCATGCCCGGGATGCCCATGCCCTGGGTCATCCGCTTCATCATCTTCTGCGCCTCGAAGAAGCGGACCACCAGGTTGTTCACCTCGGTGACCGTGACGCCCGAGCCCTTGGCGATGCGCGCCCGGCGCGAGCCGTTGATGATCTTCGGGTCCTGGCGCTCGCCGGGCGTCATGGAACGGATGATCGCCGCGATGCGGTCGAGGTCGCGGTCGTCGACCTGGTTGAGCTGGTCGCGCATCTGCCCCATGCCGGGCATCATGCCGAGCAGGTTCTTGATGGGCCCCATGCGGCGCACCATCATCATCTGCTCGAGGAAGTCCTCCAGCGTGAAGCCGTCGCCGGAGACGAGCTTGCCCGCCATCTTGGCGGCTTCCTGCTCGTCGAACGTCTTCTGCGCCTGCTCGATCAGGGTGAGGATGTCACCCATGTCGAGGATCCGGCCCGCCATGCGGTCGGGGTGGAAGGCGTCGAAGTCCTCGAGCTTCTCACCGGTGCTGGCGAACATGATCGGCCGGCCGGTGATGTGCCGCACCGAAAGGGCGGCGCCACCCCGGGCGTCGCCGTCGAGCTTGGTCAACACCACGCCGTCGAAGCCGACGCCGTCCATGAACGCGCTGGCCGTGCTGACCGCGTCCTGACCGATCATCGCGTCGAGGACGAACAGGACCTCGTCCGGCGTGACCGCGTCGCGGATGTCGGCGGCCTGCTTCATCAGCTCCTGGTCGATGCCGAGGCGGCCGGCGGTGTCGACGATGACCACGTCGTGCTGCTGGCGGCGTGCGTGGTCCACCGACTGCCGCGCCACCGCGACCGGGTCGCCCACGCCGTTGCCCGGCTCGGGGGCGTACACAGCGACACCGGCCCGCTCGGCCATGACGGCGAGCTGCTGCACCGCGTTGGGCCGCTGGAGGTCACAGGCGACGAGCAGGGGAGCGTGCCCCTGGTCGCGCAGCCACTTGGCGAGCTTGCCGGCCAGGGTCGTCTTGCCGGAGCCCTGGAGACCGGCCAGCATGATCACGGTCGGTGGGGTCTTGGCGTAGCGCAGCCGCCGCGTCTCGCCGCCCAGCACCTCGATGAGCTCGTCGTTGACGATCTTCACGACCTGCTGCGCGGGGTTGAGCGCCTGGGAGACCTCGGCGCCGCGGGCCCGCTCCTTGACCCGGGCCACGAAATCCTTCACGACCGGCAGCGCGACGTCCGCCTCGAGCAGCGCGATGCGGATCTCGCGGCAGGTCGCGTCGATGTCGGCGTCGGAAAGCCTGCCTTTGGACCGTAGGGAGGAAAAGACCGAAGTCAGCCGGTCGGAAAGCGTCTCGAACACGTGTTTGGCCAGCCTCGAAGCGAGTGGACGGGTCGGTGAACCATCAGTCTCCCCAGACTATCCGCCCGCGCGCCCTTCACGCCCGTGCCGCCGGGGCGAGATCGCCGGTCCGGCCCGTTTCCGGGTCTCACCGGAACGCGCTCACATGGGATGACAGCGCGTGTTCGACCAGCGTGATGAGGGTGCTCTTGACCGATTCGCGGTCACGGGCGTCAGTGCGGACGATCGGAACCTGGGGTGACAACGTGAGGGCTTCGCGCAGTTCCTCCTCCCCGTGGGTGTACTGCCCGTCGAAGCCGTTCACGCCCACGACGAACGGCAGACGCGCCTCCTCGAAGTAGTCCACCGCCGGGAAACTGTCCGCCAACCGCCGCGTGTCGACCAGCACCACCGCACCGATCGCCCCCCGCACCAGGTCATCCCACATGAACCAGAACCGATGCTGACCCGGCGTACCGAACAAATACAAAATCAGATCCCGGTCCAACGACACACGACCGAAATCCATCGCCACCGTCGTCGTCGTCTTGTGCGGCACCAACCCCACATCGTCCACCCCCGCCGACGCATCGGTCATCACCGCCTCCGTCGTCAACGGCACGATCTCCGAAACCGCCCCCACGAAGGTCGTCTTCCCCACACCGAAGCCCCCCGCAACGACGATCTTCGTCGACGTCAACCCCCGGCTAGAGCCTGCGAAGTCCACTGAGCACCCTTTCCAGCAAGTTCAGATCCGGCTTACCGGCCTCCAACTGCGGCTGATGCACATGCACCAGCCCCTCCGCCGCCATGTCCGCGATCACCACGCGAACCACACCCAGCGGAATCCGCAGCAACGCCGACACCTCGGCCACCGACCGCACCTGACGGCACAGTGAGGCGATGGCCCGATGTTCCGGTGGCCTTGTGGACAGGTCGTAGTGCGTGGTCGTGGCGGAGGAGACCAGCGCCTCCAGCGCGAGCTGCATGCGAGGCGTCGTACGCCCGCCGGTGACAGTGAACGGGCGCACCGGAGACGCGGGCTCCTCGGGAGCCGATCGGCCCGGCTGCGGCCCCCACGGGTCCTCGCCGGGTTGCTGACCCCACGGGTCCGCACCACCCGGCGGCTGTCCCCACGGATCCATCCGGTCACCTCCGGGGATACGACATGGCTTGGAGCTCGGCGCGGACCGCGGGAGTCAGCACCTGACCCGCCCGCTCGACCAGCAACGTCATCTGATAGGCCACCAGACCCAGATCCGAGTCGGCAGCCGCCAGCACCGCCAGACAGGACCCGTCACTGATCGACATGATCAGCAACAGCCCCCGCTGCATCTCCACCACCGTCTGCGTCACCGGGCCACCCTCGAACACCCGCGACGCACCCTGCGTCAAGCTGATCAACCCGGCCGCCACCGCCGCCAGCTGATCCGCCCGGTCCTTCGGGAACCCGTGCGAGTACGCGAGAGGCAACCCGTCCGCGGAGACGACCACGGAGTGCGCCACACCGGGCACGGAACTCACGAAATCATCGATCAGCCAGTTCAGGCCGCGTGCGCCCTGGCTCAACTCACTCATGCGCCGTCCCCTTTCGTGGTCGGGTAGCCCTCGTCCTCACTCAGTTCGCCTCTGGCCACCGCACGGCCCTGCCGTACGCCCTGCTGCAGGCTCGCCAGCCGGCTGCGGGCCCGGTCGGGCGACAGGAGCGGCGGCTGCGAGGGGGCGGGCGCCGCGGGTGCCGCGGCCGGATCGGCCGAGCCGGGCACCAGGTTGGCCTTCGGCACCCGCTTGGGCAGACCCGAGGAGGTCGTGCCGTCCGAGGCGGGCTTCTCGGTGGCCGCCGCCGCGGCCTGCCACCCGGCGTCCACGGGTGAGACGTTCTGCCAGCCCGATCCGGTGTCGGCCGCGGGAGTGCGGCGGAACCAGGCGGACTCGACGGAGGCGAAGATCGGCAGATACTCCTCGGACTGCGGTCCCGTCTGTGGCCCGGTCTGCGGTCCCGTCTGCGGTCCCGTCTGCGTTCCGTTCTGACGCACGCCGCCCTGCTGTACGGGGGCGCCGTGCACCGGCCCGGGGATGGCGACCGGGCCGGTCGTCGAGCCGAACGGCGTCGGCACGGGCCCGGTCACCGTCGGCAGAGGCCCGGTCGCCGCTTCGTCCATGCCGGACCTGTTGCGCATGCGCGTGAGCGGATCGTGGAGCGACGGCGCGGCGACCCCGGAGGCCGGGAGCTGCGGACGACCCCAGCCGCCTCCGATGCCCTGCTGGGCCTTCCCCTGCTCGGCCTGCCGCGGGCTCCAGGAAGGGGCGAACGCGCCGGCGTAGGAGGGCTCCGGCTGCGACGGACTGCCCATGATCGTCTCCGGCAGCAGGACCATGGCGGTCAGCCCGCCTCCGTCGTGCGGCCTGAGCTGGACTCTGATGCCGTTGCGGGCGGCGAGACGGCCGACCACGAACAGGCCCATCCGGCGCGACACCGACACGTCCACCACCGGCGGGTTCGCCAGCCGCCAGTTGGCCTGGGCGATCTCCTCCGACGTCATGCCGATGCCGGAGTCGGTGACGGAGATCATCACGCCCCCGCCGTCGATCCGGTTGCCCGACACCACCACGCGGGTGTCGCGGGCCGAGAACGCCAGCGCGTTCTCCACCAGCTCCGCGAGCAGGTGGATGACGTCGTTGACGGACTGGCCGGCGATCGAGACGTCCGAGGGGAAGTTCAGCACCACCCGCTCGTAGCCCTCGACCTCCGACAGCGACGCCCGGATGACGTCGGTGATCTCGACGGGCCGGCTCCAGCGGCGTGCGGGCTCCTGCCCGGCGAGAACCAGCAGGTTCTCACTGTTGCGGCGCATGCGGGTCGCCAGGTGGTCGAGCTTGAACAGGTCGGCGAGCCGCTTCTCGTCCTGCTCGCCCTGCTCCAGACCGTCGATCAGGGTGATCTGGCGCTCCACGAGGGTCTGGGTGCGGCGCGACAGGTTCACGAACATCGCGTTGACGTTGCTCCGCAGCCGGGCCTCGTCACCCGCCAGCCGGATCGCCTCGCGGTGGACCTCGTCGAAGGCCCGCGCGACCTCACCGATCTCGTCGGCGGACGCGACGCCGATCGGCTGCACCTTGACCTGCCCCGCGGTGTCGGCCTCCGACTCGCGCAGCCGCTGCACCATGGCGGGCAGGCGGTGCCCGGCGACCTCCAGCGCCTCGCTGCGCAGCCGCCGCAGCGGCCGTACGAGCGAGCGCGCCATGACGGCGGTGATGAGCAGGACCAGCAGCAGGACGATGACGACCATCGTGATGCTGACGATGGCCACGTTGCGGTCGGAGCTCTGCAGGGCGTCGCTCCGGGTGACGATCGACTTGGTCAGCCCGGACATCACGTCGCGCATGAGGTCGGCCTGCTCGCTGATCGCGTCGAACCAGCGGTCGGCGTCGCCTCCCCTGCCGCCGACGTTGCGGATGAGCAGCCCGGCGCGGACGAGGTAGAGCGCCCGGTCGATGAAGAACCTCGCGCGGTCCACCTTCTGGTCGGTGACCGTGTCGTTGTAGAGCTGCCGCTCGTCGGTGGTGGCCACGGCGGCGAAGGCCGCCAGCTCGCTCTGCTCCCGCGCCGCCGCGCCGGTGAAGGCGTCGAGCTCGGCCGGGTCGAGCCGCTGCTGGGCCAGTCCCAGGGCGAGCAGCGCGCGCTGCTCCGACACCGCCTCCTTGGCCCGCGCGAGCGCCGCGAGCGCCTTGATGCTCGCGGACAGCCCTTCGTCCGGAACGCCCTGGCCCGCCGCGTCGTACAGCCTCAGCAGGTCGTCGGTGACGAGCCGGTAGTTGTCGATGCCGCGCAGCGGCGGGAGCTGCGACTCGAGCACGATCTTCCGGAACGCGGTCAGGTCCGTGAGACGGGCCAGGGCCCGCGACAGGTCCTCGCGGCCGAGTCCGCCCAGCGCGTCCCCGCTCGTTCCGGCCCGGACGCGCAACTGCTGCACGGCGGCGTTCACGGCGGCGTGCTGGTTCTTCACGGTCGCGAGCAGGTCGCGGTCACGGCGGCCGGACGCGACGTACTTGATCGACAGGTCCCGCTCCAGCTGCACCTCGTGGAGGAGCACGCCGACGTTGCCGACGAGCTCGACCGCCTCGCGCACCCGCTGATACTCGGCGGCGCTGGATATCGAGCTCGCCACCCGCAGGCCGCCGAGCAGGACCGCGACCACGGTGGGCAGCACGACCAGCGCGACGAGCCGGGTGCGCACCCGCCAGTTCTTCAGCTGCATCGAGTTGCCGGTCGCGGGCGCTTCGGGCGGCCCGCCGTCCACCGAGGACGCGCCGCCGGCGGGCTCGGCGACCGGTTCAGGCTCGGCGCGGCGACCGCTCTCGATCGTTGCTGTCCTCACTGGCGCAACCTCTCGCGCTGAATCTCAGGGGGGATAAGGCTCCGGGGTCGCTCTAATGCGGGAGCCCCACATCACCGGGCAATTTGAGCATAAGGCGTCGAGATAGACAAAGAGCTTGGGATATTGGAGCGGTCCAAGGTTTTGTCCGACCCTAAACTCGAATCCATCGGACGGCCACAAGCTGGGGAAAGGCGATATCGGACATGGAATGTTCGACATCTCCCCTCGTGCAACCGGTCCAACCCCCTGGCCGTAATTCCAAAAGATGACAGAAGGTGATTTAGCACTAAATTTGACTACAATCGTGACTCAAACACATCTAATCCGTACGGCTCCTGTACGCTCTCGCCCGTCGCCGTCTATGCGGGATCACCCGCCGGGCGGCCACCTCAACACTCCAGACAAGGAGCTTCCATGGGGCTTATAAGGCGTACTCTCGCCGTCGGCATCACGGCCGTTCTGGCGCTCACCGCTTCCGCTTGCGGCAACTCCGACACGACGTCCTCCTCTTCCTCGGGCAACGGACTGGAGAAGACGACGCTGAAGGTGGGCACCATCCCGGTGCCGGACAGCGCGCCATTACAGGTGGCGATCGAGAGAGGGTTCTTCAAGGCGGAGGGCCTGGAGGTCCAGCCCGAGGTGGTCGCCGGCGGCGCCGTCGCCACCCAGAAGCTGCTGGGCGGGAGCCTCGACATCTCGCTCGGCGCCTACGTCGGCACTTTCCTCGCCCAGGACAAGGGCGCCGGGAAGTTCAAGTATGTCGCGGACAGTTACGGCGCCGCCCCCGGCGCTTTCGTCATTATGGTCAAAAAGGACTCCCCGATCAAAACGGTCGCAGACCTCAAGGGAAAGACCATAGCGGTCAACGTGCTCAAGAGCGTCAGCCAGCTGACCGCCGAGGTGCAGATGAAGGTCGCGGGGGTGACCGCGACCCAGGACCAGTTCGTGGAGAAGGCGTTCCCCGACATGCCCGCCGCCCTGGAAAACGGCCAGGTGGACGCCATTGCGGGGGTCGAGCCGTTCATCACCGTGATATCGAAAGCGGGCGGCCGAATCATCGTCGACGAGATGACCGGTCCGACCGAAAATCTTCCCATCGCCGGCTGGTTCACCACCGACGCCACTGCGAGCAAATATCCGAAGGCGATCGCCGCGTTCCAGCGGGCGCTCGGCAAGGCGCAGGAGCTCGTCGCGAAGGACCGCAAGATCGTCGAGGAGACGCTGCCCAAGTACACGAAGATCGACGCCGCCACCGCGGCCGTCATCTCGCTGGGCTCCTACCCGACCTCCCTCAGCGAGAGCCGCCTTCAGCGTGTGGCCGACCTGATGAAGGAGTACGGCTACATCAAGAACGATCTCGACGTGAAGTCGATGATCCTGCCGCCGCCGGCGAACTGACGGAGATCCCTCACCTGCTATGAAACACGCACGAGTCCTCCGCGGCGTCGCGGGCGTCGCGGGGTTCCTCGCCGCGGCCGAGGTCGTCGGCGCGACCGGCCTGATCGACGACCGGTTCCTGCCGCGGATGTCCGCGATCCTTCGCGGCGCGGCGGAGCTGCTCGTCGATCAGGAGTTCCTCGTCGACGCGCGGGCCTCGCTCGCCGCGTGGGGGCTCGGGCTGCTGCTGACCGTGGCGGTGGCGGTCCCGGCCGGGCTCGCGCTCGGGGCACTGCCGCCCGTGGAACGGGCCGTACGGCCGCTGATCGAATTCCTGCGGCCCATTCCCTCGGTCGCCATCATCCCGCTCGCGATTCTGATCTTCGCTGACAACCTGCATCTCAGAGTGGCCGTCGTCGTCTACGCGGCGTCCTGGCCCATCGTCATCAACACGATCTACGCGCTTCAGGACGTCGACCCGCTCGCCAAGGAGACCCTGCGCAGCTTCGGGTTCGGTCCGGTGTCCGTGCTGCTCCGGGTGGCGCTGCCCAGCGCGGCGCCGTTCATCGCGACCGGGATCCGCGTCGCCGCCGGCACCGCCGTCATCCTCGTGGTCAGCGCGGAGCTGCTCGCCGGAGGATCGGAAGGGATCGGGATCTACATCACGGAGGCCGCGAGCGGCAACCGGATGGACCTGATGCTCGGCGCGGCCCTGTGGGCCGGCCTGTTCGGCGTCCTGTCCAACACCGCCCTGGTCGCGGTGGAACGCAGGCTGTTCCGCTGGCACGACGTACGCACCGGAGCCGCCCGATGAACGTGATCAGAGCCGTCGGCCGTGTCTGGCTGATTCCGGTGACGCTGGTGATCTGGGAGATCGCCACGCGCGCCGCCGAGCAGCCGTTCTTCCCTCCCCCGTCGGCGACGCTGGCCCGGATGGGCGAGATGTGGCTGTCGGGCCCGGCCACCCATCTCCTGCTGACCGATCAGGCGCTGGACGACTTCGGCCCCAGCCTCGCCCGCCTGTTCGCCGGGTGGGCGCTGGCCGCGGTCATCGGAGTGGCCGCCGGAATCGCCATCGGCTGCTCCCCCCGCCTGGCCGGCTATCTCGACCCGCTGATCCACCTCGGCCGGGCCGTGCCCCCGCCGCTGCTGGTGCCCTTCTTCCTCGCCCTGCTGAAGCTGAGCACGCCGGCGCAGCTCACGACGATCGTGTTCGGGATCATCTGGCCGATCCTCCTCAACACGATCGACGGCACCCGTACGGTGGACCGGCAGCACCTGGAGACCGCCCGCATCTTCGGATTCACGACGACCGAGCGGCTCACCAGAGTGATCATTCCCGCCGCGATGCCCAAGATCTTCGCCGGTCTGCGGCTGGCCCTCTCGCTGGCCCTGATCCTGCTGATCATCGCCGAGATCCTCGCCGGCTCAGGCGGCCTCGGCTACCGGCTGCTGACCGCGCAGCGCACCTACCTCTACACCGACATGTGGGGCTGCCTGGTGGTGCTCGGCCTCCTCGGATATCTGCTCAACTCCGCGTTCCTGCTGATGGAACGGCGCGTTCTCGCCTGGCACAGGAACGCCAGGCAGACCACCTAGGAAGGCATCGTGCTCGAGATCACCGATCTGGTCCACTCGTACGGCTCGCATCGCGTTCTCGACGGGGTGAGCATCCGCGCCGCCGAGGGCGAGCTCGTCTGCGTCGTGGGCCCTTCCGGCTGCGGCAAGTCCACCCTGCTGCGATCCGTCGCCGGTCTCATCCGCCCCACCGGTGGCCGGGTGCTGATCGGCGGGAAGCCCGTCGACCGCATCCCCGACAACCTGGCCGTCGTCTTCCAGGACTACAGCCGTTCGCTCTACCCCTGGATGACCGCCGCGAACAACGTGGCGCTGCCGCTGCGCCGCCGCGGGCTGGACCGGCAGCGCCGCAGGGAGGCGGCGATGGCCGCGCTCGACCAGGTCGGGCTGGCCGACGCCGCGGAGAAGTATCCCTGGGAGATGTCCGGCGGAATGCAGCAGCGGGTGTCCATCGCCCGCGCTCTCGCCTACCGTCCGTCCCTGCTGCTGATGGACGAGCCCTTCGGCTCGGTGGACGCGCAGACCCGCGAGGACCTGGAAGACCTGGTGCTGCGGGTCTGCGCGCATCACGGCATGACGACCCTGCTCATCACGCACGACATCGACGAGAGCGTCTACGTCGGCGACCGGGTGGTCGTCCTCACCCGGTCGCCCGCCCGCGTCGCCGCCGACCTGCCGGTCGGCCTGGGCGAATCGCGCGACCAGATCGCGACGCGGCAGCTGGACGCGTTCGTCCGGCTGCGTGCCGAAGTGGGCCGCCTGGTCCGGGGCGGCTCCTCCACCTCGAATGTTCTGGAGAAGCATTGATCGACTCCACCGGCCCCGCGTGGGACGCCATCGTCGGGCTCTCCCGGTTCGCCGCCCTCGCCGCGATGGCCGAACTGGACTGCGCCGAACACCTGGCCTCCGGCCCCATGGGCGTTCCGGAGCTCGCCAAGGCGTGCGACGCGCACGAGCCCTCCCTCGCGCGCCTGCTGCGGGAACTCGAGACGATCGGCGTGGTCCGCTCCGTCGCCCCGGAGACGTACGAGCTGACCGAGGAGGGCCAGACGCTGCGCGACGGCGTGCCCGGCAGCATGCGCTCGGCCCTGCGCATGGCGGCCGAGCCCGGCTACTGGTACGCCATGGGCAACCTGGCGCAGACCGTGCGGGACGGGCGGTCCGCCTTCATCGCGCGGTTCGGCCCCCTGTACGGCTACCTCCAGGAGCGCCCCGAGGCCGCCCGCCTGTTCAACGAGTACATGGCCATCCGGGCGGCGCCGCTGGAGGCCGCCCTGGCCACCACCTACGACTTCACCGGCGTGAAGACGTTCGTGGACATCGCCGGGGGGACCGGGCACCTGCTGGCGGCGGTGCTCGAACGACACCCGGACATGCGCGGCGTGCTCTTCGACATCGCGCACGTGGTGGAGAACGGCAGGGCGGCCATGACCGCGCGGGGCCTCGCCGACCGATGCGAGTTCGAGGGCGGCGACTTCTTCGAGAGCGTGCCCGCCGGCGCCGACCTCTATCTGCTGGCCAGCGTCATCCACAACTGGAGCGACGAGGACAGCCTGCGCATCCTCGGCAACGTGCGGAAGGCGATGCCCGGCCACGCCCGGCTGCTGCTTCTGGAGATGGTGCTGCCGGACGACGCCACACCGCACATCGGCAAGGACCTCGACATGCGCATGCTCGCCCTGACGAACGGCGGGATGGAGCGCACGACGAGTGAGTTCACCCGGCTGCTCGGCGAGGCCGGCTTCACGCTCTCCCGCATTCTGCCGCTGCCCGCCGGGGCGAGCCTGATCGAGGCCCTGCCCCGCTGACTGTCCCGCTGAGCCGTTCCCGGGCCCCATGGAAAGCCCGAGCCCTGCGAGGAGTTTCCATGGGGTCGCGCGAGCGCCGCCGGGGCCACCCGCGGCAGGGCCCGGTCGGTCAGACGCGACCCTGGTGAAGGTTGGAGCCGGGTACGGCGACCCGCATGGTGAGCGCGTGCTCGACCAGCGTGATGAGAGTGCTTTTGACCGATTCGCGGTCACGGGCGTCGGTGCGGACGATCGGGATGTGCGGCGCCAGCGTCATCGCCTCCCGCACCTCCTCCTCGGCGTGCGGGTACTGCCCGTCGAAGCCGTTCACGCCCACGACGAACGGCAGACGCGCCTCCTCGAAGTAGTCCACCGCCGGGAAACTGTCCGCCAACCGCCGCGTGTCGACCAGCACCACCGCACCGATCGCCCCCCGCACCAGGTCATCCCACATGAACCAGAACCGATGCTGACCCGGCGTACCGAACAAATACAAAATCAGATCCCGGTCCAACGACACACGACCGAAATCCATCGCCACCGTCGTCGTCGTCTTGTGCGGCACCAACCCCACATCGTCCACCCCCGCCGACGCATCGGTCATCACCGCCTCCGTCGTCAACGGCACGATCTCCGAAACCGCCCCCACGAAGGTCGTCTTCCCCACACCGAAGCCCCCCGCAACGACGATCTTCGTCGACGTCAACCCCCGGCTAGAGCCTGCGAAGTCCACTGAGCACCCTTTCCAGCAAGTTCAGATCCGGCTTACCGGCCTCCAACTGCGGCTGATGCACATGCACCAGCCCCTCCGCCGCCATGTCCGCGATCACCACGCGAACCACACCCAGCGGAATCCGCAGCAACGCCGACACCTCGGCCACCGACCGCACCTGACGGCACAGCGTGCTGATCGCCTGGCGTTCCGGGGTGAGCGTGGAGAGGTCCTGATGCATCACCGTGGCGGAGGACACGAGGGCCTCCATGGCGAGCTGGAGCCGAGGAGCCGTACGCCCGCCGGTGACGGCGTACGGCCGCACCAGCGAGCTCTGCTCCGTCGGCGCCGGCGTCGGGACGGGGTTCGTGCCGCCGTACTGCCGGTGGTCGCCCACCGGCGGATAGGCCTCGTTGTTCCAGCCGCCGCCTGCCACAGCGTCCTCCTGACCTTTTCGCTCTCGCTCCGGAACCCGGCGACCTGTCCAGGCCGCCCGCTCAGGGCGTCTTCCCCGATCTGTCCTCCACCGCGTGCCTCACTTCGCGGAGTCTTCCGTCACCGCGGGTGAGACGCCTGGAGCTCGGCGCGGACCGCGGGAGTCAGCACCTGACCCGCCCGCTCGACCAGCAACGTCATCTGATAGGCCACCAGACCCAGATCGGAATCGGCAGCCGCCAGCACCGCCAGACAGGACCCGTCACTGATCGACATGATCAGCAACAGCCCCCGCTGCATCTCCACCACCGTCTGCGTCACCGGGCCACCCTCGAACACCCGCGACGCACCCTGCGTCAAGCTGATCAACCCGGCCGCCACCGCCGCCAGCTGATCCGCCCGGTCCTTCGGAAAGCCGTCCGAGAACGCGAGAGGCAACCCGTCGGCCGACACCACCACGGTGTGCGCCACACCCGGCACGTTGTTCACGAAGTCCGTGATCAACCAGTTGATGCCGCGCGCGGCCTGGCTCATTTCCCTCATCAGTCCTCCTTCTCACTGTCCTGGGCATCGGGCGTGCCCAGGGGCGCCGCCCCGGGATATCCCTGGTCCTCCCCGGCCTCCCCGCGGGCGACGGCCCGGCCCTGCCGGATGCCCTGCTGGAAGCTGGAGAGTCTGCTGCGCACCCGCTCGGGCGAGAGCACGGGCGGGGGCGGCGGCGGGGCGGCCGCCGCTGCCGCGGCGGGCTCCGCGGAAGGGGTGGGAGCCGTGGCCGAGCCGGGCACCAGGTTGGCCTTGGGCACCCGCTTGGGCAGGCCGGACGAGGTGACCCCGCCCAGGGCCGGCTCGCTGGCCGCCTTGGCCGCCTGCCAGCCGGCGTCCGCCGGGGACGACCAGCTCCTGGTGTCGGCGGCGGACTCGCCGTCCGAGTCGTTCTTGTCCGCCGGGAGGTCGACCTTCTTGAACCAGTCCGACTCGACCGCTGCGAAGATCGGCAGGAACTCCTCCTCCGACTCCAGCGGCGAGGTCCGCACCACCGGCAGCGGGCCGGTGTTGTCGTCGCCTTCGAACCCGCCGCGGCCGGTCCGGCCGGGCCAGCCCGCGCCGTCGTCCTGCGACGCGCCGGGCCAGGAGCCGCCGCCTCCCGGAGGGGGCAGGTGGCCGGGCCAGGGCGTGTCCACGGGGGCCTCGCCGACATGACCCCGGCTGAACGGGTTGGTGTCGAAGGGGCTGGCGTCGAACGGTCCCGAGTCGAACGTCGCCGTCTCGAACGGGTCCCGCTCCGGCGCCGTCCTCTCGACCGGCGTCTTGTCGAAGGCCGCCCGGTCGAACGGCCCCGACTCGAACGGGCTGCGGGCGAACGGGTCGGACTGCCCGCCCTGGCCGAACCCGCCGGTGTCGAAGGGGTTGCGAGCGAAGGGATCGGACGGCTCGCCCGGCCGCCCCGCACCGCCCGCCTCGAACGGGTTGCGCGCGAACGGGTCGGCGTCGGCGCCGCGGCCCGGCGGCGGCTCGAACGGGTTGCGGGCGAACGGGTCGGGGTCGAAGCCGACGGTCTCCCGCGGGAACGACTCGAAGGGCCCGCGCTCGAAGGGATCCGCGCCCGGGGCGCCGACACCGGGCGCGTCCGCGCCGAACACCGGGGTGCGCGGCGGGTTCTCGAACGGCGTCGGGCTGGCGAGGGCCGGGGCGTTGCCGAACACGGAGGCGCCGAACTGCGGCCCGGTGCCGACCGCCGGCATCGGGCTGGTCAGCTCCGGCTGCGGCATGCCCGGCACGCCGGGGAACGCCGGGCCGGCGCTGGCCAGCAGCGCCTCGGGCAGCAGCACCATGGCCGTCAGGCCGCCGGTGTCCTGCTGGCGCAGCTGCACGCGGATGCCGTGACGCAACGCCAGACGACCGACCACGAACAGGCCCATGCGGCGGGACACCGACACGTCGACGACCGGCGGGTTGGCGAGCCGGTAGTTGGTCTGGGCCAGCTCCTCGGGGGTCATGCCGATGCCCTGGTCGCTGACCGAGATGATCAGGCCGCCGCCGTCGATGCGGTTGCTCGACACCGTGACCTTGGTGTCGCGGGGCGAGAAGGAGATGGCGTTCTCCACCAGCTCGGCCACGAGGTGGACGACGTCGTTGACCGACTGGCCGACGACCGACGCTCCGGCCTGCACCTGGATGTCGACGCGTTCGTAGCCCTCCACCTCCGACAGCGAGGCGCGTACGACGTCGACGATGGGCACCGGCTGGCCCCAGCGGCGTGCGGGCTCCTGTCCGGCGAGAACCAGCAGGTTCTCACTGTTGCGGCGCATGCGGGTCGCCAGGTGGTCGAGCTTGAACAGGTTCCCGAGCCGCTGCTCGTCCTGCTCGCCCTGCTCCAGGCCGTCGATCAGGGACAGCTGGCGTTCCACCAGCGTCTGCGTACGGCGCGACAGGTTCACGAACATCGCGTTGACGTTGCTCCGCAGCCGGGCCTCGTCACCCGCCAGCCGGATCGCCTCGCGGTGGACCTCGTCGAAGGCCCGCGCGACTTCACCGATCTCGTCGCGGCCGACCACCTGGATCGGGGCGATCGGCGGGACCTCGGCGGAGTCGCCGGCCTCCCGCAGCTTCTGGACCGTGTCGGGCAGGCGGCTGCCGGCGATCTCCAGCGCCTCGGAGCGCAGCCGCCGCAGCGGGCGTACGAGCGAGCGGGCGACGCCGGTGGTGACGAGCAGAACCGCGATCAGCAGGAGGGCGACGGCGACGGCCACGATGATGGCCCGCTGCTGCTCGTCGTCCTTCAGCGTCTGGCTCCGCGCCACGATGGAGGAGGTCAGCTTGGCCTCGACGGTGCGCATCCGGTTGATGGGCTGCGACATCGCGTCGTACCAGAGGCGCGTGTCGTCGCGCACGGACAGGTCCAGGCCCTTGAGCGGGAAGCCCGCGTTGGCGCGGTCGAGCACCAGCGTGCGGATGAACTCCGCCTGGTCTACCTGGCCACCTGTGACCGTGTTGTCGTAGTCGGCGCGTTCCGCGGGGGTGGCGCTCTTGCGGAAGGCGCGCAGGTCGCTGTCCTGGGCGGACACGGCGCCGAGGAAGTTCTGCAGCTGGGCCTGCTCGAAGCGGCCGTTGGGCAGCACCGTGGTCAGCAGGCCGCGCTGGATGGAGGCGCTCTCCTTCGCGCGGGCGAGCGCGGCCAGCGTGACGGACGAGGCGGCGAGCCGGTCGTCCTGCGTGCTCTTGGCCAGCTCGTCCTGCAGGGCCAGCAGGGTCTCGATGACGAGGGTGTACTGGTCGAGCACGGCGCTCGGCTGCAGGTTCCCCTGCATGGCCTGGCTCCGCAGGACCTCCACGCCGTCGAGCTTGCCGATGATGTGGTCGATCTCGTCGGAGGCGCGGGTGCTCACCTTCGTCCTGACCTCGTTGGCCAGGTTGCGTACGGCGGTGGCCGCCTTGTTGGTGAGCAGGGTCTGCGCCTTGACCGCGGCGGTCGCCTTCGCCGGATGGCCGAGCGTCGCGTTCCAGGCGGCGCGGTCGCGTTCCGACTGCAACTCGTGGGTGAGGCCCGCGACCTTGTCGACGAGTCGCGCCAGGTCACTGATCTGCTGATACTCGGCCGCCGTGTTCACCGACGTGACCACCCGCAGACCGCCGAGCAGCAGCGCCGCCGCGGTGGGGATGAGGATCAGCGCGACAAGCCTGGAGCGCACGCGCCAGTTGCGCAGGAGAAAACGACTACCCTCGTCGGGCTCCTGCTCAGCCGGAACCCCGGTCCCGGGGCTCTCGTCGGTCCGGGGGTCTTGTGTCCTCACAGGCTTTGCAACCTCTCGCAGTATGTGCGCACAGGGGGAGTGTCTCAGCACGGATGTGGCTGGCGTGACGTGCGAGACATCCTGCAGGCGAGGGTAATTGCAGCACACCGACACCAGGGAGGCCAACCGAACACCCGTGCACAAACAGCCTAGACAGGCATGTAGATGATGTTATTTGGTTAAATATCGGGTCAGCATCAATACCGAATTCTGCCCTGCCGGGTAGTCGCGGGTCCTGGGGATGAGGCCCCCGAAGGCAAAGAATCCCGCCCCGGCGCCGTGCCCTGGCCGGACGCCGCGAGGGCGGCACCCACCGGGATGCCGCCCTCGCCGCCCCGAGCCTCGGGGCGCGGTCTTCCTGGAACACGCCGTGTTCCGTCTCAGTACTGTCTGCCGTACGCGGCCCGGACGGTGAGCACGTATTCGACCAGGCTGATGAGCGTGGACTTGACGGCCTCCCGCGAGCGCGCGTCCGTACGGACGACGGGGACGTGCGGAGGCAGCGACAGCGCCTCACGGACCTCTTCTTCCGAGTGGAGGAACTGCCCCTCCCAGCCGTTCATCGCGACCAGGAAGGGAAGCTGGGCCTCCTCGAAGTAGTCGATGGCCGGGAAGCAGTCGGCGAGCCTGCGGCTGTCGACGAGCACGACCGCGCCGATGGCGCCACGGACGAGGTCGTCCCACATGAACCAGAAGCGGTGCTGGCCCGGCGTGCCGAACAGATAGAGGATGAGGTCCTGGTCGAGCGAGAGCCGGCCGAAGTCCATGGCGACCGTGGTGGTCGTCTTGTTCGGCGTGAGCCCGAGGTCGTCGATGCCCGCACTGGCGTCGGTCATCACGGCCTCGGTCGTCAGCGGCAGGATCTCGGAGACGGCACCGACGAAGGTCGTCTTCCCGACGCCGAACCCACCCGCCACGACGATCTTCGTCGAGGTAAGACCACGGCTAGAGCCTGCGTAGTCCACTGAGCACCCTTTCGAGCAGGTTGAGGTCTGGCTGTCCCTGGTTCAGCTGCGGCATGTGCAGGCGGACCAGACCCTCGTCGGCCATGTCGGCGATGAGCACGCGGGCCACGCCGAGCGGGACCCGGAGCAGTGCCGAGATCTCCGCGACCGATCGTACGGAACGACATAGCATCATGATTGATTCCTGCTCTGGGCTGAGCAGAGAATAATCGTTGCTCTTCAAGGTCACCGATGATACGAGGGTTTCCATCGCCATGTGGTAACGCGGCTCGGATCGGCCACCGGTGACGGCGTACGGACGGAACAGGGGCTCGTCCTCTGTCCCGTCACGATCACGCACGGCCCTCTCCTCTTGTCATCGCCGCGACGTCTGCAGCTCGGCGCGCAGCGCCGGAGTGAGCACCTGACCTGCTCGTTCGACGAGCAGGGTCATCTGGTAGGCCACCAGGCCCATGTCGCAGTCCGGTGCGGCGAGCACCGCGAGGCAGGAGCCGTCGCTGATCGCCATCACGAGCAGCAGTCCCCGCTGCATCTCGACGACGGTCTGCGTCACCGCGCCTCCCTCGAACACCCGCGAGGCGCCGACGGTGAGGCTGAGCAGGCCGGCGGCGACGGCCGCGAGCTGGTCGGCGCGGTCAGGCGGAAAGCCGTCCGATTGGGCCAGCCGCAGGCCGTCCGACGACACCACCACCGCATGCGCCACGCCAGGCGTGCTGCCGACGAACTCGGTGATCAGCCAGTCGAACCTGCGTGCTTCCACGCTCAGCTCAGTCACGAGCCCTCCTCCTCTTTACCCGACCCTTCGGCGAGCCCTCCGGCCGTCTCGGCCCGGCCTCGCCTCACACCCTGCTGGAAGCTGGACAGGCGGCTGCGCACCGCGTCGGCCGAGACCGGGGGGCGCGGGGCCGCGGCGGCGGGGCCGTCCGCGCCCACCGAACCCGGCACCAGGTTGGCCTTCGGCGTGCGCTTCGGCAAGCCCGCCGCGGTCACGCCGCCCAGCAGGGGGTCACGGGCGCTGGCCGCGGCCTGGAAGCCGCTGTCGGCCCGCGACCGCCACGCACCGGGGTTCCCGCCCTGCGCCTGCGGGGCGGCGGCGGGCCTCGGGGCGGGGCCGGAACCAGGCACCCTCGCGATCTCCCCGGTGGTCTCTCCGGGCTTCTCCCCGGCGTTCTCCGCGTCCGCCCCGGTCCGCGCCGCCGGCGCGGCCTGCGGGCCGGTGTCGGAGGGACGACGGAACCACGCCGACTCGACCGAGGCGAAGATCGGCAGGAACTCCTCACCCTGCTCCAGCGGCGACTCCTCCACCGACGGCAGCGACCCCGTGGCCGCCGCGGCGTCCTCGGCCGTTCCCGCGGACGACGCCGCACCGGGGAAGGCGTTCGGCCCGGTGCTGGACGGCGAGAAGGCGTTCGGCCCGGTGCTCGACGGCGAGAACGCGTTCGGGCCCGTGCTCGACGGGGAGCCCGGCTGAGGGAACCCCGTCGGCCCCGTGCTGGACGGCGAGAACGCGTTCGGCCCGGTGCTCGACGGCGAGAACGCGTTCGGGCCCGTGCTCGACGGGGAGCCCGGCTGAGGGAACCCCGTCGGCCCCGTGCTGGACGGCGAGAACGCGTTCGGCCCGGTGCTCGACGGCGAGAAGGCCGTGGGGCCCCTGGACGCGCCCCGCTGCGGCAGCGCGTTCGGCCCGGTGGGCAGCGACGGCCACGAGTGCTCCGAGCGGTCGTCGCCGCCCCCGCTCGCCGCACCGCCCTGCGAGCCACTCTGCGATCCGCTCACGGAGCCGCTCAGGGGGCCGCTCAGGGGGCCGCTCACGGAGCCGCCGGGGGATCCGCTCTGCGGTCCGCTTTCGGGGAACGACGACGGCCACGACGACCCGGGCTGCTCGCCGAACGCCGGACGGGGTATGTCGCCCTCCGGCGCCCTTCCGGCCCGGCCCGGCATCGAATGCGGCCCCGAGTGCTCGCCGAACGAGCTCTCCCCGTAGGCGCTGTCCCGGTAGGCGCTGTCCCCGTAGGCGCTCTCTGCGGGCGCGTCCAGCGTCGGCGCGCCGAACGCGGCGAACCCGCCCGTGCCGTTGCCGCCGGCTCCGCTCAGCCCGTTCCCGCCGGGACCGTTCCCGGCGGCGGCCGAGGGCCTGCGGGCTCCGACGCCGCCCGCCGCGCCGTTGCCCGGGCTCCAGGGTTCGAACGAACCGGCCCCCGGCGCGGCCGGGCCCAGCGGGTCCGGCTCGGCGAACGCCTGCCGCGCCGGCAGTCCGGACGCCGTCTGCCCGGCGGGTACGGAGGGACGCGGCACCACCGGCTGGTCGGCGTTGGAGATGAGCTGGGAGGGGAACAGCACCATCGCGATGACGCCAGCGCCGTCGCCCCGGCGCAGCTGCACGCGGATGCCGTGCCGCAGCGCGAGGCGGCCGACCACGAACAGGCCCATCCGCCGGGACACCGAGACGTCGATCGTGGGCGGCTCGGCCAGGCGGCGGTTGATCTCGGCGAGTTCTTCCGGCGACATGCCGATGCCCGCGTCGGTGACGCCGAGCATCACGGCGCCGCCCTCGACAGGGCTGGTGGAGACGACCACCTTGGTGTTGCGCGGCGAGAAGGCGATGGCGTTCTCGACCAGCTCCGCGAGCAGGTGGACGACATCGTTCGCGGCGTGCCCGGCGATCGCGATCGTCCGGGGGACCCGCACGACGACCCGCTCGTAGTCCTCGACCTCCGACAGCGAGGCGCGCACCACGTCGACCAGCCGGGCGGGCTGGCTCCGCTTGCGCGGCGGCTCGTGACCGGCGAGGACCAGGAGGTTCTCACTGTTGCGGCGCATGCGCGTGGCCAGGTGGTCCAGCTTGAAGAGGTCGGCCAGACGCCGGCCGTCCTCCTCGCCCCGCTCCAGGCCGTCGATCAGCGAGATCTGCCGCTCCACCAGCGTCTGCGTACGGCGGGAGAGGTTGACGAACATCGCGTTGACGTTGGCGCGCAGGCGGGACTCCTCGGCGGCCAGGCGCACGGCCTGCGTGTGGACCTCGTCGAACGCCTGCGCCACCTCGCCGATCTCGTCGCTGCTGTCGACCGGGATCGGCTGCACGTGGGCCTCGCGCTCGGGGTCCTCGGACTCGCGCATCTGGCGGACGATGCCCGGCAGCCTCCGCCCCGCGATGTCGAGCGCCTCCGCCCGCAGGCGGCGCAGCGGCAGCACCATCGACCGCGCGATGAGCACGGTCGTGACGAGCACGAGCACGAGGAGCGCGAGGATCAGGCCACCGGCGATGAGGGCGTTGCGCTGCTCGACCGACTGCAGGTCGCGGGCGCGGCTCTGCACCAGGTCCGACACGCGGCCCTCGACGGCCGCCATCTGCTCGATCGCCTTCGTGCTGTCCTGGAACCACGTCTGGGCCGTCCTGTCCCTGCTCCGATAGCGGCTGAGGGACTGGTTCTGCAGGCCGAGCGTGAGCGCCCACGACTTGGTCAGCTCGCTGTTGACCACGTCCTTGTCGCCGAGAAGGGTGACCAGGCGGCTCGCCTCGGCCGCCGGGGCCTCGGTGTAGAACGTCGCCAGGGCGCTCTGCTGACGCGACTGGGAGGCCAGGAAGTCCTCCAGCTCGAACGTGGTGAAGACCTGGTTGCGCTCCAGCAGCTCACGGGTGAGGATGGCCCGCTGCAGCGCGGCCTCCTCCTTGGCGTGGGCCAGGGCGCTGAGGGCGCGGAGGTTGCCCAGGATCGCGGCGTTGTCGTCGTTGTTGCCCAGTTCGTCGTGCAGGCGCAGGACGTTGGCGATCACGGCGCTGAAGTCCTCCGGCGCGCCGTTCTTGCGGATGCCCGCGAGGCTCGAGAGGCGGCTCTCGAGCTGCTGGGCCTGCTCCACCGCACGGGTGCCGTATTCCTCGTCGATGTTCTTGAGGTCGGCCTTCACCTGGGCGATGAGCGGGTCGACCGCCGCGCGCTGCTGGGCGCGGGTCACGACGGTCTCCCCGTCGACGTTGAACTTGCGGCTGGTGTTGCCGCCCCAGACGAACAGGTCGCGCTCGAGAGCCAGCTGCTCGGCCAGATCCCGCAGGTGCACCGAGTATTCCGCCGCCGACCTGGTCCGCTGGTAGGCCGTCAGGCTGTCGATCGAACCCACGACGCGGACACCGGCGAGGAGCACGGCCACGAGCGTCGGGGCGAGGATCAGCGCGGTCAGACGTGTCGGCACTCTCCAGTTGCGCGGCGAGAGACGACTCCGTCGCCTGCGGTTATCGGTATTCGACTGCTCCATGCTCACCGGCCCCGCCATCGTTCGGCCTGCCTTCACGCGTCTGGACAGCATGAAGTGACACAGCTGTATAAGCGGGGACAATTCGACCACAAGGTCACGACGGGGAGCGGCCCTACCCCTACCGCAGCACCCCAATTGTTACCAAGAGGTGAGGATCGTTACTTACGTCATCTGAGTGCCGCAAGCACGTGCTCTCGCACCTGGATCCGCTGTTGCTCATCGAGAATGGGACGACCCATTCGATCCGCCACATAGAAGACATCCACCGCTTCTGCGCCCAGAGTCTCCACACGCGCGGCGCGTACGTCAAGGCCGCAGTCGCCGAAAGCACGGCCGATCCGCCACAGCAGCCCGGGTCTGTCGTGCGCCCGCACCTCCACCACGCTGGCCGTGAGCGACGCGTCGTCCACCAGGGTGACCCGGGGCGGCGCGACCGGCACTCGCGACGGGCGCATCGACCTCGCCCGCCGGGCCAGGCGCTGCTCGATGTCGAGCCGGCCGGCCAGCACGAGGCGCAGGTCGGCCTCCAGCGTCGCCGGGTCGGGCGGCGTGCCGTACTCGGGGACGACGACGAACTCGATGACCGCCGTCGACCCGGCCGACGCGGCGGAGGCGGAGCGGACCGCCATGCGGTGCGCCGCGAGCACCCCGGCCGCCCGCCACAGCAGGCCCGGCCGGTCGGGCGCGACCACGGTGACCGCGCTCCCGTTCACCCGCACCGCGCCGCCGCCGTGCCGGGCGAGCGCCGCCTGTTCGGGGGAGAGCACGGGCGCGGGCATCGGCGGCGTGCCGGACAGCACCGACCGCACCCGCCGGACCAGGTCGGAGACCAGGGACGCCTTCCAGGAGTTCCATGCGGCCGGGCCGGTGGCGTTGCCATCGGCCACCGCCAGCGCGGCCAGCAGTTCGAGCACCTCCCGGGACCCGACGGCCTCCGCGACCCTGGAGATGGTGACCGGGTCGTCCAGGTCGCGCCGGGTGGCGGTCTCCGGCAGCAGCAGGTGATGACGCACCACGGTGGCGAGGATGTCCACGTCCGCCGGCGGCAGGCCCATGCGGGTGCCGATGTCCCTGGCGACGATCTCACCTGTGGTGGAGTGATCGCCCGGCCAGCCCTTGCCGACGTCGTGCAGGAGCGCCGAGATCAGCAGCAGGTCGGGACGGGACACCTCGCGGGTGAAGGCCGCGGCCCCGGCCGCGGTCTCGATGAGGTGCCGGTCCACGGTGTAGCGGTGGACCGGGTTGCGCTGGGGGCGGTGCCGCACCCGCTCCCAGTCGGGGATGAGCTTCACGAGCACACCGGCCTGGTCGAGCTCCTCCCAGACCGGCACGGCCGCGCGCCCCGCGCCGAGCAGGGCGACCAGCGCGCCGCGCGCCTCCGGAGGCCACGGCACGGGCAAGGGCGGCGACTGCGCGGCGAGCGCGCTCACCGTCGCGGGCGCGAGCGGCAGCCCGGCCTCGGCGGCGGCCGCGGCGGCGCGCAGCACGAGCGTGGGGTCGGTGCGCGGGTTGACACCGCGGGCCAGCACGACCTCGCCGCCGTGCTCCACCACGCCGTCGGCGAGCGGCCTGCGGCCCCGCGGCGCGGGACCGGTGAGCAGCCGGTCGACCGTCCGCCAGGTGGCGTCGAACGCGTGGGAGATGGTGCGCCCCGCCTCGGCCAGGCGGCGCATCAGCGCCTCGGCGTCCAGCAGGCCCAGTGTGCCCGCGACCGCGTCCTGTTCCTGGAGCACCAGGCGGTCGGTGCCGCGCGCGGTGACCAGGTGCAGCCCGTGCCTGATATCCAGCAGCAGCTCGTACGCCTCCCGGACCCGCGGGCCGGGGGCCGAGGCGACCCAGGCGGCGGCCACGGCCTGCATCGCCTGCACGTCGCGTAGCCCGCCCCTGGAGTCCTTGAGATCGGGTTCGAGCAGGAAGGCCAGCTCACCGCCGACCTCGGCGCGCTTGTCGGCCGAGGAGCGCAGCTCGGCGAGCCTGCGCCGGGAGTCGGCCCGCCACTCGGCGAGCACGGCCTCCCGTACGGCCCTGGTCAGCTCTGGGTCCCCCACGACGTGGCGCGCCTGGATCAGGCCCAGCACGGCCTTGAGGTCCTCCCTGGCGACCTTCACCGCCTCGTCCACCGTACGGACCGAGTGGTCGAGGCCGATTCCGGAGTCCCAGATGGGATACCAGATGCGGTCGGCGATCTTCGCCACATCGTCGCGGCCGTCGTGCAGCAGGACCAGGTCGAGGTCGCTGCCCGGGGCGAGCTCGCCCCGCCCCAGGCTGCCGACCGCGACGAGGGCGACCCCGCTGATCCCGTTGGGAGCGGCCCCGCTGTGTCCGATTCCAGTGGGGCCGATCCCGTGGGAGGCGGCGGGGCCACGCTCGTCGGGGAAGCCGCCCTTCCCTCCCGATCCGCCCTCCCGCGCGTACGGCCGTGTCGCCGCCGTGCGGAACAGATCGGTGAGCCATCTGTCGATGTCCGCGGCCCTGTCCTTGCGGACCGCGGCGAACGAGCGCGCCTCCCCTCTCATCATCCGGTTACAGCGCCTCCGGCCCGCGCTCCCCGGTGCGGACCCGGACGACGGTGTCCACGGGGACCGACCAGACCTTGCCGTCGCCGATCTTGCCGGTCTGGGCCGCCTTGACGATGACGTCGATGACGTCCTCGGCGTCGTCCTCCTCGGCGAGGACCTCGACCCGGACCTTGGGCACCAGGTCGACCTGGTACTCGGCGCCGCGGTAGACCTCGGTGTGGCCGCGCTGACGGCCGTAGCCGCTGGCCTCCGAGACGGTCATTCCCTTGATGCCGAACTGCTCCAGGGCGGCCTTCACGTCGTCCAGTTTGAACGGCTTGATGACTGCGGTGATGAGTTTCATGCGTCGACCTTCTTCGCAGGCGCGGGCACGGGCCCGTTGACTGAGGCCACTCCCGAGGAGTGGACGGTGCCGAGGTCGTACCCGGTCTCGGCGTGAGTCGTGATGTCGATGCCGGTGACCTCGTCCTCCTGGTTGATCCGGAAGCCCATCGTCTTGTCGATGATCTTCCCGATGACATACGCCATGATGAAGGAGTAGAGGCCGACCGCGACAGGACCGAGGGCCTGCACGCCGAGCTGCGAGATCGGGCCGCCGTAGATGAGGCCCTGGTTCTGGCCGTCCGCGAAGGGGTAGCGGGCGATGATACCGAGCGCGACCGCGCCGATCGCGCCGCCGACCAGGTGCACGCCGACCACGTCGAGCGAGTCGTCGAAGCCGAGGCGATACTTCAGGCCGACCGCGTACGCGCAGACCGCGCCGGCGACGAGGCCGAGCACGAGCGCCGCCCACGGGTCGATGAAGCCACAGGCGGGGGTGATGGCGACGAGGCCGGCGACGGCGCCGGAGGCGACGCCGAGGGTGGTGGAGTGGCCGTCGCGCAGCTTCTCCACGAGGATCCAGGCACCGGCGGCGGCGGCCGTGGCGACCTGGGTGTTCATGAAGGCGAGGCCGGCGGTGCCGTCGACGGCGAGCTCGGAGCCCGCGTTGAAGCCGAACCAGCCGAACCACAGCAGACCCACGCCGAGCAGGACCAGGGTCAGGTTGTGCGGCCGCATCGGGTCCTTGCGCCACCCGGTGCGCTTGCCGAGCACCAGCGCCAGCGCGAGGCCGGCGGCACCGGCGTTCACGTGGACGACCGTGCCTCCCGCGAAGTCCTCGATGCCGAGGTTCGCCAGCCAGCCGCCGCCCCAGACCCAGTGGGCCACGGGGAAGTAGACGATCGTCGCCCAGGCGAGGCCGAAGACGACCCACGCGCCGAACTTCGCGCGGTCGGCGATGGCGCCGCTGATGAGAGCCACGGTGATGATCGCGAAGGTGAGCTGGAAGGCCGAGAACACCAGGCTCGGCATACCGGTGCCGTCGTCCGCGGTGGGCGTGTCGATCAGGCTCTGCAGGCCAAGGGCGTCTCCCCCGCCCACGAGCTTGTTGATGAAGTTGTCACCGTCGCCGAAGGCGTCGAAGGCCAGCGAGTGGCCGTACAGGACCCAGGCGAGGGTGATGGTGATGATGCTGACGAAAGACATCATCATCATGTTCAGGACGCTCTTCGCCCTGGTCATGCCCCCGTAGAAGAACGCGAGCCCGGGCGTCATCAGCAGCACCAGAGCGGTGGCTGTGATCATCCAGGCGGTGGTGCCGGTATCGATCTTCACCGACGCGGCCCTCCTTACATTTGGCGTATGGCCGTTATCACTCCCGCAGTGACTTCCTCCCGGGCAACCTCGGCCGGCTGGCGCACTGACGTTGGCGACAGCGTGTTCTTCCGCCGTTTCAGCCCACGACCATGTGTGTTTCACATGTGTGAAACTCGCCACCACCGTGTTTCGGGCCTGTTTCGGATGTGTCTGGAACGACAAAACGCGCACCCCCAAAGAGGGTGCGCGTCACGATGCCCTGCTCACAGCAGAGCTCTGGCCGACTCGTAGACCTTGCCCAGCGCGGTCATCAGCTTGCGGATCTCGGCCTCGGTGAGCCCGGCGGTGATCTTCTCCTCCAGGCCATGGCGCTCGGCCGCGACCGGCTCCCGGAGCGCTCGGCCCGCGTCGGTCAGCCAGAGCCTCACGAGCCTGCTGTCGCGGCCGTCGCCGCCCTCGTGCTGACCGAGAACGGCCACGAAGGCCGGACCTACACCCTCACCGGCGACGAGACGTTCACCATCGCGGGGCAGGTCGAGAGCATCGCCGCCACCATCGGCCACCGCCCCCCGGCTTCTCCGACTGGTGCGCCGGAAACGCGCACGCGCTGGGGCTCGACGGCGAAGCCTCGTAGCGGCGAGGCGGCCGGCACGCGGGGCGAACGCCCGCCCCGCGTGACGAACCGGCCGGTGTGGGGGCGCGTGTTACGCGGCGCTGGCCATCTTGCGCAGCCGCACCAGCGCGTCGCGCTCGATGCGCCGGGCGCGGTCACGGCCGATGCCGTAGCGCTCCCCCACCTCGGTGAGGGTGTGCTCGCGGCCGTCCACCAGGCCGTACCGCCAGCGCAGCATCTCGCGCATCTGGCCCTCCAGGCCGGTCAGCCACTCCTCCAGGCGCTCCTTCTCCAGCGTGGCCATGGCCTGCTGCTCGGGGTCCGCCCAGGTCTCGTCGGCGATCATGTCACCGAGCTCGGTCTCGTCCTCGTCGCCCACGCCGAGCTGGAGGGAGACCGGGTCGGAGGCCCAGCGGCGCAGCTCCTGCACCCGCTCGATCGGCAGGTCGAGCACCTCGGCGAGGTCGGCGTCGGTCGGCTCTGCGTCGAACTCCGCCAGCATGTCCCTGCGCACCCGCATGAGCCGCGTCATCTGCTCGCCCGCGTGGGTGGGCAGCCGCACCGGCCGCGCCTGCTCGTGGATCGAGCGGCCCACCGACTGCCTGATCCACCAGGTGGCGTAGGTCGAGAACTTGTATCCCCGGCGATAGTCGAACTTCTCCACCGCGCGGACCAGACCGAGGTTGCCCTCCTGCACAAGATCGATCAGCGGCATTCCCCGTCCGGAGTATTTCCTCGCGACCGCGACCACGAGGCGCAGATTGGCCTGGATGAATTCGTCCTTGGCCCGCCGTCCCGAGATCGCGATTCGCTCCAGCTCCTCGTCGGTCGCATTCGCGATCTTCGGCTCGGGCCGCCCGCTGTCGAGCAACTGCTCGGCGAACAACCCCGCCTCGATACGCTTGGCCAGCTCGACCTCCTGCTCCGCGGTCAGCAAGGGGACGCGGCCGATCTCGGCCAGATATGTCCCGAGCAGATCCCGGTCAGAGATGTGCTGTTCCTGCGTCCGATTCCCCGTCGCCATCCGATGGCACCTCGTTCCGCCGCCGCGATATGCAATATGTGAGCCGGTGAGCCGGACGTGTCCGCCCCGTTCGGCACGGTCCCCGGCTTCCTGCTTCTGACCCGGACAACGGCCGGTCCATGGCAAAGATTCCCCAAACGGATACGACCGGGGAATGGTTTCGGTTTCCTCCCTGAGGAGGATGCGCGGCCGGGAAGAAAGGCGTTTACCCAGGTTGCGCGGGTCTAAACGAGGCGGCGCCCCATTCGCCACACCTGCGCCACCAGCGGCACTCCGGGCCGGTACGCGAGGTGGACGTACGACGGCGCCTCCAGGATGACGAGGTCCGCGCGGGCGCCGACGCACAGGGTGCCCACGTCGGTGCGCCGCAGCGCCCGTGCGCCGCCACGGGTTGCCGCCCGCACGGCCTCGAGCGGCGTCATGCCCATCTCGCGTACGGCGAGAGCGACGCAGAACGGCATCGAGGTGGTGAACGAGGTGCCCGGGTTGCAGTCGGTCGCCAGGGCCACCGTGACGCCCGCGTCGAGCAGCCGCCGCGCGTCCGGGTAGGGCGACCTGGTGGAGAACTCCGCGCCCGGCAGCAGGGTGGCGACCACCCCGGAGGCGGCCAGCGCGTCCACGTCGGCGTCATCGAGATGGGTGCAGTGGTCGGCGGATGCCGCCCCCATCTCGCAGGCCAGCCGCACGCCCGGCCCCGGGCCGAGCTGGTTGGCGTGCACCCTGAGCTGCAGCCCGGCCTTGCGGCCCGCCGCGAGCACCTCCCTGCTGTGCTCCTCGCCGAACGCGCCGCGCTCGCAGAACACGTCCACCCACTTGGCGTACGGCGCGCACGCCTCCAGCATCGGGCCGGTCACGAGGCGGACGTAGTCGTCGGCGCACGCCTCCGGCGGCACGACGTGCGCCCCGAGGAACGTGGTCTCCTCGGTGAACTGGCAGGCGATCTCCAGGCTGCGGCGCTCGTCGTCCACGGTGAGGCCGTAGCCGCTCTTGATCTCGAACGTCGTCGTGCCCTGCATGGCCATCTCCGACACCAGCAGAGCGGTGGTGGACACCAGCTCGGGGATGGTGGCCCGGCGGGTGGCCTCGACGGTCGAGCGGATGCCGCCCGCGGTGTAGGGCCGTCCGGCCATCCGCGCGGCGAACTCCTCGGTGCGGTCGCCGGCGAACACCAGGTGCGCGTGGCTGTCCACGAACCCCGGGATGACCGCGCGCCCTTCCACGTCGACCTGCTCGTCGGCGGCCGGGGCGTCGGCGGACCGGCCGATCCACCGGACCACCCCGTTCTCCGCCACCAGCGCGGCGTCCTCGATCTCCTCCCGCTCGGGGTCCGCCGTGTACAGCGATCCGATCCCCGTGTAAACGACTGATGTCATGCCGCTCGGCCCCACGTTTCCTGATCCTCGCCACCCCGTGAACGGCGCAAACCTCACCGGTTGAGCGGGGCGAGCGCCTCGCCCAGCAGCGCGCCGACGTCACCGAGCACGTGCCGTCCGTCCTCCACGATCCGCCGTCCGCCCGCGACCACCGAGTAGACGTCGGCGGAGGTGGCGGCGAACACCACCGCCTCCACCGCAGTCGCCTTGGTGGCTCCGGCCGTACGGACCGAGTCGAGCCGGACGGAGACGAGGTCGGCCCAGGCCCCGGGCACCAGGCATCCGGCGTCGGGGAAACCCAGCGACGCCTGCCCGATGGCGGTCGCGGCGTTCAGGAGCTGCTCGGCGTGCCAGTGCCCGCGCTCGCCGGTGACCAGCCGCTCGTCCAGCTCCACCGCCCTGGCCTCCTCGAACAGGTCGATGACCGCCTGGCTGTCGGTGCCGAGCGTGACGGGCGATCCGGCGTCCAGCAGCCTGCGGGCGGGGCCGACGCCGTCGGCGAGGTCGCGCTCGGTGGTGGGGCACATGCACACGTGGGTGGTGGAGCCGCCGAGCAGCGCCACGTCCACGTCGGACAGGTGGGTGGCGTGCACCGCCGTCGAGCGTGGTCCGAGCGCGCCGTGCTCGTGCAGCACCTGCACGGGCGTGGCCGAGTAGAGCTCGACGCACGCCTCGTTCTCCGCCGGCTGCTCGGAGACGTGCGCGTGCAGCGGCGCGGTGTGCCGGTGGGCGAAGTCGACGACCACGGGCATCTGCTCGGGCGGCACCGCGCGCACGGAGTGGATGGCCGCGCCGATCTCGACGTCCTCCTCGCCCTCGTACACCTGGGCGAGGTCGTCGGCCCTGGCGGCCCATCGATCGGCGTCCCCGTCGCCGAAGCGCAGCTGGGTGCCGGTGAGGGCGTCGCCGATGCCGCCGGTCAGATAGCAGGTGTCGAGCAGGGTGATGCGCAGCCCGGCCCTCCTGGCCGCCTCGACCAGCGCGTGGCCCATCGCGTTCGGGTCGGCGTACGGCCGCCCCCCGGGTCCGTGGTGCAGGTAGTGGAACTCGGCCACGGTGGTGATCCCGGCGAGCGCCATCTCGGCGTACGTCGCGGTGGCCAGGTCGAGGTAGCTGTCCGGGCCGAGCGCCTCGGCGACCGCGTACATCCGCTCGCGCCAGGTCCAGAAGCTGCCGCGGCCGGTCTGGGTGTGGCCGCGCAGGGCGCGGTGGAAGGCGTGGGAATGGCAGTTGGCCAGGCCGGGCAGGGTGAGCCCGGCCAGCCGTACGGCTCCGGGTGGAGGCGCCGCCTCGGGCCTGACCTCGACGATGCGGCGGCCCTCGACGCCGACGACCACGCTCTCCACGATCTCGCCGGGCGGCAGCCACGCCATCTCGCACCAGTAGGTCACGTGCACCGGTCCTCCAGATGGGCGGCATGGCGGTGATGCCACTGTAATGAACATCCGTCCCGCGCGCCTCGCGGGGGCGTCAGCGGGTGGGTCCCCCAGCCGGCCGCACGGTGATCTCGGTGACGTGGGCGTCGGGCGTCGCCGTCACCGCGGCCAGCACGGCCCGCGCCACCGACTCCGGCTCCAGGTATCTTCCCGGCTCGTACGGCCCGCCCTCCTGGGCCCGGATGGCTCGTTGCATGTCGGTGTCCACCCGCCCGGGGAAGATCGCGGTGACCCGGACGCCGTTGGCGTGCTCCTCCTCGCGCAGCGTGTCGCCGAACGCCCGCAGGGCGAACTTGCTCGCGGCGTAGGCGCCCCAGTTGGGGTTGGCCCGCTGCCCGGCCCCCGAGTTGATCAGCACGACGTGCCCGCGTGCCGCGCGCAGCGCGGGCAGCAGCAGCCGGGTCAGCTCGGCGACCGCGATGACGTTGACCTCCATCAGCCGCCGCCACTCGCGGGCGGGGGTGTCGGCCAGGGGCCCGACACTGGCGACGCCCGCGCTGTGGACGAGCACGTCGAGCCGCTCGATCCCCTCCACGTCGGCGGGGGTGAGCTCGGTCAGCTCCACCGCCCAGGGGCGGGCGGCGGGCAGTTCCGCGCACAGCGCGTCGAGCGCCGTGCCGTCCCGGCCGCCCAGGAAGAGGTCGTAGTCGGAGGCGAGGGCACGGGCGATCGCCGCCCCCACACCCCGCGAGGCGCCGGTGATCAGAGCCGTGGGTCGCATGGACCTCACCTTAGAACGCCGCGCGGATCTTGCCGCACACCGCGTGGCGCGTTTCCGGCCGGCCGGGTGCGGCGGGCGTTTCACCGCCCCGGGCGCAGCGTCTCGGGGGTGGGGCGCTCCAGGGTCAGGGCGTAGCGGTGGTGGGGGTAGCGGTGGTCGGCCGGGCGCACCCGCACCTCGCCGGCGGAGGCCTCCAGGATCACGCAGCGATACCACTCGCCGTCTTCGAGGAACTCCCACTGCCCGGCGAGCACGTCGAGCCCGGCGCGGCGCACCTCTTCCTCCGCCCGCTCGTACGGCCCGGCCGGGCCGATGGGGTAGCCGAAGACGGTCAGCGGCTCCCACTCCCCGCCGGTCCGCCGGACGTATCCGAGCAGGGCGCCGTCGTCGTCCCTGCGGATCTCGTGCCTGTCTGTCTCGCGGTTCATGGTTGACTACCATACTCAAACTTGTATACAAATTTGAATATGTCATCGACGCGAGTGCTGATCCTGGGCGTGCTGCTCGATGGGCCGCTGCACGGCTACGAGGTGCGCAAGAAACTCGAACTGTGGGGCGCCCAGCACTGGGCCAACATCGCCTTCGGCTCGATCTACCACGCCCTCGGGAAGATGGCCCAGGAGGGCCTGCTCGAAGTGGTCGGCGACGACCGGCCCTCCGGCCGGGGGCGGACGGTCTACGGCATCACGCCCGAGGGACGGGCCGAGTTCGACCGGCGGCTCCGCGAGCACTGGTCGGAGATCATGCCGATCGTCGACCCGTTCCAGGTCGCGCTGACGTTCATGGACCGGCTGCCCAAGGCCGATCTGCCGGCGATCGTGCGGGAAAGGGCCGAGCTGCTGCGCGCGGGGTTCGCGAGCTACGAGCGGGCCCGTCACGCCAAGCGCGCGGCGGGCGCCCCGCGGCACGTGGACGAGTGCCTGGAGCTGACCGCGGCCGAATTCCGCGCCCAGCTGGAGTGGCTGGAACAGGCCGTCGAGCGCATCGAGCACGACGACCTTCCCTGACCGACGAGGAGCCGAATGTGATCATTGAAGCGCGGGAGTTACGCAAGACCTACCGCCCTCGCGGCCCCCGTGGGCGCCGTGGCCGCCGCGGCGGCCCGGCCGCCGAGCCGGTGGAGGCCGTGCGCGGCGTCGCCCTCGACGTCGCCGAGGGCGAGATCTTCGGGGTGCTCGGCCCGAACGGCGCGGGGAAGACCACGACGATCCGCATGCTGGCCACGCTGGTCGCGCCCACCGGCGGCACCGCGACGGTGGCCGGGCACGACCTGCTGGCCTCCCCCGAGCAGGTGCGGCGCCGCATCGGGTACGTCGGCCAGGCCGGCGGCGTGGACGAATACAACACGGCCAGGGCCGGCCTCATGCTCGCCGCCCGGGTCAACGGCCTGACGGCGGCCGAGGCCACCACCCGCACCGCCGAGGTGCTCGCGGCGTTCGACCTCACGACACTGGCCGACCGGCCGGCCCGCACCCTGTCGGGAGGCCAGAAGCGGCGGGTCGCGATCGCGCTCGGCCTGGTGCACCGGCCGCCGCTGCTGTTCCTCGACGAGCCCACCACCGGCCTCGACCCGCAGAACCGGGCCAACCTGTGGGACCAGATCAAGGCGCTGCGCGACGCCGGGACGAGCGTCCTGCTCAGCACCCACTATCTGGACGAGGCCGACGCGCTGTGCGACCGCCTCGTCATCGTCGACCACGGGCGCGTCGTCGCGGCCGGGACGCCCGCCGAGCTCAAGCGCGAGATCGCCGGGGATGTCGTGTCCCTGCGGGTGTCCTGCACGGACGAGGCGGCGCGGGTGCTGGAGGGCCTGCCGTACGCGCGGGAGGTGCGGGCCGGCGGCGACCTGCTGCGCGTCTATCTCGACGACGGCGAGCGGGCACTGCCGCACCTGATGGCCGCGCTCACCGGGCACGGCCTGACCCTGGAGTCGGTCGCGCTCGAACGGGCCACGCTCGACGACGTCTTCCTGCACAAGACCGGCCGCTCGCTCCGCGACGCCGCCTGAACTCCACTCGAAAATCACCCGCCCGCGGAAAGACACGCCGACGGAAAGACGCAGCCATGCTGAAGCACACCGGCCTGTTCCTGGCCTACGAGTTGCGCAACACCGCCCGCAATCCGATCTGGCCGTTCTTCGGCCTCCTCCAGCCCGTCCTCTATCTGCTGCTGTTCGCCCCGCTGCTGGCCAACACCATGCCCGGCGTGCGGGACGAGCGGACGCTCGCCATGTTCACCCCCGGCGTGATGGTGATGATCGCGCTGTTCGGCTCGTTGTTCGTCGGCTTCGGCATGATCGCAGAGATCCGCACCGGAGTGCTCGAACGGCTCGCCGCGAGCCCGGCGAGCCGCCCGGCCATCGTCCTGGGCCGGACACTGCGCGACATGATCGTGCTGGTGGCGCAGGCTCTGGTGATCATCGTGGTGGCCCTGCTGATGGGCATGCGGCCCAGCCTGCCCGGCGTCGCCCTGATGCTCGTGCTCATGGCCCTGACCGGTCTTTTCGCCTCCGGCCTGTCGTACGGCCTGGCCCTCGCGGTGCGGGACGAGAACGGCATGTCGCAGATCCTGCAGTTCTTCGCGCTGCCGCTGATCCTGTTCACCGGCATCCTGCTGCCGATGTCGCTCGCTCCGGCGTGGATGCGGACGGTGGCCCAGGTAAACCCGCTCTATCACGCGGTCGAGGCCGGGCGGGCGCTGTTCGCCGGCGACCTCGCGGACGGCCACGTGGCGCTCGCGTTCGTCCTGATGGCGGTGCTCGCGGTGCCCGCCCTGGCCTGGTCGGTCCGCTCCATGCGCCACCTCGCCGGATAACCGGGTAGCCGGATAACCGGCAGCCTGTGAAGCGTGGCGGAGCGCCCCGGCATGGCCGGGACGCCCCGCCTCCGACCCTGGTCACCGGACGCGCCCGCACGCGCGACAGCTCCGGCAACCGGGCGGTGGTGAAGGAGAGGTTACGCACCACCGATCTTCCCGGTCTCCGGTCGAAAGAAGCTGTGGCCCGGTGTAAGGGCTGCTCACGGCTTCGCCATCGGCGTCTGCGGAGATCACGGGCACCGGTCACGCGGGGATCTCGGACACCGGTCGGCCGGACTTCGCGGACGCCGGTCAGGACGGACATCGCGTGCGTCGGTCGGACGGGCTTCGCGTGTGCCGGTCGGACGGACATCGCGTGTGCCGGTCGGCAGGACTACGCGGACGCCGGTCAGGACGAGACGAGGAACTGCGTGGCGGCCAGCTCGCGGTAGAGCTCGTCGGCCGAGACCAGCTCGTCGTGGGTCCCCCAGGCCCGCACGCGACCGGCCTCCATCACCACGATCCGGTCGGCGCCGGTCACGGTGGACAGGCGGTGGGCGATCACCAGCACCGTGGTCTCGCGCGCCACCTCCGCCACGACCTCCCGCAGCCGCACCTCGTTGACCGCGTCGAGCTGTGAGGTCGCCTCGTCGAGCAGCAGCAGCCGGGGTTTGCGCAGCAGCGCCCTGGCGATGGCGACCCGCTGCCGCTCGCCGCCCGACAGCAGCACGCCGCGATGGCCGACCGGCGTCTCCAGTCCCTCGGGCAACCGCTCGACCAGGTCGTCCAGGCGCGTACGGGCGAGGGCGCGGGCGACCTCCTCGTCGGTCGCTCCGGGCGCGCCGAAGACGAGGTTCTCCCGCAACGTCCCCGCGAGCACGGGGGCGTCCTGCTCGACGTAGCCGAGCATGGCCCGCAGCTCGCCGAGCGGCCACTCGCGGATGTCGCGCCCGCCGACGGTGATCGTCCCCTCCTGCGGCTCGTAGAACCGCTCGACCAGGCCGAACACCGTCGACTTGCCCGCGCCCGAGGGGCCGACCAGCGCGGTCATGCCGCCCGCCGGCACCTCGAACGTCACACCCTGGTGGACCACCGGCCGGTCGTCGCCGTAGCGGAAGACGACCCCGGAGAACGTCACCCCGACCGGCTCGCCCCCCGCCCGCGCCGCCGGGGCGGCGGGCTCGGTGCGCAGCGTGGCGATCTCCTGGATGCGGGTCACCGCGGCCAGGCCGTTCTGGATCTGCGTGAGGCTCTGCACGATCTGGCCGATCGGGGAGACCAGATAGAACAGGTACATCAGGAACGCGATCAGGGTGGAGATCTCCATCTGCCCCGACGCGACCCGCGCGCCGCCCACCCCCAGCACCGCGAGGAACGCGAGCTGGATCGACATCCACGCGCCGATCCCGGCCAGCGAGGTCCACGCGGCGGCGGCCACGCCCCGGTCGCGCGCCTCGGCGGCCGCCGTGCCCACCGTCGCGATCTCCCGCGCCTCCGCGCCGCTGGCCTTGACCGTACGGAACGCCTGGAGGGCGCGGTCGAGCATCGAGCCCATCTCGCCGAGCGCCACCTGTGCCTGAAGGGAGGCGCGGCGGATGCGCGGGGCGATGACCACGCCCAGGAGCCCGACCAGCGCGACGACGGCGAGCGTGACGACCAGCAGCAGGCCGTCCATGATCGCCATCATCACGGCGGCGCCCAGGAACGTGAACACCGAGCCGACCAGCGAGGCCAGCGCGTCGGTGCACACGGCTCGCAGCAGGGTGGTGTCGGAGCTGACCCGCGACAGCAGGTCGCCGGGCTTGAGCCGGTCGACGTCGGAGACCGTGAGCCGCAGGATGCGGTCGACCAGGCCCCGGCGCGAGTCGAGCACGATGGTCTCGCCCATCCGCTCCAGCAGGAACCGCCCGGCCGCCGAGATCAGCGCCCCGGCCAGGACGGCGGCCGACAGCCCGAGCACCGGGCCGGCCAGTGCGCCGCCCGCGCCGAACGTGTCGATCACCCGCTTGGCCATGACCGGCATGGCGAGCCCGGTGAGGCTGCCGACGAGGCTGAGCACGCCGCCCAGCAGCAGCACCCGCCGGTGGGGGCGCACCTGGTCGAGCAGCAGCCGCCAGGCGGCGCGCTCCCCTAGTGACGCCTTCGGCCGTGGCGCGGGCCGTCCCCCGTCAGGGCCGTCGCCCTCCGTCCCCATGGAGCCCCCTCCGCGAGCACTGCGCACGGACCGGGCGCGCCGGCCCTGTGCCCGGGCCCTGCGCAGCCTGTGTGCGATCTCCCGGAGACCCTAATTCACCGGAAACGCCGATGCGCGCGGGGATTTCGGACGTCGTGGATCAGTCCAGGTCGGGGACGTCCAGGTCGAACTCGGCGTCGCCGTCGTCGACGCGGCGCAGTTTGATGTCCTCCGCCCAGGCGTACGCGAAGCGGCGTACGGCGGCGACGCCCTCCTCGTCCAGGCCGCCGAACGCCTCTTCGGCCAGCAGGTCGACGGTCTCCAGCCGTTCGACCAGGTCCTCCACCCGCCACTCGTCGTCGTAGCGCGCGCCGAGTTGTTCGAGCAGGCGGAAGGAGTAGAGGCCGGACACCGAGGCCACGTCGGCGAAGTCGCGTGGCAGGCCGCGGTCCTGCAGCGCGCGCACCTTGAGCCCCACGGCGTCGTCCAGGCCGAGCACCCGGCAGGGGCCGATGTCGGCGGGCCGGTCGCGCAGCGGCTCGCGGAGCAGGGTGACCTCGCACGACTGGCCGGTGATCTCGTCGGTGACGACGACGCGGCCGATGCGGGCGCCGGCCTCGCGCACCTCGGCCGACAGGCCGGTGCTGCCGAACGCCTCGGCCAGCGCCCGGCCGGCCTCCTCCAGCGGGGCCTCGCCGCCGGTGGCGAAGGTGAGGTCGTCCACCGGCCTCGACGTGCATCCGTGCGCCAGCAGCGCGTAACCGCCGGCGAGCAGCAGGCCGTAGCGGTCGAGGACCGGCCGCGCGTCCTCGATGAGGCGCAGGTGGAACGGGGGCGCCGGGAAGGTGGAAGACGCGGTCACCACGTCAGTATCGCCCGCGCACCCACCGTGATGATCCCTCATCCCGGCACTCCGTAGGTCAGGCGGATCATCCGGGTGGTGTCCATGATCGCGTACCAGGTGAGGCACAGGTCGGCCTCGGCCTCCTCCGCGCGTGCCTCGGCAGCCATGAGCCGGTCCCCCGTCAGGAGCGCCGCCTCCCCTTTGAGCTGTGCCGCCATCCGCTGGAACATGAACCGCTCGCGAGACTCCATGACCACCCCTCCCACCCCCACCGCTCTTACTTGGGGTGAAATACCCACAGAACCGGCCGAAATGCTCTTTGAGCGATCGGCACACGTCCCGGCAGGGCGTTCCCGGAGCCGGATCCTCGGCGCGTACGCGGATCTCGATCACATCGCGGCGGGCATCGTCACCATCGGTACCAGGAGAAAACGAAGCTGACGCCGAAGACCAGCATGGCGAGCAGGATGGCGATCAGCACGAAATGTCCGGCCAGCCCGCCGAGGCCGGTGTCCTCCTCGCTCCTGACGACGTTCACGTTCTCGGGGTCGTAGACGATGCGGACCTTCTCCCCTGTCGCGTACCGGCCGGAGATCTCCTCGACGTGCCGTTGTGCGCCCACCGTGAAACCGACCTTCGTGTAGTCAACGGTAATGGGGTGGCCGTCGGTGTCGTTCCACGTCTCCGACCGGGTGGCGAGGGCCACGCCGGTGGTGCGGACACCGTGCCGCCCGAGGTCCAGGGCCGAGACGAGGTTGGAAACCTGGGCGACGAGCGCCACGATCAGGATGCCGAACCAGGCCACGAAGAACGCGACCGACCCGGCACCCGATAAAAACCGCCGGAATGACCATCGAGCCATCAGTCACAGCCTCCTTGGCGAAGGCGAATCGGAAAGGCGCGGCTGCCGCCCTGTCTCCTACGACTCCTCCCCGGCCCCGGAGGTTCGGTGACCGCTCACGGTCGTCGGCCCGGCGTCACGGATCATCCCTCTTTCGGGACGGCGGCGTGGTCTCAGTGGGCGCGGGGCCGGCCCGACCGCCAGGGACGCCCGGGATGGTCCGCCCCCTGACGGGGACGGGGGGACACGACCCGCCGCCGGAGGCGCCGGTCGGGCAGCGCGGGCGCGGGCAGGTCGTGGCGGCCGGAGACGAACTCCTGCACCGCGATCTTCACCCGGATGACCGGGCGGCGCCAGCGCTCCTCCCGGTGGATCGCCTTGGCCATCAGGCGCGGCCGGGGCCGCCGCGCCCGCTCCGAGTAGCACCAGCGGGCCCAGGGCGAGCCGGGACGGGCCACCCGCACCGCCCCCACGTACAGCAGCGGCGGCACGAACAGGCCCAGCAGGCCGCTCCAGATCTTCCCCTTGAGCAGGGTGATCACGGCGAAGATTAGGTTGACGAAGAGGAACGCGAGAGCCGTCCAGTGGCCGCCGTCCGCCGCGCCGTTCCAGGTGAGCGGGCGCAGCCCGAGCAGCAGCAGGCCGGTGGCGGCGATCGCCACGAAGACCGCGTCCACGGAGGTGCGGCCCTCCTCCTGCCAGTAGACGTCGCGCAGGTGCAGGATCAGCGCGAACTCGTCGAGCACGAGGGCGGCGCCCACGCCGAACACGGCCGCGGAGAACGAGTACCACCCCGTGGACACGTCCGACAGGACCAGCCCGGCCACCCCGCCGAGCAGCGTGAGCACCACGCCGAACACCACGTGGTGGATGTGCATCTCGCCCACGCTGACGTTGCCGAGCCACCGCACCCGCGCCCTGATCAGCCGTACGTTCACCCGCGTGAAGACGAATGCCGTGATCAGCGCGGCGAAGAAGCAGAACAGCGGCAGACGGTGCGCCTCGATGATGCGTTCGTGAAACCAGCCGGCCATCAAGCGATCCCCCGGCCTCCGATGCTACGACGCGGGGGAAGTGGTCACGCGAGAAAGCCGCGCAGCAGGGCCGCCGTGCCCTCCAGGTGCTCGGCCACCGCCCGTTCGGCCGCCTCCGGGTCGCCGTCCAGGATCGCGGCGGCGATGGCGGCGTGCTGCACCGCGGCGTGCTCGATGTTGGGCCCCAGCACGGGGATCGCGTTGAGCAGGTCGGTGACCCGCAGCCGGGCGTCGGCGCACGCGGCGGCCAGCAGCGGCGACCCGCTCAGCTCCGCGATCGCCAGGTGGAACGCGATGTCCATCCTGCGATAGTCGGCCGGCGCCGCGTCGTTCACCCCGGCCAGCCGGGCGGCGAGCGTCTCCCGCTGTCCCGGGGTCAGCTCGGTGGTCGCGAGCACCCGGGCCGCCCCGCACTCGACGGCCATCCGGAACGTCAGCGCGTCTTCGAGGTCGTCTTCTCCCATCCGGGTGACGGCCCTGCGCAGGTCGCCCTTGCGCGGGCTCGGCGGCTGGTAGACGACGAAGGCCCCGCCGTACCGGCCGCGCCGTACGTCGAGGTAACCGGCCTCCTGCAGCGCGCGGATCGCCTCGCGCAGCGTGACCCTGCTGATGCCGAGCCGGGCGGCCAGTTCGCGCTCCGGCGGCAGCTTCTCGCCGTGCGGGACGACGCCGAGCTTGATGGCCTGGAGCAGGCGCTCGACGGTCTCCTCGAACGCGTTGCCCGCCCGCACCGGCCGCAGCAGCGACACCGCGCCGGTGATCCCCACCGCCGCGTCCCGAGAGGCGGGCTCGGCCGGGGTCCGGGAACGGGAGACGGACGTCTCCGCCGGGGTGATCTCCATGCGCATCGTCCCTCCACCCGTCACAGCGGGTCCCCCGTCCCTGTGATCGAGGTTAAACCCCTCGGACATTGTTGACGACGAGGGGAACATGGTGCTTGCATGCCCTCAATGGTCTGATTCCAGACTTTTGGACGGGAGGCACCGTGCTCAGCGTGGATCGACTCCGCGATGACGTCGAAGCGGGCCGCGTGGACACGGTCCTGCTCGCGGTCACCGACATGCAGGGGCGGCTGCAGGGCAAGCGGCTTTCTGCGCGGTACTTCCTGGAGGAGGTGCTGAGCCACGCAGCGGAGGGCTGCAACTACCTGCTCGCGGTGGACGTCGACATGAACACCGTGGACGGCTACGCCATGTCGTCCTGGGAGCGCGGCTACGGCGACTTCGTCATGCGGCCCGACCTGTCGACGCTGCGCCGCGTGCCCTGGCACGAGGGCACCGTGCTGCTGCTCGCCGACCTGGTGTGGGAGGACGGCGCCGACGTCGTGGCCTCCCCCAGGCAGATCCTGCGCCGCCAGCTCGCCCGGCTCGCCGAACGCGGCTGGACCGCCTACGTCGGCACCGAGCTGGAGTTCGTCGTCTACGACGACAGCTACGAGCAGGCCTGGCAGCGGGGCTACCGCGACCTGACCCCGGCCAACCTCTACAACGTCGACTACTCGCTGCTCGGCACCTCCCGCATCGAGCCGCTGCTGCGCAGGATCAGGCTCGGCATGGAGGGCGCGGGGCTGTACGTCGAGTCGGCCAAGGGCGAGTGCAACCTCGGCCAGCACGAGATCGCCTTCCGGTTCGCCGACGCGCTGACCACGTGCGACAACCACGTGTTCTACAAGAACGGCGCCAAGGAGATCGCCGCCCAGGACGGCAGGTCGATCACCTTCATGGCCAAGCCGAACCAGCGCGAGGGCAACTCCTGCCACATCCACATCTCGCTGCGCGAGGCCGACGGCACCCCCGTGATGGCGGGCGGCGAGCCGTACGGGCTGTCGGAGACCGGGCGGCGGTTCATCGCCGGTCAGCTCGCGGCGATGCGGGAGCTGACCCTGCTCTACGCGCCCAACATCAACTCCTACAAGCGGTTCGTGCCCGGCAGCTTCGCCCCCACCGCCGTCAAGTGGGGCGTGGACAACCGCACCTGCTCGCTGCGGCTGGTCGGCCACGGCCCCTCGCTGCGGATCGAGAACCGGGTGCCCGGCGGCGACGTCAACCCGTACCTCGCGGTCGCCGCCATGATCGCGGCGGGGCTGCGCGGCATCGACGACGGGCTGGAGCTGGAGGAGCCGTTCACCGGCAACGCGTACGACTCCGGGGCCGAGCGGGTGCCCTCCACGCTCCGCGACGCCCTGGCGCTGTGGGAGGAGTCGCCGATCGCCGAGGAGGCCTTCGGCAAGGACGTGGTCGAGCACTACGCCAACAACGCGCGGGTCGAGCTGGCCGCCTTCGACGCGGCGGTCACCGACTGGGAGCTCTATCGGGGGTTCGAACGGCTGTGAAGATAGTCAATCCGGCGACCGAAGACGTGGTCGCCGAGGTCGAGATGGCGGACGCCGCCGAGGTGGACCGGGTGGTCGAGCGGGCCGCCCGGGCCTTCCCCGCGTGGCGGGCGGTCGCCCCGGGCGAGCGGGCCCGGCTGCTGCGCCGCTTCGCGCAGGTGGTCGAGGACCACGCGGAGGAGCTGGCGCGGCTGGAGATCGCCAACGCCGGGCACACGATCGGCAACGCCCGCTGGGAGGCGGGCAACGTCCGCGACGTGCTGAACTTCTACGCGGGCGCGCCGGAGCGCGACCACGGCAAGCAGATCCCGGTGCCGGGCGGGGTGGACGTCACGTTCGCAGAGCCGCTGGGCGTGGTCGGGATCATCGTGCCGTGGAACTTCCCGATGGTCATCATGACCTGGGGAGTCGCCCCGGCCCTGGCCGCCGGCAACACGGTGATCGTCAAGCCCGCCGAGTGGACGCCGCTGACCGCGCTGCGGCTGGCCGAGCTCGCCCTGGAGGCCGGGCTGCCCGAGGGCGTGCTCCAGGTCGTGCCCGGCGAGGGTGAGGTCGCCGGCGCCCGGCTCGTCGAGCATCCCGACGTACGGAAGATCGTGTTCACCGGCTCGACGGAGGTCGGGAAGCTCATCGGCGCCAAGGCGGCCGAGCAGGTCAAGCGGGTGACGCTGGAGCTGGGCGGCAAGAGCGCCAACATCGTCTTCGCCGACGCCGACCTCGCCCGGGCGGCCGAGTCCGCCCCGATGGCGGTCTTCGACAACTCCGGCCAGGACTGCTGCGCCCGCTCGCGCATCCTGGTGGAGCGTTCCGTCTATGACGACTTCCTCGCGCGGCTCGCCGAGGCGGTGCGCGCGGTGCGGGTGGGCGACCCGAACGACCCGGCGACCCAGATGGGCCCGCTGATCAGCGCCGAGCACCGGGAGCGCGTCGCGTCGTTCGTCACCGAGGCCGACGTGTACGCCGCCGGGTCGTGCCCGAGCGGCCCCGGCTTCTGGTTCCCGCCGACCGTGCTGGCCGGATCGTCCTCGGAGTCCTTCCGCAGGGCGTTCACCGAGGAGATCTTCGGGCCCGTGGTGTCGGTCGTGCCGTTCGAGGACGAGGCCGACGCGGTGCGGATCGCCAACGACACGGCGTACGGCCTGTCGGGGTCGATCTGGACCCGCGACGTGGGCCGGGCGCTGCGCGTGGCGCGGGCCGTCGAGGCGGGCAACCTGTCGGTGAACTCGCACTCCAGCGTCCGCTACTGGACCCCGTTCGGCGGCTTCAAGCAGTCGGGCCTCGGCCGGGAGCTCGGCCCGGACGCCCTGTCGGCCTTCACCGAGACCAAGAACGTCTTCATCTCCACGGAGTAGATCAATGCAGCGTTTGCAGGACCGTGTCGCCGTCATCACCGGCGCGGGCAGCGGCATCGGCCTGGCCACGGCCCGCCGGTTCGCCCAGGAGGGCGCCAAGGTCGTGGTGGCCGACCTCGACGAGGAGGCCGGCGCGAAGGCCGCCGCCGAGGTCGGCGGCCTGTTCGTCAAGGCCGACGTGGCGAACGAGGACGACGTGACCCGGATGTACCGGACCGCGTTCGAGGAGTTCGGCAGCGTCGACATCGCGTTCAACAACGCGGGCATCTCGCCGCCGGACGACGACTCCATCCTGGAGACCGGCCTCGACGCCTGGCGCCGGGTGCAGGAGGTCAACCTCACCAGCGTCTACCTGTGCTGCAAGCACGTCATCCCGTACATGCAGCGGCAGGGCAAGGGCTCGATCATCAACACCGCGTCGTTCGTCGCGGTCATGGGCTCGGCCACCTCGCAGATCTCCTACACCGCCTCCAAGGGCGGCGTGCTCGCGATGAGCCGCGAGCTGGGCGTCCAGTTCGCCCGCGAGGGCATCCGGGTCAACGCGCTGTGCCCCGGGCCGGTGGACACCCCGCTGCTGCGGGAGCTGTTCGCCAAGGACCCCGAGCGCGCCCAGCGCCGTCTCGTCCACGTGCCGATCGGCCGTTTCGCCCGGGCCGAGGAGATCGCCGCGGCGGTCGCGTTCCTCGCCTCCGACGACGCGTCGTTCATCACCGCCTCGGAGTTCCTGGTCGACGGCGGCATCTCCGGCGCGTACGTCACTCCGCTGTAAAGGGGTATGCCATGGCCCGTCCCGTCATCGGCGTGACCTGCTACGTCGAGCCGGCGAGGTTCACCGTCTGGGACATGCCGACGGCGCTGCTGCCGTACATGTACGTCGACCACATCGCGCGGGCAGGCGGCCAGCCGGTCATCCTGCCGCCGGCCGGGGAGCCCGCCGCGCTGGTGGAACGGCTGGACGGGCTGATCATCGCGGGCGGGGGCGACATCGACCCCGCCCGCTACGGCGCGCCGCCCGCGGAACAGACCGGATATGTCAGGGAGTTCCGCGACGAGGCGGAGTTCGGACTGTTGGAGGCCGCCCTGCGCACCGGCCTGCCGTTCCTCGGCATCTGCCGGGGCCTGCAGGTGCTCAACGTGGCGCTGGGCGGCACCCTCCAGCAGCACCTGCCCGACGTGGTCGGCCACACCGCCCACTCCCCCGCGCCCGGGACGTTCGGCCGCCTTCCCGTACGGCTCTCGCCGGGGTTGGCCAAGATCTACGACGGCGAGGACCTCACGCCCGCCCACTACCATCACCAGGCGATCGACCGCCTGGCGGACGGGCTGGAGGTCACCGCCCGCTCGGACGACGGCACGATCGAGGCCGTCGAGGTCACGGGCGCGGCGTTCGCCCTGGCCGTCCAGTGGCATCCGGAGGCCGACGAGGACGGGCCGCTGTTCCACGCCCTGGTCACCGCCGCCCGCCACTGAGCCGCCGCTTTTCGCCACCGCTTTTCGGGGCCGCGGGATTGAAGCCGGTCACAAGCGATGGACAAGCCTCCCGGCCGACACTCCGTGGACCATGAGGCTCAATCGCGGCACAGCTTCCAGCAGGGTTCCTGTCGTCCACCAGCGCACCCCCACCGAGTGCGGCCCCGCCTGCCTCGCCATGGTCCTCGGCGCGTACGGGCACCACGTGGAGGTGCGCGAGCTCGGCGAGGAGCTGGGCGCCGGCCGTGACGGCACCTCCGCGCTCACCCTGGTCAGGGCGGCGAGGCGGCGCGGGCTGGAGGCACGGGCCTTCTCCCTGCCTCCCGAGGGGCTGGCGCACGCGCCGCTCCCGGCGATCGCGCACTGGAAGGGCGACCACTACGTGGTCGTCGAGCGTCACGGGCGCGGCGGGGTCACGATCGTCGATCCCGAGACGGGCCGCCGTCGCGTCACCACCGCCGAGCTCGCCCTGGACTACAGCGGCGTGCTGCTCGTCTTCACCCCCGGCCCCGGATTCCGGCGGACCGCGCGCCCCCGGCGGGGCCGCTGGTGGCGGTGGCCCGCCTCTGTCGCCTTCGCGGGCCATCGCCGGCTGCTCGCGCTGCTGGTGGCGCTCAGCGTCGTCATGCAGGCGTTCGGCTTCGCCCTCCCGGCGCTGACCGAGCTGGTCGTCGACCGGGTGCTGCCGGCCGGCGACCACGACCTGCTTACCATCGCGGGCTTCGGAGTGCTCGGCCTGGTCGCCGCGTACGGGCTGGTCCGGGTGCTGCGCGGATACGCGATGGTCTCGCTCAGGGCGAGCGCGGACGGCGAGCTGGTGCGCGTAACGGGCGAACGGCTCCTCGCGGCGCCCTACCGGTTCTTCGCCCTGCGCGGCTCCGCCGACCTGGTCAACCGCGTGCTGGCGACCTCGCTGATCCGGGAGGTCCTCACCAACCAGGTGACGCTCGCCTTCCTGGAGGCCCCGCTGGCCCTGGGATACGTGATCGCGATCGGCGTGCGCAGCCCTCTGGTCGGCGGCTGCCTGGTCGCGTTCGCCCTCGCCCAGGCGGGCCTGCTCCTCCTCACCCGCCGCCGCGTCGGCGACCTGACCCACCGCGAGACCGAAGCCCGCAACGACCTGCAGAGCAGGCTGATCGAGGGCCTGCGCGGCATCGAGACCGTCAAGGCCTCCGGCGCGGAGCCGCGGATCGCGGACCGATGGGCGACGGCCGTCGCCACCGTCGCCGAGCGTTCCGGGCGAAGCGGCCGGGCGCAGGCCATGCAGGAGGCCCTGCTCGGGGCCCTGCAGTTCGCCGCCCCGCTCACCCTCGTCTGGACGGGCGCCCGCCAGGTGGCGGACGGCACGCTGACGCTCGGCGGGATGCTCGCCCTGCAAGCCCTGGCCGGCGCCGCGCTCGCCCCGCTGAGCTCGCTGATCGCCGGCCTGCAGGCCGTACAAGGGGTCAGGCCGCACGTGGAGCGGCTGGCCGACGTCTGGCACGCCGAGCCCGAGCCCGTTCCCGCCGCCCCGGTCACCCGTACGCTCACCGGGCGGATCGAGCTGGACGGCGTCGGCTTCCGCTATGGCCCCGACAGCCCGTGGATCCTGCGGGACGTCACGGTCACCGTGCGCCCCGGGCAGAAGGTCGCGCTGGTCGGTGCCTCGGGCTCCGGCAAGACCACCCTGGCCCGGCTGATCCTGGGGCTGCTCACGCCCGGCGAGGGCGAGATCCGCTACGACGGCGTGCCCGCCGCCGCCTTCGATCCCCGCGCCCTGCGCCGCCAGTTCGGCGTGGTGCCGCAGGAGCCCGTCCTCTTCCACGGCACGATCTTCGACAACATCGCGCTCAACGTCCCCTCCGCCACCCCGGAGCAGGTGGAACGGGCGGCCCGGGCGGCCCGCCTGCACGAGGAGATCAGGGCCATGCCGATGGGCTACCGCACGCTGCTCACCGACGGCGGCGGGCTGTCGGGCGGGCAGCGCCAGCGGCTCGCGCTCGCCCGCGCCCTGCTGTCGGAGCCGAGGATGCTGCTGCTCGACGAGGCCACGAGCCACCTCGACACCGTGGCCGAGGCCGCGATCGAGGAGAGCCTGCGCGGCTTCGCGGGCACCCGCGTCGTCATCGCCCACCGACTGAGCACCGTGCGGGACGCCGACTGCGGCGGCCGTGGCCGCACTAGCTCCTGCGGCCCTGGGCGACGGCGGTAGCTCCGGTGATGCGACACCGGTGACCTCGGCAGCCAGGCAGCTCCGGTGGTGCGGCACCGGGGCTCAGGTCGCTCACGTGGCCACCGATGGCAGCCAGCGGTCTCCGCCCGCGCCCGGTGGCTCTCGGTGGCGTCCCTACCCGCCTGGCCCGTAGATCCACGGCCCCGCACTGCGCCTCGTGGGTCCACGGCCCGCTCGATCCCGTACCTGCCGATGCACGGCTCGCTCGATCAAGGCCCTGGCCGTTCACACCCGGTCCATTCAGGCCGCGTCCATTCAGGCCCGGTCGATTCGGGTTCTGTCCGGTTTCGGGCCACTTCCGGAAGGCGCCGCCCCGGCGTCCCGTCCGCGCTCAGGTCTGTTGAGGCACGTCGAAAGGCCCTCCGTTGCGCTCTTCTCACGTTCTCGTGCTCACCAGCGAGGACGACCCGCACGCCGAGCGGGTCGGCGGTCTACTCGCCCGGCGCGGCGCGCGCGTCAGCGTCTTCGACCCCGGCGACTTCCCCGTCTCCGCGAAGCTGGACCTCGGCTACGGCACCGACCTCGGCACCCGCCGCATCCTGCGCCGCGACAAGGAGACGATCGACCTCGACACGGTGTCCGCCGTGTGGTGGCGCCGGCCGACTCCCCCGCGGGCGCACCCCGAGATCGCCGATCCTGCGGTCGCCGCCCACACCGTGCAGGAGTGCAAGAGCCTGCTCGGCGACCTGTGGGAGCAGTTGCCGTGCCGTCAGGTGCCCGCCCGCGAGTCGGTCTTCCGCCGGTCCGGCCAGAAGTCCTCCCAGCTCGCGCTCGCCGCGGAGCTCGGGTTCGCGATCCCGGAGACACTGATCACCACGGACGCCGAGTCGTTCCTCGACTTCCACGACCGGCACGACGGCCGGATCATCACGAAGGCCTTCCACGTCCCGCTCGTGGAGGGCGTCGCGGGCGGCCTCACCGCGACGCGCCTCACCGAGCCGGTGTCGCCCCGCGACCTCGCGTACGCCGACGGCCTGCGGTTCTGCCCCGTGATCGTGCAGGAGATGGTGCCGAAGCGCGTCGAGCTGCGCGTCACCATCGTCGGGCGACGGATCTTCGCCGCCGAGATCCACTCGCAGGCGTCCAACCGGTCGAGCCTCGACTGGCGCTACTACGACACCAGGACCACGCCGCATCGGCCGCACCGGTTGCAGGAGGAGATCGCCGACCGGTGCCTCGCGCTTATGGACCGCCTCGGCCTGCTGTACGGCGCCGTCGACCTGATCGTCACACCGGACGACCGTCACGTCTTCCTTGAGGTCAACCCCAACGCCCAGTGGCTGTGGGTCGAGAACATGACCGGCCTGCCGATCAGCGAGGCCCTCTGCGACCTCCTGCTCGAACCGGCCTGACATCCCCGCCGCCGACCAGCCCGACAGATCCCGCTCGGAGGGAGCGGGATCGACCGCGCCCCGAGGAGCCCGACATGCCGCACAGTGCCGACCACAACACCGACCACAACACCGACCACAGCACCGACCGCAGTGCCGACCGCAGCACCGCCGATCGCGCCGCCCCGAGTGCCGCCGTCGGTGCCCCGCTTGGTGCCGCCGTTGATGCCACCGAATCTCCGGCCGGCAGTGCCGCCCACCGCGCCACCCAGAGTGCCGCCGTCGTTGCCGCCGTTGGTGCCACCGAGACTCCTGTCGGCAGTGCCGCCCACCGCGCCGCCCAGAGTGGTGTCCACCGTGGTGTTGTTCCTTCTGCCCGTCTGCTGACCGATGTCCTGGCGTACCTGCGCCGGATCTGTGATCGGGAACCCGCCGAGGCCAGGCTCCTGCTGGGCGGCCTGCGGGCGGAGCACGAAGGCGTGCCGATGCGCCTGGTGTGGCAGCGCGACCACCCCGGCGGCAGATGTCACTACGACATGCTGCTCCCGGTGGGCGACGGCACGGTCTCGATCGCCTTCGCTCCCGACCTCGCGCTGCCCTGGCCGCTGCGGGGCAGCCGCAACTCCGGCGAGCAGGTCGTCGTGCGGGTCAACGGCATGGAGGTCGCCATGGAGCAGGCCATGGCGGTGCTGGACGAGCTGTGGAGCGACGCCTCACTCGCCAGCAGACTGGTCGACGCCGCCCTGGTCGCGCAGGAGCTGGCCGGCGACCCGGCAGACCTGTCCGCCGCCGAGTTGCAGGACGCTCTCGACGCCTTCCGGCGGGCCCGGGGGCTGCTCACGGTCGAGGCCACCCAGGAGTGGATGGCCGAACGCGGCCTCGACCACGCCGGCCTGGAGGACGTCGTGGCCCAGGAGGCGGGGATCGCCCGGCTTCGTCGCCGGGTCGCCGGTGACCGCGCCGAAAGTCTTTTCGCCGCCGCCCCTCGCTCCTACGACCGGTTGTGCGCGGTGTTCCTGCGGTATCCCCGGGTGGAGGCCGCCCGGGCCGCCGCCGACCGGCTGCGGGACGGCGGACCAGGCTCCCTCGCCTCCGCCGCCGAGACGCTCGACCACGGCGCGGACGCCCGGCTGCGCCGCCTGTTCCGCGCCGAGCTCGGCCCGGAGGCGGCGGACGCCGCACCGGGCGACGTCCTCGGCCCGTACGGACCCGACCCCGTGGTCGTCCAGGTCGTGGAGGTCAGACCCGCTACCTTCGACGACGCCACCCGGCAAGGGATCGAGCAGCGGCTCTTCGACGACTGGCTGGCCGGGCGGCGGCGCGAGGCCCGCGTGGAGTGGGTGTGGGGCGACGCCCGGCGCACCGAGGCCGTCAACCAGGCCCTGCGGGCCCCCGCGGCGGAAGACGGCCTCACGGCGGCCCGCTGAGCGCGATATTCGCGCCTCCCCGGGCCCGATTCCCCCTCCCCGGGCCCGATTCCCCCTCCCCGGGCTCGATTCACGCCAGCCCGGGCGCGGCACCGTACGCGCGCCGATCATCCGGCTAATCGACGCCACTCACGCACACCGCCTCCGGGGACGGCCGGCGAGAGCAGCATCTGCAACCGCTTTCATTTGGGTTATCGGCGTATCGGAGCATGCGGAGCCGGCATTGGCCCGGGCGGAGCGGTGTTTATGGGCCCCCGGGCAGCCGACATAGAAACGGCATATATTTTGACGCACGCCGCCGGAGAGGGATATGGTCAAATAGCGATCACAGCCGCGTCGTCGGCGCGTTCACGCTGCTTTCGTGCGAGGGGAACCGTGTTATACGCCGTGCTCGGAACGTTCCTGGCCATGAAGCCCTCAGGGGATGTCATCGCCGGACTCGCCCCGAGGCACCGGCAGCTGCTCGCGTTGTTCCTGCTCAATCCGAATATCGCGGTCCACCGGGACCGGCTCATCGATCTGTTGTGGAATGGCCGTCCCACTAAATCGGCGGCGCGGAATCTTACCACCTACATCGCGCAGATGCGGCAACGTCTGTCGCCCCGCGACCCCCACCTTTCTCCACTGCACACCGTGGAGGGCGGCTACCTTCTTTCCGTGCCACCGGCATCCGTGGATGCTGAAGTATTCAACCAATTTGCGGCACAGGGCAGAATCGCTCGTGAGAATTGCGATTACCACAATGCGGCGCGGATGTTCGAGAACGCGCTGAGCCTGTGGCGCGGCGACGCCCTGCTCGCCATGAGGCATGTGGACGCGCTCTCCGCGTGGGCCGACCGGCTCGACGAGGAGCGGCGCGCGGTGACCGAGGACCTCTTCGACGTCAGGCTGGCGCTCGGGCACCATCACGAGATCGTCGGCGGCCTGGCCCAATGGGCGAGACGCCACCCGCTGCGCGAACGGCCGCACCGGCAGCTCATGCTGGCGCTGCACCGGTCGGGCCGCACCCACGACGCCTCGGCGTCCTACCAGCGGCTGCGCCGCACCCTGGTCGACCGCCTCGGCACCGAGCCGTCCCCCGACACCCAGGCCCTCCACCAGCGGATCCTCACCGGCGACGACCTCCCGTCCACCCATGTGCGGCTCCGCGCGGCGCATCGGCCGCCGTGCGACTCCAGCCACTGACCCGTACGGGATGGCACGGCCGGGAAGTGACAGGGGAAATCAGGTGATCCGGCCGGTTACGGGGATGGCGGCGACCCACTAGGCTTGCAGCACACCGGTGATCCCGTGCGGGAGAGCGTCCTGGCATCCGGTCAGGGCCCCTGAAGGAGCAAGCCCTCCCCGCGAACCTCTCAAGGCAAAGGACCGTGCGGGCCAGGTGACCTCTGGAAAGAAGGCCGTCAGGCCTCGCCGAAGGTGAAAGTCCGGCAAAGATCGGACGAAGCTCTCAGGCGCCGATGACAGAGGGGGAGGATGCCCGATAGTCAAACGCAGCATCCGTCCTTCCGAGGTGCGCATGTCCCGATCCACCCCGCTCCGCGGGGTCCACGAAAGTCTGGGCGCGACCCTGACCGACTTCGCGGGCTGGCAGATGCCCCTGCGCTACGGCAGCGAGTCGGCCGAGCACAACGCGGTGCGCACGGCCGCGGGCCTGTTCGACCTGTCCCACATGGGGGAGATCTTCGTCGTCGGCCCGCAGGCGGGCGAGGCGCTCGACCACGCGCTCGTGGGGCACCTCAGCGTCCTCGCGCCCGGCCGCGCCCGTTACACGATGATCGTGAACGAGACCGGCGGCATCCTCGACGACCTCATCGTCTACCGCCTCGACGAGGACCAGTACATGGTCGTCGCCAACGCCTCCAACTACGCCCTCGTCGCCCGTGAGCTCGCCGAACGCGTCCGGGGCTACGACGCGCAGGTGACCGACAGGTCGGACGAGTACGCGCTGGTCGCCGTGCAGGGCCCGCGCAGCGCCGAGATCCTGGCCGCGCTGACCGACGCCGACCTCGACGAGCTGAAGTACTACGCCATCGTCGCCGGCATCGTCGCGGGCGCGCCCGCCCTGATCGCCCGCACCGGATACACCGGCGAGGACGGCTTCGAACTCTTCGTGCTGAACGAGCACGCCGTGCCGCTGTGGAACGCCCTCGCCGAGGCGGGCAGAGACGCCGGGCTCGTCCCCGCCGGGCTGTCGGCCCGCGACACCCTGCGTCTGGAAGCCGGCATGCCGCTCTACGGCAACGAGCTGAGCGCGGCGATCACACCGTTCGACGCGGGCCTCGGCCGGGTCGTCCGCTTCGACAAGCCGGGCGACTTCGTGGGCAAGGCCGCCCTTGAGCGGGCGGCGGAGTACGGCACCAGGCGGCGCCTGGTCGGGCTGGTGGCGCGCGGCAGGCGCGTGCCCCGCCACGGCTACTCCGTCACCCGGGAGGGGGCCGTCGTCGGCGAGGTGACCAGCGGCGCTCCGTCGCAGTCCCTCGGCCGCCCGATCGCCATGGCGTACGTGGACGAGGGCGCCCTGGAGAAGGGTGGCCTGGCCGTGGACATCCGGGGCAGCCAAGAACCGGTCGACGTCGTCGATCTGCCTTTCTACAGGAGGAGCAAGTGAGCACCATTCCGGACGACCTGAGCTACACCAAGGAACACGAGTGGGTGGCCGGGCTTGAGGACGGCCGCACCGTGACGGTGGGCATCACGGCGTACGCGGCCGAGCAGCTCGGCGACGTGGTTTACGTGGAGGTGCACTCCGAGGTCGGCGCGACCATCGCGGCCGGCGACGCGGTCGGCGAGGTGGAGTCCACCAAGTCCGTGAGCGACATCTTCGCGCCGGTCGGCGGCGAGATCGTCGAGATCAACTCCGCCGTCGTGGACAACCCCTCGCTGGTCAACTCCGACCCGTACGGCGAGGGCTGGCTGTTCCGCGTGCGCGTGGAGGAGGAGCCCGACGACCTGCTGTCGGCCGCGGAGTACGCCGCGCTGACCTCCGGCGAGTCCTGACAGACGGCGCGAAGGGCGACGGTCAATGGCGATCAGCGTCTTCGACCTGTTCAAGGTGGGCATCGGACCGTCCAGTTCGCACACGGGCGGTCCGATGGCGGCGGCGCACAGGTTCGCCCGCGGGCTGCACCAGGACGGGCTGCTGGAGAAGGTGACCCGGATCGAGGCGATCCTGTACGGCTCGCTCGGGCTGACCGGCAAGGGCCACGGCAGCGACAAGGCGGTCCTGCTCGGCCTGTCCGGCGACAAGCCCGAACTGGTCGACGTCGACACCGTCGACGAACGGCTGGCGGCGATGCGGGCGAGCGGCACGGTCACGGTGTACGGCGTGCACGAGATCCCGTTCGTGGTCGGCGAGGACCTCGTCTTCGAGCGCAAACTGTCGCTGCCCCACCACCCGAACGGCATGCGGTTCACGGCGTACGCCGACGACACCGTGCTGCGCGAGAAGGTGTACTACTCGGTCGGCGGCGGCTTCGTGGTGGACGAGAACGCCACCGGCGCCGACCGGATCAAGCCCGACGACACGGTGCTGCCGTACGCCTTCACGACCGCGCACGAACTGCTCGCGCACTGCGCCGACACGGGCCTGTCGATCTCCGGCGTGATGATGGAGAACGAGAAGGCCTTCGGCCGTACGGAGGAGGAGATCCGCTCCAGCCTGCTGCATCTGTGGGCGGTGATGGCCGAGTGCGTACGGCGCGGCACCAGCCGCGAGGGCGTCCTGCCGGGCGGCCTCAAGGTGCGCCGACGGGCCCACCAGCTCCATCGGCGGCTGCAGAGCGAGGCCGACGGCGCCGACCCGCTGCGGGCGATGGACTGGGTCACGCTGTTCGCGCTGGCCGTCAACGAGGAGAACGCGGCGGGCGGCCGGATCGTCACCGCGCCGACCAACGGCGCCGCCGGCATCGTGCCGGCCGTTCTGTCCTACTACATGCGCTTCCTTCCAGGGGCCGACGAGGACGGCGTCATCCGCTTCCTGCTCACCGCGGGCGCGATCGGCGTGCTGTTCAAGGAGAACGCCTCCATCTCCGGCGCGGAGGTGGGCTGCCAGGGTGAGGTCGGCTCGGCCTGCTCGATGGCGGCGGCGGGCCTCACCGAGGCGCTCGGCGGGACGCCGGAGCAGGTCGAGAACGCCGCCGAGATCGGCATCGAGCACAACCTCGGCCTGACCTGCGACCCGATCGGCGGGCTCGTCCAGATCCCGTGCATCGAGCGCAACGCCGTCGCCTCGATCAAGGCCATCGCCGCCGCCCGCATCGCGCTGCGCGGCGACGGCCGCCACTTCGTGTCGCTCGACAAGGCGATCAAGACGATGCGCGACACCGGCAGGGACATGCTCGACAAATACAAGGAGACCTCGCGCGGCGGCCTCGCCGTCAACGTCATCGAGTGCTGATCCCCGCGTCCCCGCCCCCGCCGGGCACGGCGGCGGGGACGGGTGCGGTGCCGGAGGTGGCGCTGAGCACGCCGCCGTCCGTGAGGGCCCGCGCGGTGACGTCTCGAATGTGACGCATGTGCCGCTCGCCAATATCGTGGTGACTTCCCGGCGAGGAGGAGGGCCGTCACGTGAGGTGGCGCGAGGCGCTGCGCCCGCATCGGGCGTTCCTGGTCGTGCTGGCGGCGGGCGTCGCACTGCGCGCGCTCGCCGTGCTCGGCTACCGGCCCGCGCTGTGGTTCTGGGCCGACTCCTTCGCTTACCTCAGCTCGGCGCTCGACCTGCGGCCGCTGCCCTCACGGCCGTCCGGCTACTCGCTGTTCCTGGCGGCGCTGAGCCCGCTGGGCAGCGTCACCGCCGTCGTGATCGTCCAGCATCTGCTCGGTCTCGGCATGGCCGTGTGCGTGTACGCGCTGCTGCGCCGCCGCACCCGGCTGCCCGGCTGGGGCGCGGCGCTGGCGGCGGCGCCGGTGCTTCTCGACGTCCACCAGATCCAGCTCGAACACCTCGTCATGGCGGACCTGCCGTTCACCGCGCTGGTCGTGGCCGCCGTGACGATCCTGCTGTGGCGTCCCCGCCCGGGCGGGTGGGCCGTCGTCGCGGCGCTGCTGCTGCTCGGGTTCGCCACGGTCACCCGCACCCTCGGGCTGCCCCTGATCGCGCTGGCGCTGCTGCCGGTGGTGCTCGCCGGACGATGGAAGGCCGCGCTCGCCGGGCTCGCCGCCGCGTCCGCCGTGCTCGGCGGCTATGCCGTCTGGTTCCACGACACCCACGGGTCGTACGGGCTGGGCGGCAACAGCACGTGGCTGTGGTCGCGCACGATGACCTTCGCCGACTGCTCGGTGATGGAGCCGCCGAAGGAGCTGGCGGTGCTGTGCCCGTCGGGGCCCCGGCTGGCCGCGCCCGCCTACATCTGGGACGCCGACTCGCCCATCCAGCGGGTGAAGAAGGACAAGGACCGGCTGGCGAGCGAGTTCGCCTCGCTGGCGATCCGCAGCCAGCCCCTCGACTTCCTCATGACCGGGCTGCACGACGCCATGTGGGCGTTCGAATGGGACCGGAAGGTCTACCCCTCCCCCGGGCCGCAGAGCGCGTACGTCTTCCCCGCCTCGGTGAAGCCGTTCACGTCCAAGGTGGCCTCCGCCGGCCGTACGGCGGGCGAGCTGACCACCGCCTACCAGGGAAGCTCCGGGGACACCAAGGTAGTGGAGCCGTTCGCGGGCCTGCTGCGCGCCTATCAGGAGCAGGGCTTCCTGCGGGGGCCGCTGCTGGCGGTGATCCTGCTGGCCGGGCTCGCCGGGCTGGTCGCCCGGCGGTGGACGGCGCTGCTGCCCTGGACCGCGGCGGCGGCCCTGCTCCTGCTGCCGCCCCTGATCGCCGCCTTCGACCACCGCTATGTGGTGCCGGTCGTGCCGCTCGCCTGCCTGGCCGCCGGGCTTGCCATCGGCACGGGCGCGACGCCCGCGCCGTGGCGCAGGCAGGGCCGGTCAGCGGCGGCGGACGTGCAGGCGAACGACCGCAAGCGCGTCGTCGCGGCCGACCGCGCGGCGAACGCGTGAGACCGCCGACTCGTCCAGCCGCCTGATCACCTGCCGCAGGTCGGCCGACCGCCGGAGCGACACCGTCACCCGCACCCTGCCGTCGCGCACGAGCCTGACCGAGATGCGGCCGATCCCGTCGATCCCCTTCAACGCCACGCCGAGCATGGCGATGCCGGCGCCGGTGCGGGTGCCGACCCGGCCCCAGCCGAGCGCCATGAAGAGCCAGCGGGTCGCGACCAGGGCGAGCACCATCGCCGCCCCGGCCAGCAGGGGCAGCGCCCACGGCTTCCCGTCGACGACGCTCCCGTCGGCCACGCTCGCGTCGATCAGGGTCACGCCGGGCCGCCGGCGTACGGCGGTCAGCAGGCCGAAGCCTCCCGCGACGAGCGCGACGCCCACCAGCAGGAGCCCGATGCGGTTCCCCCATCGCGGACGCATGTCAGCCCCCTCTCCTGCGCAGCCGTACGACCACCTCGTGGCGGGACCGGACGCCGAGGCCCGACAGCCGGTCGCCGACCGCCGCGCCGACCTCGCGGAGCAGGGCGCCGGTCGTGTCGGCGTCGGCCACCACGGCGACCTCGATCCGCCTGCGGAGGATGTGGACGTCGGCCCGCCGCACGTGCTCGACCTCGCGGGCCGAGGCGGCGAGCGTACGGCGCAGCCCGGAGCGGGTCAGGCCCATCGCGAGCAGCGGGTCCGAGCAGGCCAGGGGCATGAGCCGGGGACGGCCGGGAACGAGCGCGAGGGCCACCAGCCCCAGACCGCAGACGATCATGCCGGCCCCGGCGGCGGGAACGGCGGGGTCCGACGTCGTGAGGTTCATCAGCCGGGGCGGCAGCCGCCAGTCGAGGGACATGCCGAGCATGACGGCGACGACCACGGCGGTGCACACCCAGCCGAGCAGGGCGATCACGGTGGCGACCACGACGGCGGCCGGGGTCCGGCCCGGCAGGAGGAGGCGCGTGGCGTTCCGGCCCGCCGCGGCGCGTCCGCCGCCGGTGTCGCTTCCCGCGCCCCTGACGCCGTCGCCGCCGCCCGCGCTCTCGGCGCCTCCGGAGCCGTATCCGAAGCCGTATCCGAAGCCTTGTCCGGCGTCGTCGGAGCCTTCGGCGTCGCCGTCGGCGCTCCTCGCCGACGAACCCGCCAGGATTCCCTGCACGACGCTCATCAGCCGTTCACCCTTCCCGCTCACCGTGCCGGGCCCGCCCGGTAGTCACCTCACCATGGGTACACGGAGCACCGGCGGGACGGGCGGGTCACCCGCGGCCTTGCGCGATCATGAACGCTCCACGGCGGAGATTTTGCCCGGGCACGGTTAACGTGAACGGCGCTCATGTATTTCCCGGCGGTGCCGTATTAGGCTGCGCCCATGGACGACCGACAGCGCCTCGACCAGGCGACGGCCCACCTTGAGCCGCCCTTCGCGGTCCTCGACATGGACGCGCTCCGGTCGAACGCGGCCTCCATGGTGCGCCGCGCCCGGGGCAAGCCGATCCGGGTGGCCAGCAAGTCGATCCGCTGCCGGGCCGTGCTCGAACGCATCCTGGGCATGGACGGCGTCTCGGGCATCATGGCCTTCACGCTGCCCGAGGCGCTGTGGCTGGTCTCCACCGGCCTGCGGGACGTGCTCGTGGCCTATCCCACGGCCGACAGGACCGCGCTGCGCGCCCTGGGGACGGACGAAATCGCCGCGCGGGAGATCACCGTCGTGATCGACTCGCCCGAGCACCTCGACCTCATCGAGAGCCTGCGCCTCCCCCACCGGATCCGGGTGTGCCTGGACATCGACGCCGGGTTCGTGGCCTTCGGCGGCGCGTTCCGTGCGGGCGCGCTGCGGTCGCCGATCCGCGAGCCCGAGCAGGCCGCCGAGATCGCCGCGCACATCGTCAAGCGCCCCGGGGTGCGGCTGACCGGGCTCATGGCGTACGAGGCCCAGATCGCCGGGGTGGGCGACGACGTTCCGGGGCCGTACGGCCGCGCGGTGCGGTGGATGCAGGAACGGTCGCGCCGCGAGCTGGTCGTGCGGCGCGGCCGGATCGTGCAGGCCGTACGCCAGGTCACCGACCTGGAGTTCGTCAACGGCGGCGGGACGGGAAGCATCGAGAAGACCGCCGCCGAGCGGGCGATCACCGAGGTCGCGGCGGGCTCGGGGTTCTTCCATCCCCGGCTGTTCGACTTCTATCGGGGCTTCACCGGCCGTCCGGCGGCGCTGTTCGCCCTGCCGGTCGTGCGCAAGCCGGCTCCGGACGTCGCGACCGTGCTCGGCGGGGGCTACCCCGCCTCCGGGTCCCCCGGGCCCACCCGGCTGCCCCAGCCGTACCTGCCGGCGGGGCTTCGCTATCACCCGGACGAGGGGGCGGGTGAGGTGCAGACGCCGCTACTGGGCGAGGCCGCCGCCGACCTCCGTCTGGGCGACCGCGTCTGGTTCCGCCACGCGAAGGCCGGGGAGCTGTGCGAACGCTTCGCCGGTCTGCACCTGGTCGAGGGCGATCGGGTGACCGAGGAGGTCCCGACCTATCGCGGCGAGGGCAAAACCTTCCTCTGACCGCCGGTCTCGATGGTTCCGGACACGGCCGGGGAACGCGAACGCCGCCGTGAACCCGTCACGGCGGCGTGGCCACGCGGCGTCTCAGCGGTCCGCCGTGGGCCGGCGGCCCAGCGGCGTTTCAGCGAGATCGGCGGCGGCGCAGCAGCACGATGGCCGCGCCCACGACGACGACCACGCCGATCCCGATCAGCACCGGAGCGATGTCGGGCGCCTCGTACTCCGCGGGCTCCTCGCCCTCGCCGTCGGCCGGGGCGTACGTGCGCGGCCCCAGGACCATGTCCCCCATCGACGTGACGAAGTCGCGCGCGTTGGCCTTCGCCTTCGCGACGCCGCGCCCCGCGACCCGCTTCGGGCTCACCCGGTCCGCGATGGCGTCGACCGTGCGAGCGAGTTCCGCCCGCGTGCGCTCGATCTTCCGTTCCAGCGCATCGGGATCGGTGTCCGCCATGCGATCCCCCTCCTGTGGTATTCGTGTGTGATCAGTCTGCCAGGTCCGGCGGTCGCCCCGCACAGCGGCTGAGCCGGTAGTTTGGTTGACGCTTGCCCGCCGATCGCCGCGGGTCACCTTTTTCCGGAGGACGTGATGAGCAAGCTCCAGCCCGGCGACCCCGCGCCGGACTTCACCCTGACCGACGCCGACGAAAACGAGGTCTCGCTGGAGTCGTTCCGCGGCAAGCGGGTCATCCTCTACTTCTACCCGGCGGCGATGACCCCCGGATGCACCAAGCAGGCCTGCGACTTCCGCGACAACCTCGGCGCGCTGACCGAGCAGGGCTACGTGGTGCTGGGCGTCTCCAAGGACAAGCCCGCCAAGCTGCGGCAGTTCCGTGAGCGTGACGCGCTCACCTTCCCGCTGCTGTCCGACACCGGCCTCGACGTGCACAAGGCGTACGGCGCGTACGGCGAGAAGACGAACTACGGCAAGACGGTGATGGGCGTCATCCGCTCCACTTTCATCATCGACCCGGACGGAAAGGTCGAGAAGGCCCTCTACAACGTGAAGGCCACCGGCCATGTCGCCCGACTCACCAAAGAGCTGGGAATTTCCTGAGATATCCCTTTCGCCACACTCCCGGAATTGTCGGTCGCGGCCGATAAATTCCGGGGCATGGCGAAGTACAAATACACCCCCGAGCTGCTCGCCGACGCGGCGGCCGGCGCGACCAGCATCGCCGACGTGCTGCGCTATCTCGGCATCCCCTGGTCGGGCGGCGCCCACGCCCACATCAGCCGCCGCCTCAAGCACTTCGGCATCGACACATCCCACTTCCTCGGCCAGGCCCACAGGCGGGGGCAGGCGTCACCACGGCGGAGCCTTCCGGCGCAGGTGCTGGTCCTGAACCACCCGGGTGCCACCCGCGAGAAGCCGACGAAGCTTCGCCGGGCGCTTCGCGAAGTGGGAGTTCCCTACCGCTGCGCAGACTGTAAGATAGGCGGCACTTGGCAAGGTCGGCCGTTGACATTGCACATCGAGCACATCAACGGAAACTGGCTGGACAACAGAAAAGACAATCTGAGATTTCTCTGCCCGAACTGCCATTCTCAGACGGAGAACTTCGCAGGAAAGGGAAGAGGAAAAGGGGCCGTAGTCCAACGGCAGGAGACCGCGGCTTTAGGTGCCGTACAGTGCGGGTTCGAATCCCGCCGGCCCCACAACAAATCAAATGAAAACAGCGGCACGCCGAATACCGTCGAAGGCGGCGATTATTTCGACCGGCGGAGAGCGCCCGCGAGAATGGCCGTGATGGTCACGGCGGACGACCTCGACTTCCTCGATCGGTTCGCGGCGGCACACGGCGATCGCGCTGCTCCGCGCTCAGAGTGAGCGGGAGTGGCCGTGATGGGGATGCGCGCAGGCGCGGCAAGAGGTTACGGCGCCGACCACGGGCTCTCCGGCAACCGCCATGGAAGTTCGATACCGACGGCGCCGATGCGGGGAAGACCCGTAGGCGCGCGCCGGCCCCTCCGCCGGCACGCGCCTATCGGGAAGACGAAACGCGAGCTCTCAGCCGGGCGCCTGGCAGCGCACTCCGGCGTCGGTCTGCCTGCACCAGGGAGGCAGGCCGTTCTGGCCCTGCGGCACGTCCTGGCCGAAGCCGCGGGGGAAGAACCGCTGCCGGTCGTCTCCGCCGATCCAGGTCGTCCCCGCGTGCGACCGGTCCCAGATCATGCCGGTGATGGCGACGACGCCACCGCCGAGGAGCGCTCCGACGATCGCCGACGCGACGCCGACGGCGACGAGTTGCCCCACGTGTCCGCGGGGCAGCCGGGCCGCCAGGCGCGTGCCGATGCCGGGCCGCGGGGCCGAGGCGACCCGCGGCCGCGGGTCGTGCCAGCCCGGGGCGTTCCATCCCGCGCCGCCGGGGCCGAAGGCATACCCGCTGCCGGTCGGGGGCGCGCCGACGCCTCCCTGCCCGGGGCCACCAGGGGCTGCGGAGCCTGCCCAGGTCGCGTACGGTCCCGTCGCGCCGGGCCTGCCCCCAGGCCCGGTCCAAGGCGATCCCGGCCCCACGTTCCCCGGGCCGGTCCACGCCGGTCCCGGCCCGACGTTTCCCGGACTGGTGCCGGCCGCGCCTGCCCCGCCTCCGGGCGTGTTTCCCAGGCCGATCCCAGGTGAGCCTGGCCCCGCACCTCCGGGCGTGTTCCCGGTCCGTGGCGATCCCGGCCCCGCGCCTCCGGGCGAGCCGGCCGGGCTGGTCCAGGGCGTCGTGGGAGTGTTCCCAGGTGGCAGAGGCGCGGTCGGCCCGGCGGGTCCGGCCGGTCCGCTGGTCGTGGTCGGCTCACTCGGCCGGGCCGGCCCCGTCTCCGGCTCCGGGCGCGGGCCGCGCGGCTCGTCCCCTGCGCCGCGCGACCCCGCGTCCTGATCCGCCATCCAAATCTCCCTTGACCCGCTTCACAGAAGCGCTCCCGAGGACAAGAATGCGCCGAGATCCGTAAGAACGGCGTAAACGCGGCAGGCGGCTGCGACCTGAGTCGTACCACCGGATCCGCCGCAAGGGTGAGACCCTCCTGAGCAGCCGATACATATGGTTGGGTACGTGTTCGGCAGACTGCGCGCCTGGACCCGGCGCCACAGCAAGCTCGTGGACTCGCTCACGGTCTCCCCGCTGGCGCTGTTGAGCCTGATCACCGTCGAAGTGTTCAGCCGAGCCAGCGCTATGGGGGCACGTGAGGTCGGCGTGCCCTGGCTGCTGCTGTTGTCGGCCGCGCTCATCGTTCCGCTGACGTGGCGCCGCGACCATCCCCGTGAGGTCTTCGCGGTGGTCTCCGCCGTCAGCTTCGTCCAGTGGCTGCTCGGCGTCATCGTCCTGCCCGCCAACATCGCGGTGCTCGTCGCGCTGTACAACGTCGTCGCGCGCTCCACACTCCTGTGGGCGCTGGCCGCCGGTGCGGTCGCCGAGTTCGGGCTGCTGCTGGCGATGCTGCGCTGGTCTCTCGAGGCCGGGCGGGCATGGGTCTCGTCTTCGGCGTTCATCGTCGCCGTCTGGCTCGCCGGGATCTACACCAACACGCGCCGCCGCTATGTGGAGAGCCTGGTCGAACGTGCCGAGCGGGCCGAGCGGGAGCGCGACCAGCAGGCGCGCATCGCCGCCGCGGCCGAGCGCGCCCGCATCGCCCGCGAACTGCACGACGTGGTCGCCCACAACGTCAGCGTGATGGTCGTCCAGGCCGACGGCGCGGGATACGCCATCGACAGCGACCCCGAGCAGGCCCGGCGCGCGATGCAGGCGATCTCGGCGACCGGGCGGCAGGCGCTCGCCGAGATGCGCAGGCTGGTGGGCGTGCTGCGGCACGACGCTGGCAGCCCGGCGGAGGAGTACGCTCCGCAGCCCGGCGTCGCCCAGCTCGGCGACCTGATCGAGCAGGTCAGGGCCTCGGGGTTGCCGACCGAGTTCACCGTGTCCGGCACCGCGCGGAGCCTGCCGGAGGGCGAGCAGCTCGCCGTCTACCGGATCGTGCAGGAGGCGCTGACGAACGCGCTCAAGCACGGCGGCCCGGGCACTCGGGCCTGGGTCGAGGTGACGTACGGCAGGCGTGAGATCGAGCTGAGGATCAGCGACGACGGCAGGGGCGCGGCCGCACCGCGCATGGTCGGCGGGCACGGGCTGATCGGCATGCGGGAGAGGGCGGCGATGTACGGCGGCAGCGTCGAGGCCGCCCCGCGCATGGGCGGCGGGTTCCGGGTGGTCGCCCGCATTCCCGTCGGGGTGGCCGCGTGACCCGGCCGGCTCCCGGCCCAACGCCCAGCCGGCCCCCGGCCGGGACGCCCGGCGGTCCCCCGGCCGAAGCGGCCGGCCGGCCCCAACCCGTGATGAACGGCAGGTCCCGGACCGTGGTGACCCGGCCGGGACGCCCGGCGGTCCCCCGGCCGAAGCGGCCGGCCGGCCCCAACCCGTGATGAACGGCAGGTCCCGGACCGTGGTGACCCGGCCGTCTCCCGGCCGCGTACGGTTGCGGGGATCGCGGCGATGACGAGCGGAACGGAGCGGCAGTGATACGCGTCATGCTGGTGGACGACCAGGAGCTGGTGCGGACCGGGTTCCGGATGGTCCTCGGGGCGCAGCCGGACATCGAGGTCGTGGGCGAGGCGGCGGACGGCTTGGCGGCCGTCGAGGCGCTGCGCGCCGTCGAGGCCGACGTGGTCCTCATGGACGTCCGCATGCCGCGGATGGACGGCGTGGAGGCGGCCCGCGTGATCTGCGCGGCGCCCGACGGCCCCAAGGTGCTGATCCTCACGACGTTCGACCTCGACGAGTACGCGTTCGCCGCGATCAAGGCGGGCGCGGCGGGGTTCCTGCTGAAGGACGTGCCGCCGGCCGAGCTGATCAGCGCGATCCGGTCGGTCCACTCCGGCGACGCGGTGGTCGCGCCGAGCACGACCCGCCGTCTGCTCGACCGCTTCGCCGTGCTCCTGCCGGAGGGGGACGCGCGGCGGGAGGACTCGGGCGTGCTGACGGCGCGGGAGCGTGAGGTGATGGTCCACGTGGCCCGCGGCCTGTCGAACTCCGAGATCGCGGCGCGGCTGCATCTCGCGGAGGCGACGGTGAAGACCCATCTCGGCCGCATCCTCGCCAAGCTGGGGTTGCGCGACCGGGCCCAGGTGGTCGTCTACGCGTACGAGACGGGCGTAGTGTCCCCCGATCATCCGCGGGGCTGAGGCCGGACTACCTCACCAGTCGCACACGTCCCAGCGGGCCCGTACCGGGGCCGCACGCCGAGAACGTCCGCGAGGCCGAGGAAACGCCCTGATCACGGCCATAGCGTGGCGGCATGACTACGACAACCCAGGTCCGCACCGCGGTCGTCGCGCGTGGACTGACAAAGGTGTACGGCGAGGGCGACGCGGCGGTGCACGCGCTGCGCGGCATCGACGTCGCCTTCGCCGCGGAGGCGTTCACCGCGATCATGGGGCCGTCCGGCTCCGGCAAATCCACCCTGATGCACTGCCTGGCCGGATTGGACACCGTGACGGACGGGCGGGTGAGCATCGGCGACGTCGAGATCACCGGTCTGAACGACAAGCAGCTCACGCTCCTGCGGCGCGAGCGTGTGGGGTTCATCTTCCAGGCGTTCAACCTGCTGCCGACGCTGACGGCCGAGCAGAACATCCGGCTGCCCCTGGAGATCGCGGGCCGTCAGGCCGACCAGGCGTTGTTCGACCGCGTGATCGAGACGGTCGGCCTGCGTGACCGGCTCAGGCACAAGCCGAACGAGCTGTCGGGCGGCCAGCAGCAGCGCGTCGCCGTGTCGCGGGCGCTCATCAGCAAGCCTCAGGTGATCTTCGCCGACGAGCCGACCGGCAATCTCGACTCACGCAGCGGCGCCGAGGTGCTGGCGTTCCTGCGCAGGTCCGTACGCGAACTCGGGCAGACGATCGTGATGGTGACCCATGACCCGGTGGCGGCGTCGTACGCCGACCGGGTGGTCTTCCTGCGTGACGGGTTGCTGGTGAGCGAGGTCGATCGGCCGACGCCGCAGGCCGTGCTCGACACGCTGATGGCGCTGGAGGCCTGAGCCGTGTTCCGGACCACCCTCGCCGGGCTCCTGGCGCACCGCCTGCGCCTGGTGCTCACCTCTCTGGCGATCGTGCTCGGGGTCGGCTTCATCGCGGGCACGTTCGTGCTCACCGACACCATCGACGCCGGGTTCGCCCAGTCGTTCGCCGCGGACGCCGACAAGGTGGATGTGGTGGTGACGCCCAAGGACGGCGCCGGGCCAGACGAGAACCTGCCGGAGAGCGCGCTCGCGGCGATCAAGGCGGTGCCGGGCGTCAAGGATGCGCAGCCCATGGTGTCCGGGGACGTGCCGCTCATCGGCAAGGACGGCAAGGTCGTGGGGGACTACCCCACGGCCGGGGTGTCGATCCCGGCGAGCCGCATCAAGATCACCTCCGGCAGGGCCCCCTCTGCCGCCGACGAGGCGGTGCTCGACGAGAACACCGCCAAGACGCAGGGGTTCACGCCCGGGGCCACCATCGCGGTGCTCGACCATGCCGGCAAGCGGCAGGAGTTCCGCCTCGTCGGCGTCTTCGACGTGGGCCTCGACCAGGAGCTCGCCTACCGGGGCGCGGTCGCGTTCACCCCCGGCACGGCTCGGCGCGTCACCGGCGCCAAGGGCTTCACCGAGATCGACGTCCTCTCCTCGGGCCCCTCGCAGGAGAGCCTGCGTACGGCCGTCGCGGCGGCGACGGGCGAGGCGAAGGTCGTCACCGGGCGGGAACGCGCCGACGAGGTGGCCCAGCGCAACCATGTGGACACGTCCTCCTTCCGGCTGGGCCTGTTGCTGTTCGGCGCGGTCGCGCTGCTCGTCGCCGCGCTCGTCATCTACAACACCTTCAGCATCCTGGTCGCGCAGCGGATGCGCGAGATGGCGCTGCTGCGCTGCATCGGCGCGACCAAGCGGCAGGTCTTCGGCTCGATCGTGCTGGAGTCGGCCGTGGTCGGCCTGGTGTCGTCGGTGCTCGGCCTGCTGACGGGCCTCGGCCTCGGGGCCGCCGCGGTCGCCGTGCTGCGGGCCGTCGGGACGGACATCCCCACGGGCACCGTGAGCCTGTCCCCGCAGACGATCGTCGTCGGCATGTGCACCGGCACCGTCATGACGATGGCCGCCGCCCTGCTCCCGGCGCGCCAGGCCACCCGCGTGCCGCCCGTCGCGGCGCTGCGCACGCAGGTCGAGGAGCACACCTTCCGCACCGGGGTCGTCCGGATGGTCGCCTCCGCCCTGTTCGTGCTGGCCGGGGTCGGCCTCACCGTGGCGGGCGTGCTGCAGGAGCCGAGCCAGGCGGCACTGCTGACGGTCATGGCGGGCGGCGTGCTCGTGTTCTTCGCGGTGCTCATCCTCGGCCCGGTGATCGTACGGCCGCTGAGCGGGCTGGCCGGCTGGGTGCCGGCGCGGCTGTTCGGCGTGCCGGGACGGCTCGCCGTGGACAACGCGCGGCGCAACCCCAAGCGGGCGGCGACCACGACGGTGGCCCTGACGGTCGGCGTGACGCTGATGACGTTCATGGCGGTCCTGACCTCCACGATGCGGACCACCGTGAGCGGCCGGCTCGACCAGCAGTTCCCCGCCGACTACATCCTGTCCTCGCAGACGGGCACGATCCCCCGCTCGATCGCCGACACGCTGCGCGCGAACCGCGACCTGGCCACGGTGACCGAGTTCCGCGGGGAGAAGGCCAAGGTGAACGGCCACGACTACAAGGTGGGCACGGTCACCCAGTCGTCCATCGGCACCGCCATCAAGCCGGAGGCGTCGTCCGGCACCATGGACGGCTTCGGCGTGGGCGACGTCGCGGTGGCCGACGACGTGGCCCGGGATCTCGGCGCAAAGGTCGGTGACACCGTGACGGTCACGTCGAAGGGAAAGAGCACCCCGCTCAAGATCGTGGCGGTGCTGAAGTCCGACGTGTCGATGCTGCCGTCGATCACCATGGCCGAGCAGAGTTTCGAGCGGCACTTCGGCAGGGTGGACGACGCGCAGGTCCTGGTGAACACCGCGGACGGGGTGGACCCCCAACGGGCGCGCACGATCGTGGACGCCGCGACGGCGGCCTACCCGGCGGTCAAGGTCGGCAGCACCACCGAGATCCGCGGCCAGTTCGACGAGGCGCTCGACTCGATCCTCATGGTCGTCACCGGGCTGCTCGCCCTGGCGATCGTGATCTCCCTGCTCGGCATCGCGAACACGCTGTCGCTCTCGGTCCACGAACGCACCCGCGAGTCCGCACTGCTGCGCGCCCTCGGCCTGACCCGGCCGCAGCTACGGGGCATGCTCTCGGTCGAGGCGCTGGTCCTCGGCCTGGTCGGTGCGATCGTCGGCGTCGTGCTCGGCACCGCGTACGGCTGGGCGGCGACGACGGCGTTCACGACGGACGTCTCCTTCGAGCTGCCGATCGGGCAGATCCTGCTCTTCATCGCCGCCTCCGGCCTGGCCGGAGTGCTCGCCGCGCTGCTGCCCGCCCGCCGTGCCGCCCGGGCCTCGGTCGTCGGAGCGCTGGCCGCCTCCTGACCACCGCTCCCCCGCCGCTCACCAGTGCCGTCCGGACCGGAACAGCGGTCGCCCGGGCCGGTACGGCGGTGACCCGGGCCGCCCGCGCGAGCGGGTGACCCGGGCGAGCGGGTGACCCGGGCGAGCGGGTGACCCGGGCGGCGGGGCCGGGCACGCACGCCGTCTCCGGCCACACGATGCCCGACGACCGACGACCGACACCCGACGCTGGTCGTCACCCGGAGACCCGCGACGGGGAAGGATCGTCGGAGCGGGCCCGGGCCCCGGGCAGGATCCGGCCGAGGTGATGGTCGACGATCGCGGCCGCGGCGTCGACGCCGAGTTCCCCGAGCAGCACGCCGTCGGCGAGGCCACGCGCGAGACCGAGCAGTGCGTGGGCCTCCGCGCCGGGATCGACGTCCGGGGCCGGGCCGGCGGCCGCCAGCAGCGCGGCGATCTCGCGATGGACGCCGTCACCGCCGGCACGATAGAGGGCGCGGATCTCCGGGTCGGCGACGGCCATGCTCAGGAACGCGTGCCCGGCGAGCAGCGGGACCACGGCTGTCACGCCCAGCTCGACGATCGCGAGCAGCACGCACCGCAGCGTTTCCGCAGGGCCGTGAGCGTCCCGTACGGCATCGCGAACCTGGCGCTCGATCTCTCCCCTCAGGACCTGGGCGCTGGCGCGCAGCAGATCGGCCTTCCCGGCGAAGTAGTGCTGCACAAGCCCTTTGGAGACGCCGGCCTCCTGTGCCACCTGCCCTATGGTCACTCCGGCCAGGCCGTCTCGCGCGCACAGCCGCAGCGCGGCCTGGGCGATCTCCTCCCGCCGGGCCGCGTGGTCGACCTGCTTCGGCACGGCCCGCTCCCTCTTTCGCGATACGAACGTATTGTGATAGTGATGCAATACGATCGTACTGCCAAGGTGAGCGGAGGATCCGTACGTGAACGAGGTGCGGCCCAACATCGGAGCGCAGTTCCGCCGGCGCCGCCTCGGGCACTTCCGGGACGCGCCGGCCTACGCGCGCTACCGGCGGGCGTATGACCGGGCCATGGCCGGCCTCCCGCCGTGTGACGAGGTCCGGGATGTGCCGACCGGCTTCGGCACGGTCCGCGCCTACCGCTTCGGCGCGGACGGCGCCGATGCCGGAACGCCGCTCCTCCTGCTGCCGGGACGCACCGCGTCCACCCCGATGTGGGCGCCGAACCTCGCCGGCCTCCGCGCCTCCGGCCGCGTCGTCTACGCGATCGACCTGCTCGGCGAGCCCGGCCTCTCGGTGCAGAGCAGGCCGTTCGCGAGCGCGGCCGACCACGGCGTGTGGCTCGCGGAACTCCTGGCCGGGCTCGGCCTCGACCGTACGCACCTCCTGGGAGTGTCGATCGGCGGGTGGACCGCCTTCCGGCTCGCCATGCACGCCCCGGAGAAGGTCGCCTCCCTGAGCCTGCTCGATCCCGCCTGCCTGTTCGGCCGGATCACCTGGAAGGCGGTCGCCGTCTCGCTGGGAGCGGTGGGGCCGCTCCCCGAGCCGTGGCGCAGGCGGCTGCTGGGCTGGATCTCCGGCGGAGCCGACATATCCGGCGACGAGCCGGTCGCCGCCCTGATCTCCGCCGGGATGCGGGAGTTCGCCGCATTCCTCCCCCCGCCGACGTACCCCTCGGACGAGGAGGTCGCCGCGGTCGGCGTGCCGGCCCTCGCCGTGATCGCCGGGCGCAGCATCATCCACAATCCGGGCAGGGCCGCGGAACGCGCCCGCCGGCTGCTCGCCCACGGCACGGTCGAGCTGTGGCCGGACGCCTCCCACGCCCTCAACGGCGAGTTCCCCGAGCGGGTCGCCGCCCGGGTCCTCGGCTTCATCGAACGGCTCGACGCGGACGACGCGCTCCACGACCGTCCCTGACCGCCGTCGCCGCCGCAGGGCCCGTGCTCGCCGCACGGGCCGCAGGCGTCGGCAGGGTGGTCACAGGCGGCGGCCCTGGCGGTCGATCACCACCGCGAAGACCCCCGTCACATCCTCGTACGGCGGCTCCACGGCCATGTGACCCCGCTGGGCGTCGATCCACAGGACCTCGCCCCGGCAGTTGACGGCGTTCCACGCGTGGCTGCCTCCCCCGGCCCACCGGGTGATGAGGACGGCGGCGGCACCGTGACCACCGAAGATCAGCCGCTGCGCGATCGCCACGTACGCCCGGCGGCCGTGGCCCACGTATTCGAAGCGATGCCCGAGCCACTCCTCGGCGCGGGCGACGCCCCCGGTCTCCCCGGTCAGCAGCGGGCGCCCCGACCCGTCGTACTCCGGCTGCCTGCGCGCCGCCACGACAGGCTCACCGTGCCAGGTGGACATGACCGACAGCGCGCAGTCGACGGCGTTGTTGGACCTGAACGCGTCCTCCGTCGGGCCTTCGGCGTTGATCAGGCGGATCCACGTGCCTCGCGGGTCCGGGAAGCGCCCGCTCACCGCCTGCATGAGGCTCACCTGGCCGCCTGGATCCGCCTCGGCCAGGCCGCCGGGCCTGCCGTACGGACGGGTCTCCTCCAGCCGACGCGGGCGGTCCGGGCTGTCGAGCCAGTCACGCTCGGTCTCGTCGCGCAGCACGGCCGACCAGAAGTCGTCGGCATCATCGAGTTCGCCCGTCTCCGGGCCGTCGTCGGCGGCCATGCCCGGCTGCATGGGAAGCGTCGGCGCGGGCGAGGTCTCGACGAGCCACTCGTCCTGCCCGGCCAGGGCGGCGACGTCGTGTCCCGTCTCGGGCATCGGGTCCTGCGGCCGATCGCTCTCGACGGTCGGCATGGCCGTCACAGTCGTCAGGGACGTCACGGTCGGCACGGCCGTCCGGGTCGCCTCGGCCGTCGTGACCTCGTCTACCGGCGCACCCTCCTGTTCCGCCGCGCAGTCCTGTTCCACTGCGCCAACCTGTGTGCCTGCGGCCGCCGTCCCAAGGTGGTTCTCGCTTGCCAGGGGATCCGGGAGCTTGGCCGGGTCCTCGACGTCGTCGTCCTCGTACTCGCACGCGGAGTCGATGTCGGCGTCGGTGCCGGTGCCGGTGCCTGTGCCGTCCGTCTCGGTCGCGGGGGTCACGCGCTCCACCACGTGCGTCAGGTCGCCGGAGTCGTGAGGGCCAGGCTCCCCCACGCCGGGCTCCTCCGCTCCGGGCATCCCGATGCCAGACGTACCGATGCCAGGCAATCCTGCGCTCAGCTCCCCCGTACCGGACGCGCCCACATTCGGCTCCCCCGCAGCGGACTCCTCCGCTCCGGGCATCCCGATGCCGGGCATCCCGACGCCAGGCAATCCTGCGCTCGGCTCCCCGAAGCCGGAACGTTCCCCGCCGGGCTCCGCACCGGATCCTGCCGCCCACGACCCTGTTGCCCCAGCCCCTGCCATCTCGGGCCCTGCCGCTCCTTTCTCGGGCTGCGGCGTGCCGTCGGGTGCCGTGGCGATCAGCTGGGCGGTCTTCTCATCGGTCTCCTCGGCGCTGTTCTCAGGCACCGTCTCGTCCGCCGCTTCCCGAGCAGCCTCCCCGTCGGCCGCCCCCTCGGCGTCCTCGAAGCCCTCGGCGTCCTGGAAGCCCTCGGCGTCCTCGAAGCCCTCGACGTCCCCGGCGTCTGGTGCGTCTTCGGAGTCCTGTGCGTCCTCGAAGTCCCCGAGCTCCTCGGGATCCCCGGTGTCTTCCCGGTCCCCAGCGCTCCGGGTGGCCCCGGCGTCGGCGGGCGTCGCGGCGGTCACGGCGTCCCGAGGATCTAACGGCCCCGCGCGCCGCCCGGTCAGCGCTCCCAGCCCGTGGCCCCCGCGGTGCCCGTTCTCGCCGTTCCTCGCTGCCGGCACCACCGGCAAGGTCACGGTGTCCACACCCAGCGGCAACGCCGCCAGCCGTACCTCCAGACGCCGGTCCTCCAGCGAGGGAGCGGGCGCTTCCGCGGCCTGCTCGTAGTCCCGCCATCTCCGGCCGTCGGCCGACACGACCGGGTTGTACACACCGGACGGCAACCGCCACCTCGCGTGGCGGCGCGCCCTCTCCTGGTTCACGCGCTTGGCCCCCCTCCTCGCGCCCATCAGGGTGCCGATGGTAGAGGCGGGCCGTCCGGGGCACGGCGGGTTTTCCCAACTCCAGACCCGACTTCAGGCCCGGCCGCCGATCCCGGCCCGGCGACCCGTACCCGGCTCTCGCCGGAGATCGCGCGGGACGGTCAGCGGGCCGTGACGGCGATCGTGTGGAAGCCGGTGGCGCCGTCGGGGGCGGGCGGGGCCTCCTCCGAGGTCTGGGTGTAGCCGGTCGCGTCGGTGGCCCGCACGGAGATCGTGTGCCGGCCCCGCGTCAGGTCGAGGTCGAGCGACCACTGCCGCCAGGTGTCGGGCCCGGGGACCTGCGCGAGTTTCGCCTGCTGCCACGCGCCGCCGTCCACCCGGACCTCCACCGCGTCGATGCCGCGGTGCTGGGCCCAGGCGACGCCCGCCACGGTCGTACGGCCCGCCGTGACGTCGTCCCCGTCACGGGGCAGGTCGATCCTCGACTGGGTCTTGATCGGGCCCTTGGGAGCCCAGCCGCGCGGCGTCCAGTAGGCCTCCTCCTGGTCGAACCGGGTGACCCTGATCTCGGTGACCCACTTCGTCGCCGACACATATCCGTACAGTCCGGGCACGACCTGGCGGACCGGGAAGCCGTGGGCCTCCGGGAGCACCTCGCCGTTCATGGCGACGGCGAGCAGCGCGTCGCGGCCGTCCATGACCACGTCGACCGGCGTGCCGCAGGTCCAGCCGTCCTGGGAGACGCTGAGCAGCATGTCGGCATCGCGCCTGATCCCGGCCTCGCGCAGCACGTCGGCGAGCCGGGTGCCGAGCCAGCGGGCGTTGCCGATGTACGGCCCGCCGACGTCGTTGGACACGCAGGTCAAGGTGACGTCCGCTTCCATGAAAGGGCGTTTGAGCAGGTCGGCGAAGGTCAGCTCGACCGGCCTGTCCACCAGCCCGTGGATTTTCAACGTCCATCGGGCCGGGTCCACCGACGGCACGACGAGTGCGGTGTCCACACGGTAGAAATCCGCGTTGGGGGTGACGAACGGCGAGAGGCCGGGAATGCGCAGGTCCGCCCCCGCGGGGATCGGCGCGGCCGGGCGGGCCGCGCGCGGCAGCATCCTGGACACGCCGCGGCGGGCCAGTTCGGCGTCCTTGGAGCCCTTCAGCAGCCATCCGCCGAACCCGGCGACGCCCGCCACCGCGACCCCCGCGGCCGCCCCGGTCAGCAGCCTGCGCCGGTCGAAGACGTACGGCACGGCGTCCGATTCCGCACCGGATCCCGTGCCCGAGCCCGCACCGGATCCCGTGCCCGGCCGCATGACGGCCGGCATGGCGGGCGCCGGGCCGGCCGACCGACCCTGCGACGGTGCCGCCGACCGGCCGGGCGACGGCGCGAGACCGGTCTCCGCCGCGTGGCTCTCCTCGCCCACGCTCGCGACCCACGCGCCCTCTACCGCCGTGCCCGCTGCCGCCGCGCCCTCTACCGCCGTGCCCGCTGCCTCCGTGCCCGATGCCGCCGTGCCCGATGCCGCCGTGCCCGCTGCCTCCGTGCCCGATGCCGCCGTGCCCGATGCCGCCGTGCCCGATGCCGCCGTGCCCGATGCCTCCGTGCGCTCTGCCGGTGCGGGCGCCGTCAGGACCCTGGCGGGCGCGGCGCGGTCGGCGGCCCGGCTTGCGGCGACATAGTCCTCCTCGCCGCTGCTCAGGGCGCGGCGCTTCAGGCGCGGCAGTGTCCACGCGCCGGCCGCGGCGCCGATGAGCGAGGGCAGGACGTGCGCCACCCCGGCGTCCGGCCGGGACAGCGCCGCGGCGGCGCCGACGAGGCCGAACACGGCCAGGCCCAGCGTGCCGTACGCCGTCCTGCGGCGGGCGAGCAGGCCGAGACCCGCGGCGACGAGGGCGAGCACGACGACGATGCCGCCGAGCAGGACCGGCTTGTCGTTGGAGCCGAAGGTGCTGATCGCCCATTCCTTGAGACCGGCGGGCGTGGAGTCGATCATCGCGCCGCCCACGGCGACGACCGGCGCGGCGCCGGGATCGATCAGACCGGCGACGATCTGGGCCACCCCGAGCGCCACCGCGCCGGCGACGAGGCCGGTCAGCGCGGCCGCCCAGGCGGGCATGCGGGTGCCTGCTGCGTTCACATCCTGAACGCTACGCCCGTCCGCCCGCCCGGGTCTTACGACGTGATTACGAGAGGTGTTACGAGACCACCTGGGCGATCACCGGGGCGATGGCCCGGAACGCCTTGCCGCGGTGGCTGATCGCGTCCTTCTCCTCGGCCGTCATCTCGGCGGTCGTACGGGTGTCGCCGTCCGGCACGAAGATCGGGTCGTAGCCGAAGCCGCCGGTGCCGCGCCGCTCGCGGATGAGATGGCCGTGCACGGCCCCCTCCACCACGTGCTCCTCCCCCGTCGGCAGCGCGAGCGCGGCCGAGCACGCGAAGTGGGCCTGGCGGCGGCCGTCCGGCACGTCGGCGATCTGCGCGAGCAGCAGGTCGAGGTTGGCGTCGTCGTCGCCGTGACGCCCCGACCAGCGGGCGGAGAAGATGCCCGGCATGCCGTTCAGCGCGTCGACGCACAGGCCGGAGTCGTCCGCGATGGCGGGCAGGCCGCTGGCGGAGGCGATCGCGTGGGCCTTGAGCAGCGCGTTCTCCGCGAACGTGAGCCCGGTCTCGGCCACGTCGCCGATGTGCGGGAACCCCTCGAGGCCGACGAGCTCGACCGGCACACCGGCGTCGGCGAGGATCCGGCGCAGCTCCACGATCTTCCCGGTGTTCCGGGTGGCGAGGATCACCTTGTTCATGCTGTCGATCTCCCGTGGATCAGGCGAGGGCCTCGGCCTGCAGGCGGGTGAGCTCCGCGCAGCCGGCCGCGGCGAGGTCGAGCAGGCCGTTGAGCGCCGTCCGGTCGAACGGCGTGCCCTCGGCGGTTCCCTGCACCTCGACGAAGTCGCCCCTGCCGGTCATCACCACGTTCATGTCGGTCTCGGCCTTGACGTCCTCGCTGTAGTCGAGGTCGAGCATCGGCTCGGTGCCGACGACGCCGACGGAGACCGCGGCGACCGAGTTGACCAGGGGGTCGCCGGGGCACATCCGGCGCTGCCGCATCCAGGCGATCGCGTCGGCGAGGGCGACGTACGCTCCGGTGATGGCGGCGGTGCGGGTGCCGCCGTCGGCCTGCAGCACGTCGCAGTCGAGCACGACGGAGTTCTCCCCCAGGGCCTTGTAGTCGACGCAGGCCCGCAGGGACCTGCCGATCAGGCGGGAGATCTCGTGGGTGCGCCCGCCGATCTTGCCGCGGACCGACTCGCGGTCGTTGCGGGTGTTCGTCGACCGGGGCAGCATGGCGTATTCGGCCGTCACCCAGCCGAGACCGCTGCCCTTGCGCCAGCGGGGCACGCCGCTTTCCACCGTCGCGGCGCACAACACCTTGGTGCCGCCGAACTCCACCAGTACGGAACCCTCCGCGTGGGCGAGCCAGTTCCGGGTGATGGTCACGGGGCGAAGCTGGTCGGAACGACGACCGTATGAACGAGCCATACGGGTCACCCTAGGTCATACACGGCCCCGCTCCGTGCCAACTCCATCGGCCCGGCGAAGCCGCCCCGCGAGGCGTCCTCCAGAATGCGCGACTTGTCGTACCACGGGACGAGATGGGTGAGGACGAGCGCGCCGGCCTCGGCGCGGGCAGCGTGCTCGGCCGCCTGCCTGCCGCTCAAATGCAGGCCGGGGGTCAGGCCCGGCTGATCGAGGAAGGACGCCTCGCACAGCAGCACGTCGGCCTCGTGGGCCAGCTTGACCAGCTCGGCCGACTCGCCGGTGTCGGCCGAGTAGGCGACGGAGCGGCCCTGGTGGGTGACGCGGAAGCCGTAGGTCTCCACGGGGTGGTTCATCGGGGCCGCCGTCACCTCGAACGGGCCGACGTGCCGGGTGCCGGGCGACAGCCGCACGAAGTCGAAGGAGGTCTCAAGCACGGGCTCGTCCGGCATCGCGTACGCCGCGTTGAGCCGCTTGGAGGCGCCCGCGGGGGCGTGCACGGGCACCTTGGGCAGGGGGCCGTCGGGGGTGTAGGTGCGCACGACGTGATAGGCGCACAGGTCGAGGCAGTGGTCGGCGTGCAGATGGGACAGGAGGATGGCGTCGACGTCGTAGAGCCCGGCGTGCCGCTGGAGCGGGCCCAGCGAGCCGTTGCCGAAGTCCATCAGCAGCCGGAAGCCCTCGGCCTCGAAGAGGTAGCAGGAGGCCGGACTGTCGGGGCCGGGGAAGCTGCCCGAGCACCCGATGATCGTCAACTTCATCGCGAACTCCCTACGCCGCTGACGTCGCCGATGCCGGAGGCGGTCCGCTCCACCGACTGGAGCTCGGGACCGAGGAAGCGCTGCCCGAGCCGTTCGAACAGCTCGGTGTCGCCGGTCGCGCGGAAGCGGTGCCGCGGCTCGCCCGCGCCGTTGGACAGCCCGCGGTCGTGCAGGACGCGGTAGACGTCCTTGGCCGTCTCCTCGGCGCTGGACACCAGCGTGACCCCGTCCCCTGCGACGTACGACAGGGCTCCGGTGAGCAGCGGATAGTGCGTGCAGCCGAGGATCAGCGTGTCGCACCCCGCGTCCTGGATCGGCTTGAGATAGCCCGTGACCACCTCGATCAGCTCCTCGCTCATCGTCTCGCCCCGTTCGACGAACTCCACGAGCAGGGGCGCGGCCACCGCGACCAGCTCGACGTCGGGGGCGGCGGCGAAGGCGTCGTGGTAGGCCATCGACTCGATCGTGGCCCGGGTGGCGATCACACCGACCCTGCCGTTCCTCGTGGCCCGCACTGCCCGCCGGGTGGCGGGCTGGATCACCTCGACGACCGGGACGTCGTAGCGCTCCCTGGCGTCCCTGAGCACGGCCGAGCTGGCGCTGTTGCACGCGATGACCAGCATCTTCACGTCGTGCTCTACCAGGTGGTCCATGACCTCCAGCGCGTATGCGCGGAGCTCGGCGATGCTCTTGGGTCCGTACGGCTGGTGGGCCGTGTCGGCCACGTAGAAGATCGATTCATGGGGCAGCTGGTCGATGATCGCCCGGGCGACGGTCAGGCCGCCCACCCCGCTGTCAAAGATCCCGATCGCCCGGGTGTTGTCCTCCGGCACGCTTCCCAAGGTTAGGGGACTGATCCCCGCCGCAGACGGTAAGAATGCTCACATCGCGCGCCGGGCGGCGGTGACGTACGGTCTAGCCCCGGCCCAGGCGCGCGATCTGGCGCGACTGGGCGACGAGCCGGCCCGCCGAGTCCCACACCTCGACCTCCTCGTCGAACCAGCCGTCGCTGATCAGGCGTCCGCCGCCGATCAGGGTCAGCCACCCCGGCGCGGGCAGGGCCCGCAGGTGCCAGGTCAGCTCCACCGTCGGGGCCCAGCCCCGCGCCCCCGCCGAGAACACGACCGGCGGCAGCGCGTCCACCGCCAGCGCCAGCACGTACGGGTCGGGGTCCTGCGGCTCCACCAGCCGGAAGTACGCCCGCGACTCGGGCCGTCCGGTCGGCGCGCCGGTGAGCCAGCCGATCGTGGGCGGGTCGAAGGCGAGCTCCATCCGGGCGCTGAGGTTCATGTTCGACTCGGGCTTGGGCTGGGGCAGGCGCACACAGTCGGCCAGGTCCGGCATGACGGCCGACGGGCCGTCCGCCCAGTCGGGGGCCGCCTCCTCGTTGAGCGTGGCGGTCGTGACGAGCATCTCGATGAACGACTCGCCGTCCTGGACGAGCCGCGCCCGGGTCATCGTCGCCGTACGGCCCGTCTTGAGCGGTTCGAGCAGCACCCGGGCCGGGCCCGGCCTGGCCACGCGAAGGAACTGGGCGCTCGTCGAAATCGGGTGCGCGTGCGGCGAGGCGTCCACCACGGCGCGCAGCATCGTGGCCATGAGATAGCCGCCGTTGAGCGGCCCTCCGATGGAGTATCCGTCGTCGAGACAGACGTCGTAAGTGGTGTCGTCGACCCGGATGGCCTGCGTCGCCTCGTCGAACTTGGTCATGCGCCCCTCGCCGCTCTACCGAATAATGTTCTGCTCATTACTGTAGCGTGGCACTCCGGCGGATCCCACGGCTCACTCGCGTGAGCCTGCTCACGCGAGTGAGCCTGCTCACGCGAACGGACCGGGCGCGCAGGGCCGGGCGCGCGGCTCGCGTGGCCGGCTCCGCACGGCGGGCTCGCATCGCGGGCCAGCGCGCGGCGGCTCGGGCGCGGCCGGCTTGCATCGCGGGCCGGTGGGCTCGGGCGCGGTCGGCCTCGCTCGACAGGCTGGCCGGGCCGGGGCGCGGCGGCTCGGGCACGGCGGCACGCATCGCCGGGCCCACCTGGCCTGGCCGCGGCGGGCTCGCGGTCAAGTGGGCTGCAAGCGCACCGCTACCGGCCGCGCCTACCTTCACGGCGTACCTGACGACGACGCCTGTGAGTGAGCCCCGATGTCCTCCTCCCCCAACCCCCCGGGCCCGTGGCGGCCGGGCGACGAGCCCGACCTCGACCGCACCGTCGCCTATCGCATTCCCCGCGCCGCCGCGAGCGAGGCGCACACCGTGCGGCTGCCGTCCTGGACGGAGCCCGAGGAGATCGGCTTCGCCACCGTGGTCGGCCCGCCCGCGCCGCCTCCCGGACAGGGCAGGCGGGGACGCGGCTGGATCATCGCGCTGGTGGCCGCCGTGCTCGTCGGGGTGGTCGCCGGCGGCGGCGTGTGGGCCGCATCGAAGCTCAGCGGCGGCGGCACGCAGCCGCAGGACGTGCTGCCCGCGAACGCGATGGCCTACGTGCGGCTCGACCTCGACCCGTCGGCCGGGCAGAAGCTCGCGTTGTTCGGCATCGCCCGCAAGTTCTCCGCCACACGCGACGCCTTCGGCGGGGACGACCCCCGCGAGGCCCTGGTCACCGCGCTGCAGAAGGACGACCCCGAGCTGTCGAAGATCGACTACTCCAGAGACGTCGAACCCTGGCTCGGCGACCGCGTCGGCCTCGCCGTGCTCCCCGGGGACGGCGGCGGCGACCCCGTCGGGGCGCTCGCCGTACAGGTGAAGGACGAGGCGGCGGCCCGGGCCGGCATCGCCAAGCTGGGCCTCGGCAGCAAGGGCGGCCTGGCGTTCCGCGACGGGTACGCCGTCATCGCGACGAGCCAGAAGCTGGCCGACGAGTACGTCAAGGCGGCGCCGCTGTCCGGTGATCCGCACTTCGCCGCCGACCTCGGCGCGCTGGGCGAGCAGGGCGTGCTGTCGTTCTGGATGGACGTGGAGAAGGTCGCCGACGCCGGCTGGAGCGAGGTCGCGGCGACGCCCGTGCTGGAGCAGATCAAGGGCATGCGGTTCGCCGGCGCCCTCCGGTTCTCCGGGGACTACGCCGAGCTGGCCGGGATCACCCGCGGCGGCACGGCCATGCGGGGCAGGCCCGAACCGGTGAACATCGGCGAGCTGCCCGCCTCCACGGTCGCGGCGGCCTCGGTCTCCGGCCTGGGCGACCTGCTGCGCGAGCAGTGGCCGTCCATCGAGCAGGCGGCGACCGACCAGGGCGGCGCCATGGTCAGGCAGGCCCTCGACGAGGCGCGGGCGCAATATGGCCTGTCCCTGCCGGACGACCTCGCGACGCTGCTCGGCCGCACGTTCACGCTCGCCCTGGACGAGCAGGACCTCGACGGCGCGCTGCCCAGGGCCGGCGCCGTGGTCACGACGGACACCGCCAAGGCACGCGAGGTGGTCGACCGGCTCAGGGCCCATCTGAACGGCATGGAGAGGTCCGCCGACATCGCCACCGCGGAGGGCGACGGGCGGTTCGTGATCGCGAGCACCCAGGAGTACGCCGACGCGCTCAACGGCGGCGGCACGCTCGGTGAGAGCGAGACCTTCCGCCTGGCCGTCCCGGACGCCGCGAACGCCACCTACGCCGTGTACGCCGACCTGAACCGGCTGGAGAAGCTCTACCTGCGCGGACTGAACGACCAGGAGCGCGCCGACGTGGAGAAGCTGCGGGCGGTCGGCCTGAGCGGCACCCACGGCGAGGACGGCTCGACCTTCACCCTCCGGGTCGTGTTCGACTGAACCCCATACTCCGGCTCACCCCGATACTCCGGCTCACCCCATACTCCGGCTCACCCCGATACTCCGGCTCACCCCATACTCCGGCTCATCCCGTCCGAACCGGATCTCCGGCCCACCCATGCCGGAGCGGGCGGGGTGAGCCGGTCGGCGTCCGACGGTGATCAGGCCCAGAGCTGGCCTTCGAGCCGGTCCTCCGCCTCGTCGAGGGTTCCCTCGTACGCGCCGGTGGACAGGTATTTCCAGCCGCCGTCGGCCACGATGAACACGATGTCGGCCCGCTCGCCCGCCTGTACGGCCTTGCGGGCCATGCCGATGGCGGCGTGCAGGGCGCAGCCCGTCGAGATGCCCGCGAAGATGCCCTCCGCCGCCAGCAGCTCACGCGTACGGCGCAGCGCGTCGGCCGAGGTCACCGAGTAGCGCGTGGTCAGCACGGACGCGTCGTACAGCTCGGGCACGAAGCCCTCGTCCACGTTGCGCAGGCCGTAGACCAGCTCGCCATATCGCGGCTCGGCGGCCACGATCTTCACGTCCGGCACGTGCTCGCGCAGGTAGCGGCCGACGCCCATGAGCGTGCCGGTCGTGCCGAGCCCCGCGACGAAGTGGGTCACGGTCGGCAGGTCAGCGAGGATCTCCGGCCCGGTCGACTCGTAGTGGGAGCGCCAGTTGGCCGGGTTGCCGTACTGGTAGAGCATCACCCAGTCGGGGTGCTCGGCCGCGAGGCCCTTGGCCACCCGCACGGCCTCGTTGGAGCCGCCCGCGGCCGGCGAAGAGATGATCTCGGCGCCCCACATGCGCAGGAGCTGGCGGCGCTCCTCGGAGGTGTTCTCCGGCATGACGCAGATCAGCTTGTAGCCCTTGAGCCGGGCCGACATCGCCAGCGAGATGCCGGTGTTGCCGGAGGTCGGCTCCAGGATCGTGCAGCCCGGCGTGAGCAGCCCGTCCTTCTCGGCCTGTTCGATCATCCACAGCGCCGGCCGGTCCTTGACCGACCCGGTCGGGTTGCGGTCCTCCAGCTTCGCCCAGATCCGTACGTCGGGAGACGGCGAAAGCCGGGGCAGGCCCACCAGCGGGGTGCGCCCGACCGAGTCGATCAACGAGTCGAAGCGCATCTAGCGCGCTCCACCCGCGACGGCCGGGAGCACGGTCACGGTGTCGCCGTCGGCGACAGGGGTGCCGAGCCCGCCGAGGAAGCGTACGTCCTCGTCGTTGAGGTAGACGTTGACGAAGCGGCGCAGCCCGGTCTCGTCCACCAGCCGGTCCTTCAGGCCGGGGTGGCGCGACTCCAGGTCGCCGATCAGCTCTTCGAGGGTCGCTCCCTTGGCGTTGACCGCCTTGGCGCCATCGGTGTAGCTGCGGAGGATCGTAGGAATGCGGACCTCGATGGCCATGTCGGCTCAATCTCCTTGATCAGTGGTCGTCGTTATGGTGGGGCGTCCTCCTGCTCTGAACATGGACAGGAGGACGGCGATTCCAGCGGCCTTCTTCCCCCGACGCCGCGTGGGCGGCCGGGTTCAGCGACAGTCGTAGACGACGACAGACGGCGTGTGCGCGAAGAGGAACGCCTGAACAGGAGATTCCGGGCGCACCCGGCGCGACAGGACAGCCGGTGACGACACAGGACGAGCGTCATCGTTAGCCATGGTTCAAGTTTAACCGTACGACTCTACGATCTTGACTTCCTCCTCGGTCACGACGCCGTCCACGATCCGGTAGGACCGGAAGGGCGTCTCCTCCTCGGAGGCGGTCGACACCAGCACATAGTGGGCGTCGGGCTCGGAGGCGTAGCTGATGTCCGTACGCGACGGGTACGCCTCGGTGGCGGTGTGGGAGTGGTAGATCACGACAGGCACCTCGTCGCGGTCGTCCATCTCCCGCCACACACGGAACTGCTCCATCGAGTCGAACCGGTAGAACGTCGGCGAGCGCTCGGCGTTCTCCATGGGGACGAACCGCTCGGGACGGTCGGATCCGGCGGGCCCGGCCACGACACCGCACGCTTCGTCGGGGTGGTCGGCCCGGGCATGGGCCACGATCTTGTCGACCAGCTCGCGTGAGATCGTCAGCATGCTGCGAAACCTACCAAAGCGCCCTGACAAGGGTGTCCTGCAGGTAGGTCAGCCAGTCGTAGGTCACGTACGCCGGATAGCGGGGGTCGTCCTCGGACATCGAGGCGATCTCCTCGTGGACCTCCTCGGTGACCTCCAGCCGCACGCCGAGCGCGAGACGGACGTCGTTGAGCGCCCGCAGCCACGCCTGCCCCTGCTCGGCGGTCAGCGTCAGCAGCCCCGGCTCCGCGGTCTCCAGCAGCGTGGTCGCGTCGGCCCGCTTGGCGTCGCGCAGCGTCGCCTCGGTGTAGCGCCGGAACTCCTGCGCCGCGTCCTCGTCGTCCGAGTACGCCGAAGGGAACAGCCGCGCGAGCACGGGGTCGGCGGGCGGAGCAGCCGATCCGATGCCCAGGGCGCGTTCCAGCGGGTCGTCGCCGGTGGCCCCCGGCTCGACCAGGCCGAGCACCTGCGACACCAGCGAGCGCAGGATCGACACCTCGCCCGCGTCGAGCTGGACGGCCACCCCGTCGCGCGTCGCCTGGAATCCCGTGCTCATCACTTGTCCTGCTGGACGGTCGCCCACAGCCCGTAGGAGTGGAGAATCTGCACGTCCCGCTCCATCTCCTCCCGGGTGCCGCTGGCGACGACGGCCTTGCCCTTGTGGTGGACGTCCATCATCAGCTTCTCGGCCTTCTGCCGGGGATAGCCGAACACGGTCTGGAAGACGTACGTGACGTACGACATCAGGTTGACCGGGTCGTTCCACACGATCGTGAGCCACGGCAGATCGGGGCGCACGTCCGACGACGGACGCTCGACCTCGGTTGGAGCTGTGCTACCCACGTACCCATCCTGCACCACGACCGTCGTAGTCTTCGACACGTGCGCACGACCACGGGCACGGCCCTGCTGACCGACCGCTACGAACTGACGATGCTCCAGGCCGCACTCGCCAGCGGTGCGGCGCATCGGCGGGTGGTCTTCGAGGTGTTCGCCCGGCGGCTGCCCGGAGGACGGCGCTACGGGGTGGTGGCCGGCACCGGGCGGTTCCTCGACGCGCTCGAGGCCTTCCGCTTCGAGGAGCGGGACATCGAGTTCCTGTGCTCCTCCGGGATCGTGGACGAGCCGACCGGCGAGTTCCTCGCGGGCTACCGCTTCTCCGGCGACGTGTACGGCTATAGCGAGGGCGAGGCGTTCTTCCCCGGCTCTCCGATCATGGTCGTGGAGGGGACGTTCGCCGAGGCCGTGCTGCTGGAGACCGTGGCGCTGTCGATCCTCAACCACGACTGCGCGATCGCGGCGGCCGCCTCGCGGATGGCCCAGGCGGCCGGCGACCGGCCGCTGATCGAGATGGGCTCGCGCCGCACCCACGAACACGCCGCGGTCGCCGCCGCCAGGGCCGCCTACCTGTGCGGCTTCGCCTCCACCTCCAACCTCATGGCCGGCCGTCTTTACGGCGTGCCGACCGCCGGCACCGCCGCCCACGCGTTCACCCTGCTCCACGACTCGGAGGAGGACGCCTTCCGGGCACAGCTCGACTCCCTCGGTCTCGGCACCACCCTGCTCGTGGACACCTACGACGTGGCGAAGGCCGTACGGACCGCGGTGGAGCTGGCCGGGCCGGATCTCGGCGCGGTGCGCATCGACTCCGGCGACCTCGCGGTGGTCGCGGTGGAGGTGCGCCGCCTGCTCGACGAGCTGGGCGCGAACCGCACGCGGATCGTCGTCACCAGCGACCTGGACGAGTTCGCGATCGCGGCGCTGGCCGCTGCGCCGGTGGACGCCTACGGCGTCGGCACCGCCCTGTCCACGGGCTCCGGCCATCCGACGGCGAGCCTCGTCTACAAGCTCGTCGCCCGGGAGGACCACGCGGGCAGGCTCCAGCCGGTCGCCAAGGCGTCCGTCGGCAAGCCGAGCATCGGCGGGCGCAAGTGGGCCTACCGCAGGACCGTCGACGGCACCGCGACCGCCGAGATCGTCACCCGCGAACCGGTGGAGACGGACGACCGCCCCCTGCTGGCCGAACTCGTCCGGGACGGCGAGATCGTCGGCCGCGAACCCCTGACGGCCGCCCGCGACCGCCACCGGGCGACTTTGTCCGAGTTGCCACTGGAAGCGTGCAGCCTCTCCCCCGGAGACCCCGCAGTCCCTACTATCTTCAAGTGATCGCGGGGGACCGGCGCATGAGGACGACGCCGGTCCTCCGTGATCGCCACTGTGAGGTGACCCCATGAAGACCGCGCTCGTCGTCGTGGACGTGCAGAACGACTTCTGCGAGGGCGGCAGCCTGCCGGTCGGCGGCGGCTCCGAGGTGGCCGCCGCGATCAGCCGCCACATCCAGGAGCACCCGTACGACCACGTGGTCGCCACCCGCGACTACCACGTCGATCCCGGCGCCCATTTCGCGGACGAGCCCGACTTCGTGGACTCCTGGCCGCCGCACTGCGTGGCCGGCACGCCCGGCGCGGACTTCCACCCGGCCTTCGACACCTCCAAGATCGAGGAGGTCTTCAGCAAGGGCGCGCGACAGGCCGCCTACAGCGGGTTCGAGGGAACCAACGCCGACGGCGTCGGCCTGGCCCAGTGGCTGCGCGACCGCGGCGTCGAGGCCGTCGACATCGTCGGCATCGCCACCGACCACTGCGTGCGGGCCACCGCCCTCGACGCTGCGGCCGAGGGCTTCGCCGTACGGGTGCTGCTGGATCTGACGGCGGGCGTGGCCCGGGAGACGACCGAGGCGGCGCTCGCCCGCCTCGCCGAGGCCGGAGTCGAGCTCGTCGGAGAGCCCGTCCTCCGCTCCTGACCCGCTCCTGACCCGCTCCCGATCCGCGCCTGATCCGCGACACCGCCGAGCCGTGCGGCCGGGACACGCGCAGGACATCAATGGCTTCACCACGAAGCGTCACGGGTGTATTACCTAGAGCGACGACCCCTTCGTGGATTGGCGGCCCCGATGTTCGCGTTCCTGCTCGGCCTCAGCTGGCTCGTCCTGACCCCGGTCTGCATCTGGCTGCTCTTCGGGCGCGGCCACAAGGGCGTGCGCCGCGCCACGGGCGCGCTGACGCTCGCGGCCCTGCAGGCGATCACGATGACCGTGGGGTTCGCCCAGGAGCCCGCCCGGGTCCCCGCCCAGACGGTCGCCGTACGCGACCCGCGCGCCGAAGCCCGGCCGACGCCGTCCCCCAGCGTGGTGGCGGCCGCGACTCCGTCCCCCGAACCCGGCCACTCGCCCGCCTGCGATCCCCGCGTCCCCGACCCCCAGGCCGTACGGCTGTCGTTCCGCGGCAGGGTCCTGCACGGCCTCACGGTGTTCTGGCCCGCGTCTCCCGCACAGTGCGACACGGCGACGGTGGCCGTCCACCAGGCCGGACGCCGGCTGCGCATCTGGGTGCAGGAGGGCGCCGAGGCGCGGCAGCACGAGGGAGCGCACAACGTCCCCGTACGCGTGGAGCAGGGCATAGCCTCCCTCAGCCTCCGGCTCAGCTCGGTCACCCGGAACCACCGGCGTTACGTGGCGATCAACGGCCACACCGGCGACAAGATCCCGCTGCGCTCCCGCACCTCATAGCGCCGCCACGCGAGTGGAAACGAGCCGTTCATAAATCGCGGGAAATGAGGACACGACGCACAGAGCACGCGGAGCCGGGTGAATATTCATCACACCGGTAGCGAAAAATCCCCACCCCGCCGACGGACCCGCAAAATCCGCCGTGAACATTCCCATTCCGGCGACCTCCGAGCTGATAGCAATTACCTCCGCGCACGCACAGCGCTCTTGTTTCCCCCAGCGAAGCCCCGGCTACGCTGCGAGCAGCATCGGAGCACTGAACGTGAAGACCCTCAGCGAACGCGTCAAGCGCCTGGAGGACGAAGTGGAAAAACTGGGCGTCGATTGCTTCAAGCAGGCTGCAGCACACGCGTACGACGCGCTGCAGCCGAATTGGGGAAAAATCGATGCGATAAGCGATCGCCTGGTGCGGGTCGAGCACATCGCCGAGGAGACCAGAGCCGACGTCAGCGTTCTCAACAGGCAGATGACCGTCGCTACTGTCCGATTCGACCACATCGACACCGCGATCGCCCGCATGGATGGGCGCATCGACGAACTCAGCAATCGGGTCGACACCCTGACCTGCCGGGTGGACACCCTCACCGTAGAGGTCGAAACCCTCGGAGGACACGTCGAGGTCCTGACCGGCCGCGTGGACGGCCTCACCACACGCGTGGACACACTCACCAACCGCGTCGACACCCTCACCGGGCAGGTGAACGTGCTCACCGCTCGTGTCGACGGGCTCACCACCCGGGTCGACGCGATGAGCGGCCAGGTGACCACACTGACGGAACAGGTCGACGGCATGGCCGACCACCTCCGCAGGATGACCGACATGAACAAGACGATGTTCAACTCGGTCCTGACCCGGCTGGAAGATGTGTACGCCCAGATCCGGATGAGAAACTTCGCCGACCGACCGGCCCCTCGGCGCGTGGAGGATGCCGAGGACGGCGGAGCGGAGGCGTCCGCCTGATCGACCCGGCCCGGAATCCGGAGCCCGGGGAGGGGCCCAGGCAGTGCCCGGAACGGCTTGCCGCAGGTCCTCCTGGCCCGCCCCGGGTAGCCGGCGCGACGGCACCGCGGTTCGCCGCCCCGCAGGGGACCGGCGAGCCGCGGTCCGTCACCCGTCGGGCGGCAGGCCGTCAGCAGACACCGAACGACTCTTCGGCGCACTCTGGCTGCTGCCGCCGGAGGCGCGCGTGCACGAGCCGCAGGTCGTGCTCGACGGCGACCAGAGGCGCGACGCGTCGCCCGGTCCGGCGCGCTGGACCACGCGCATAGCCGTACGGCCCCGATGGAATGACCGCGAGGTCACCTGCGCTGGGTGGCCCACTTGCGGATCATCGCGATGCGCTCGCGGACCTGTTCGGCGGTGGCCTGGGCGATGGCGGGGCCGCCACAGGCGCGACGCAGCTCGGCGTGGATGACGCCGTGCGGCTGGCCCGTGCGGTGGTTCCACGCGCCCACCAGGCCGTTCAGCTCCTTGCGGAGCTCGGCGAGCTGCTCGTGCGGCGCGAGGGCGGGCGCCTGCTCCTCGCTCTTCTTGGTCCTACGCTTGGCCGCCTGCTGGTCGGCCTGGCGCTTGCGCAGCAGTGAGGCCACCTGGTCGGGCTCCAGCAGGCCGGGCAGGCCGATGAAGTCCTCCTCCTCCGGGGAGCCGGGCGCGGCGGCGGTGCCGAACTCGCCGCCGTCGAACAGCACCCTGTCGAAGGTCGCGGACGCCTCCAGCGTCTGGAAGGGCAGCTCGTCGCCGAGCGCGTCGGGCTGCTTCTTCTCCTGCTGGGCCTGCTCAAGCAGCAGGTCGTCGAGGCCGTCCTCGTCGCGGCGGCGGCCCAGCACGTGGTCGCGCTCTTCCTCCATCTCGCCCGCCAGGCCCATGAGGACGGGCACCGAGGGAAGGAAGACCGACGCGGTCTCGCCACGTTTGCGGGCACGAACGAAACGCCCGACGGCCTGCGCGAAGAACAGCGGGGTCGAGGTGCTCGTGGCGTAGACCCCGACGCACAGCCGGGGAATGTCGACACCCTCGGAGACCATCCGGACCGCGACCAGCCAGCGCCGGTCGGAGGTGGCGAAGTCCTTGATCTTCTTGGACGCGCCCGGGTCGTCGGAGAGCACGACCTCGGCGCCCTCCCCGGTCACCGTGCGGATGTGCCGGGCGTAGGCGCGGGCCGCCTCGTGGTCGGAGGCGATGACCAGCCCGCCCGCGTCGGGGACGCCCCGGCGCACCTCGGTCAGGCGCCGGTCGGCCGCGTGGATGACCTGGCGGATCCAGTCGCCCTTCGGGTCGAGGGCAGCCCGCCACGCCTGCGAAAGCTGGTCCTTGGTCAGCGGCGTGCCGAGCGTGGCGGCGATCTCGTCGCCCGCGCGCGTGCGCCACTTCATCTCTCCCGAGTACGCGAGGAAGATGACGGGCCGGACGACTCCGTCGGCCAGGGCCGGGCCGTAGCCGTAGGAGTAGTCGGAGACGCTCCGCATCGCCCCCTCGCCGTCCTCCACGTAGGTGACGAACGGGATCGGGCTGTCATCGGACCGGAACGGCGTGCCGGTCAGCCCGAGTCGCCTGGTCGCGGGCTCGAACGCCTCGCGGATGCCGTCGCCCCACGATTTCGCGTCGCCGGCGTGGTGGATCTCGTCGAAGATCACCAGCGTCTTGCGCGCCTCGGTGCGGGCCCGGTGCAGCGCCGGGTGCATGGCGATCTGCGCGTAGGTGACCGCGACCCCGATGTAGTCGCGCGAGGTGGCGCCCTGGCTGTTCTTGAACTCGGGGTCGATGCTGATCCCGACCCGGGCCGCGGCGTCGGCCCACTGCCGCTTGAGGTGCTCGGTGGGGGTGACGATCGTGATGGCGCGCACGATCCCGCGGCTGAGCAGCTCGCTGGCGATCCGCAGCGCGTACGTCGTCTTGCCGGCGCCGGGTGTGGCGACGGTCAGGAAGTCGCGCGGCTCGCGGCTGAAGTAGAGGTCGTAGGCCTGCTGCTGCCATGCGCGCAGCTTCGGGGCGGTGCCCCAGGCGGCTCTGTCGGGGTAGGACGGGGAGAGGTGGGACGCGGCCGAAACGCTCAACGACGCCTCCCCGAACTCATCGGAACACTGGTGTCTCTATCGGTTCGCTCCCTCACAGTGGATTCAGACTAGCCCGCCGGACCGACAGAACGCGCCGAGCACGCGCAGCCTGGCCGGAATTCACCGGGTGTGGCGTCGAGCACAGTCGAGCACCGTCGAGCACATCGGGGCCGGCGCGATGCCGCAGGTGCGCCGCCCCGGCCGCTTCCACCCGCCACGGCCCCGGCCTGCTTTCCCGTGGCCGCCGCGTTCGTCCATCGACGGGAAGACGCTCCCGCGATGGCCGTGTCCAGCCGGCGCCTTGACGCACGAGGGCGGACAGCCCCGGGAGCCCGTCGGGCTCCGCGGCTGTCCGCCCTGAGTGCTATCTGCCAGGACCGGCCGTTACAGCGTCGTCGGCGCCGTGCAGTTGGCCGTGGACAGCGGCAGGAAGGTGCCGAGCGTCCCACCGCCGCTGAGGCTGCTGACCGTGCAGTCGGAGCGGAGGATCGCGCCGTCCGCCCGACGCACCGTGACCCTCACCCGGCCCGCGGAGGCACCGGTGCCGGGGAGCGTGACCCCGGTGGCCCCGGCCGGGACCGCCGTGGTGGTGCTCGGAGCCAGGGCGATGTCGTAGAAGAAGCCGGTGTTGCCGAAGACCGGCGTGAGGTCCGTCCAGGCGTTGCCGTCGTTGACGAACACGTGACCCCGGCGCGCCGACCCGGTGAAAGTCCGGGTGATGGTCGGGGTGATGGTCGTCGCTCCGGCGGTGAACGTGAAGTCGGTGACGATGTCCGTCGCGTCAAGCCTCGGGAAGGGGATGAACTTCTGCTGCTCCCCTCCGCCCTGCGGAGTCGCTGCCTGCGTGGCCGGGGTGGTCTTCGTCGATGCTGCGCTCGCCGCGACCGCACCCGACAGCCCCACAGATGCGCACGTCACGGCCACTGCGGCGGCCCGCGCCAGCAGGCGACCGGCGCCACGCGAACCAGAGGCCGAGCTGCTCCTACGAGAAATCAATTTGATTTCCCCCCCATGGTGAGAATTGGTGTTTCCGGGTCACCGCGTTTTCGTGCGATGCGACATCGAAGATACCTGTCAGGGGAAACGTGGGCAGCGAGCCACTTATCGGATACCGGCAAACAGATGCTCCGCCTATCTCAAAGCCGCACCGAAAATGCCGCGATCTCCCGCTATCGCGGGATCGAGCACCGGAGAAACCACTAACTCACCGATATGCACATTCGATCGGACGTACGCGACAAAGAAGCAGGCCGCCATATCGCATACTGTCCCGATTCAACGCCCATATCAACGGAGAGGATTCAAGGAGAGATAGCAGGCGCTATTTCCCGACATAGCGGACGCACGACCCCAGGACCGGAGCACCGCAATACGCCAGGGGCACGCGAGGCGCGAATGGCGTGGTGTGCAGGGCAGCCGGGCCCATAGGCGCCCCGCTCCGCAGAGGCGCAGGAGGCCACACGAGGCGGGAGGCGCGGCGCGCGTGGTGCCGCGGGCGAGAGTGGCGCGGCACGCGCGGGGGTGCGGGGGCGTTAGGCCCCGGTGGCGCGCGGTGCGGGCGGGCGGGGTGGCTGGAGCAACGGCGGCGGGAACGACGGTGGGGTCAGCGGGCTCCCAACATGAGGCCCTCGATCTCGGCGCGGGACTGGGGACGGTCGGGATGGGCCAGCCCGAGCAGGACCGTGCTGCCGCCGTCCGGCCTGGTCAGCAGGGTCACCCGCATGAAGGCGGGCTCGTTCACCACGTCGGTGTATTCGGCGCGTACGGCCCGGGTGTGGCCCGGCCGCCCGCCGACGGTCACGGCGCGGTCATCGATCACCTCGACCTTGTCGCCGTGCAGCAGCAGCTGCGTGTAGAGATCGCTCAGGTCGATGACGGCCGAACGCAGGTTGGGCGGGTCCACCCGGTCGCCGGGCCGGGCCATGACCGTGGCGCTGTCGCCGCGCGCGGCGGCGGACGTGAAGCCGGTCACTGGCGCGACCACGCCCTCCCGCCACTCCGGCGGCAACGTGTAGGAGACCCCGGCGATCTGGTCGTGGACCACCGTGGGGGGCGCGCTCTCGGCCCGGTTCAGGACCGTGACCACCACCGCGCCGATGACGGCGGCCGAGCAGACCAGCGCGAGGCCGCCGACGAGAAGGCGCCGTAACCACCGCGGCATCGGGCGGGGAGGCGTCTCTGGCGCACGGTAGCGGCGCGCCGACGGAGGCAGGTCGTCCTCGGGCTCGGGGGACTCCAGGCCCAGCGAGGGCCAGGCCGGGCGGCCGGACTGTGACCGTTCGGCGACCGGCGCGCCGTACAGGCCGGTGAGGCTCTCCTCGGTGGGGTTCCGCTCCGGCTCACGGCCGCCGTACGGCCGTGTCGGCCACCGAGGGGGCGTGGACGACCGCGGCGGCCCGCCCGGGACGCCGTACGGGCGACTGGGCGCCTGTCCGGACGGCGGAGACTCCTCCTCCGCGGGTGGCCAGACCCGGCGGGTCCACTGGTCATCCACATAGCCTCCCCGGGCGGCCTGGGCCGGGCGTGTGGGACGGAACCGGCGAGCGACTCGGCGCTCAGGGCCGGGCGCGAGGCTTCGTGACCATGAACGCTGCTGTGGAGTTACTCATACCCGCGCCGCGACGTCAACGGCTCCGACCGATTCGTCACCGCCCTGTTCCTGTGATGATCCCTCATCGCCCTACGCGTCGCCAGCCGGGTTGCTCGGAGCCCCGGGTGGCGAGACCCGGCACAAGGTCACTCGCAGGGTCGCTCACAGGGTCACTCGCAGGGTCGCTCGCCGCTCCGTTCGCGGTGTCGCTCACGGTGTCGCTCACGGTGTCGCTCAGGGCGTCGCCCACGGGTACGGCATCGAGGTCGCTCGCGGTGCTGCTTGACGCCTCCGTGCCGTCGGCGACATCCACAGCGGTCCCCTGAGGCGCCGGCGCGGCCTCCTGAAGCCCCGCCGCGGCCACCCCGGCGGCGGCCTTCTCCGCCGCCGCCTCGGTTCCCAGCGGCGCCGGGCGGCGGTAGGCGTCCCACATCTGGTGGATGCGTACGCCCTGGCCCACGGTGAACTCGCGCATGCAGCGGTCCTGGGCGTAGTCCATGAAGTTGTGCACCGGATCGCTGCCCGGAGCCGGGCAACTGTCCTTCTTCGCAGGGCAGCCGTTCGTCGGGTGTGCCTCGGGGGGCGTGTCGTCCACCGAGTCGCCCGGGGCCTTGCAGCCGTTCTCGAAGGTGTGCAGCAGGCCCAGCCAGTGGCCGATCTCGTGCACGGCCGTGAAGCCCCTGGCGAAGTCGCGCAGCGGGCCGCCGGGGACGCTCCGCCAGTCGATCACCACGCCGTCCAGCACGGGCTCGTCGTCATACCAGTACGGATAGGTGGAGTAGCCGAGCACGAGCCGGCTCAGCTGCGCGATGTAGAGGTTGAGCGTCTCGGGACCACCAACCCGCAGCTTCTTCTTCATCGGCTCCTCGTTGCCGAGGGGGTCGCGGAACCAGTCCCGGTTCTCGGTATGCGTGATGCCCTTGAGCTCGAAGCGCACGCCGGTGTCGGCACCGCCGTACCCGCCGGAGTAGGCGGTGTTGAGCACGGCGATCTGCCGGGAGACGGCGGAGTCGGGCAGGCCGAGCGTGCGGTCCCTGATGATGTGCACCCGCACCGGGACAGTGATCCGTTCGAGGGCCGCGGAACCGCTCCGCCGCGCGGCGGCCCCGCTCCCCGGCCGCATCGTCGCCCCCGGCCGCGCCGTCGTCGTCCCGGGCTGCACCGCCGCCCCCGGCTGCGGGGTGACCGCAGGCCGCGCGGTCGCTCTCGGCGGCAGGGGTTCACCTGCCCGCGCGGCTTCCCCAACCCGCGCGGCTTCTCTTGCCTGCGCGGTCGCTCTCGGCGGCGCGGCTTCTGCCGGCTGAGCGGCCTCTTGCGTCCGCGCCGCGCCAAGCCTGCGGACCAGGTCGGCCGACATCCGGGCGACCTCGTCCGGCCCCGGCACACGCGGCTCCATGGCGCGCGTCAGCCTGCCCGCGCCCTTCCGGCGCTTCGGTGCGGCGTTGCGGGTAAGGCAGGCGTCCGGCCGGGAGGCCGGCGATTCACGCAGTGCGGCGCCGGTGAGACCACCGGGCGCCCGGGAGGCTGCGGTGGCCGGGACGGCGCACGCGCCGCCCAGCGCGTAAAGGCATGCAAGGACGACGGCGATGGGTCGCCGAACCATTCGTTCCCCCGATACGGCTGGTCAGAAGGCAGACCCTAGCCGCAGGGGACGCGATGATCCCGGATCGACACTCACTCGCCGGACGGTTCGCCCTTGGGCAGCCCGTCGTAGATCTCCTTGCACTCCGGGCAGACCGGATACTTCTTCGGGTCGCGGCTGGGCACCCAGACCTTGCCGCACAGGGCCCGCACCGGCGCGCCGGTGACGTAGCTTTCAGTGATCTTGTTCTTGTCGGCGAAGTGCGAGAAGCGCTCGTGGTCACCGTCGCCGTGCGAGAGCCGGGGTGTTACGTCGCTCTCGGGAAGAATCTTCGTGCCGCTCACGGATACCAAGTCTACTGAGCGAGCGGGCGCGCCCGGCCCGGGCGCGCGTACGGCTCCCGCCGGGGTGGCGGGAGCCGTACGGAGGAGACCGGGCCTCAGCCCATGTGGACCGGGGCGCCCTCGGTCTTGCGGCCGGCCTTGACGAACAGGGCCAGGGCCGCCGCAACGAGGGCGACCGCCGTGCTCACGACGAAGCCGAGGTGCAGGCCGTCCATGAAGGACAGGTGCGCCGCGTCGGCCAGCGTCTTGGCCACGGGGCCGGTGAGTCCGGGCGGGGCCTGACCCACCGATGCCAGGGCCTTCAGGCCCTCCATCTGGGCGGGCGGGACGGCTGCCGCCGCCGGGCCGAGGTAGCCGGGCAGCACGTCGGCCACCTTGGCGGACACCACCGCGCCCAGGATGGCGGTGCCGAGCGCGCCGCCGACCTGCATCGCGGAGTTCTGCACGCCGCCCGCGACGCCGCTCAGCTCCTCCGGCGCGTTGCCCACGATGATCTCCGTGGCGCCGACGAACACCGGCGACAGACCGAACGCGAGCAGCACGAACGGGATCGCGCTGTCGGCGAAGGCGGCCTCGACGCTGAGCCGCGACATGAGGAACATCGCGAAGGCGCTGATCACCATGCCGCCCGCGATGGTGATCTTCGGACCGAGCTTGCCGATGAGGACGCCCGCGATGGGCGAGGCGACGATCATGCCGGCGCTCATGGGCAGCATGCGCAGGCCGGAGTCGAGCGGGGTGAGCCCGTGCACGCCCTGGAAGAAGAACGTGAGGAAGAACATCGCGCCGAACATCGCGAACGACATGAGGATCATGAGGACGGTCCCGATCGAGACCGATGCGTTGCGGAACAGGCTCAGCGGCAGCAGCGGCTCGCTCGCCTTCGACTGCCAGAACAGGAACACGGCCCCGACCACCACGGCGGCGGCGAGGAAGCCGAGCGTCTTGGCGTCGCCCCAGCCCCACTCGGGGGCCTTGATGATGGCCCACACCAGCGCGAACATCGCACCGGACAGCAGCACGACGCCGAGCCAGTCGACCCGCGACAGCATCTTGGCCCGGTTCTCCCGCAGCGTCCACAGCCCGAACGCCAGCGCCGCCACGCCGACCGGCACGTTGATGAAGAACACCGACTGCCAGCTCACGTTCTCCACGAGGAGGCCGCCGACGATCGGGCCCGCCGCGCTCGACAGCCCGATGATCGCGCCCCACGCCCCCATGGCCATGTTGAGCCGCTCACCGGGGAACGCCGACCGGAGCAACGCGAGCGCCGCGGGCTGCAGCAGCGCGCCGAACAGCCCCTGCAGCACCCGCAGCCCGATGAGCACGCCGATCGAGGACGACAGGCCGATGGCGAGCGAGGTCAGCGCGAAGCCGGCGACGCCGATGAGGAAGACGCGCTTGTGTCCGAACAGGTCGCCGAGCTTGCCGGCCGTGATCAGGAAGACCGCCAGCGCGAGCAGATAACCGCTGGTCACCCACTGCAGGTCGGCCAGTGTCGCCTTGAGCTCGACCTGGATGACCGGGTTGGCGATCGCCACGACCGTGCCGTCGAGCATGACCATGATCACGCCGAGCGAGACGGCGAGCAGCGTGAGCCATGGATGCCCCTGGCCTCGTCCTGGAGGCGCGTCGGCGTCCACCGATACGGCTTGAGTCATGGAGATTCCCCCTTAGCACCACTGAGTCGACCTCAAGCAATTTATGTCAGTCGATGACAGATGACAAATCCTTTTATCCGACATACGGTGACAAGTGAAAGTTTGTGAACCGGCAGTTTCGAGGAGGTGACCGCCGTGGGTCTGCGCGAACGCAAGAAGCAGCGGACGCGGGACGCCCTGGTCGACGCGGCCCTCGATCTCTTCCTCACCAAGGGCTACGAGGCGACGACTATCGACCAGATCGCCGCCGAGGTGGAGGTCTCGCCCAGGACGTTCTTCCGATACTTCGCCTCGAAGGAGGACGTGGCGCTCTCGCTGACCGCCGACGAGCAGCGGGTGCTCCTCGCCGAACTGGTCGCACGTCCCGAGTCGGAGTCGCCGTTCACCGCTCTGTGTCAGGCGATGCGCTCGTTGCTGAAGATGCTACGAAAGACGGATGACGCGGAAACGGGCAGGTACCTGCGTTGCCAGAAGGTCGTGCACTCCACGCCCGCCCTGCTCGCCGGGGCCATGCGGCTGATCAAGGAGAACGAGCGCAGGCTCGTCGCCGAGGTGGCCCGCAGGCTGGGGACCGACCCGTGGGACCTCCAGCCGAAGTTCATCGTGGCGGTCTTCCTCAGCGTGGCCCTCGCCTGCTTCGACGAGCGCACGCAGGACCCCGTCGTGCTGGCGCGGCGGCTGGAGGACCTGCTCACGCTGGCCGAGCGTTCCCTGTGTCCCGGCTGGGACCTGCCCGCATGCTCCGCACAGACCGCCGGACGCCCGGTCGAGCCCGCCGCGACCACGGGCTGACCCACCCGGCCGCCCGCACCGCCGCCCGCGCAGCCGCCCCGCAGCCGTCCCCGGTCGTCCTCAGAGGAGTACGACGCACCCGCGCTCGCGCAACGGGCCGACACAGGCGAGGGGCTCCTCGAACTTGACCCAGCGCAGGTCGAGCTTCTCCAGCCGCGGCAGCTCCGCGAGCCCGTCGGGCAGCGTGGCGAGACTGGTCGCCCGCAGGTCGAGGTGGGTCAGCTCGGTCAGGCGTACGACGGAGTCGGGCAGCCGCTCCAGGGGATTGCCGCGCAGGTCAAGGTGACGCAGGGCGCGCAGCCCGCCGAGCGACTCGGGCAGCCCGGTGAGGCGGTTGTTCCTGAGGTGCAACTCGCGCAGCCCGGTCAGACGGCCGATCGTCTCCGGCAGCGTCGTCAGCCGGTTGTCGTGGATCCGCAGCTCGTGCAGGGCGGTCATGCCGCCGATCGTCTCCGGCAGGGCGGCAAGCCGGTTCTCCGCGAGGTTGAGATAGCCGAGCCGGTCGAGCCGTCCCAGCGAGGCGGGCACCGAGGTGAACCCGTTGTCGCTCAGGTAGAGGTAGTCGGTGAGGCCGGGCAGGTCGCCGATCTCCGCGGCCGGTCACGCCGAGGTCGAGCCGGCTGACGTTTGACACACCGGGACCGGGCACGCCAGGGCAGGGCCCACCGGGATCCTGCACCCCGCGATCCTGCACACCGCGATCCTGCACACCGGGGTCGGACATGGCAGCCGACTCTACCGACGTCCTCCGCCCCCCCAATCGCGGCGGCCGGGGCCGGTGAACGTTTCATCGGGATGACACGGCCCAGGTGGGGGCCCTCGGAGGGGAATCGCGCTGGTCCGATGGCACACGCTGCCGAACCGGTTCAGTAGGGCCATGCCCGTCGGCGAGCGCGCGAGAGCCGTCTCCTGTACGGCCTCGGCTCCCGCTGCCTATGGTGCGTTCGGCGTTCCCACCGACGCCGATCCCCCCACCCGAGGTACAGAATGAAAACACGTTTCATCGCCGCGGGCGCGGCCCTCCTCGCCCTCCTGACGTCAGTGCTCGCGATGACCCAGAACGCGCAGGCCGCGACCGGACTCCACGTCAGCGGCACGAGGATCCTCGAAGCCAACGGAAACCAGTTCATCATGCGGGGCACCAGCCACGCCCACACCTGGTACCCCAGCCAGACGAGCTCGTTCGCGAACATCAAGTCCCTGGGCGCGAACACCGTCCGCGTCGTGCTGAGCGGCGGCCGCTGGACGGCCAACACCGCGAGCGATGTCGCCAACGTCATCTCGCTGTGCAAGCAGAACCGGTTAATATGCGTGCTCGAAAACCACGACACCACCGGTTACGGCGAGCAGAGCGGCGCGTACACGCTCGACCAGGCGGTCGACTACTGGGTCGGTCTCAAGAGCGTGCTGACCGGCCAGGAGAACTACGTCGTCATCAACATCGGCAACGAGCCGTACGGCAACAACAACCCGTCCGCCTGGACCAACGCGACCAAGAGCGCGATCAGCAGGATGCGGGCGGCCGGATTCCAGCACCTGCTGATGGTCGACGCGCCCAACTGGGGCCAGGACTGGCAGTTCGTCATGCGCGACAACGCCTCCTCGGTCCTCGACAGCGACCCCCAGAAGAACACCGTCTTCTCGATCCACATGTACGGCGTCTTCGACACGGCGGCCGAGGTCACCGGCTATCTCCAGGCGTTCCAGAACGCCGGCCTGCCGCTGGTGATCGGCGAGTTCGGCAACATGCACTCGGACGGCGACCCCGACGAGGACACGATCATGTCGCAGGCCCAGTCGCGCGGCATCGGCTACCTCGGCTGGTCGTGGAGCGGCAACGGCGGCGGCGTCGAATACCTCGACCAGGTGACGAACTTCAACGTCGACCAGCTCACCTCGTGGGGCCAGCGGCTCTTCAACGGCGCGAACGGCATCAGGCCGACCGCCAGGGAGGCGACGATCTACAGCGGCCAGCCGCCGGTGAGCCCGTCTCCCAGCCCGTCCGCCTCCCCCAGCGCCTCGCCGACCAGATCTCCGAGCGCCAGCCCCAGCCCCTCCCCCACCGGCGGCGCCCGGGGCTGCTCGGCGACGTACACGGTCTCCAACCAGTGGGGCGGCGGCTTCCAGGGTGAGGTGACGGTCAGGGCCGGCTCCAGCGCCATCTCCGGCTGGACCGTGACCTGGACCTACGCCGACGGCCAGGCGATCACCCAGGTGTGGAACGCCACGGTGTCGTCGAGCGGGTCGTCGGTCACCGCCAGGAACGTGAGCTACAACGGCGCCCTCGGCGCCGGAGCGTCCACCTCGTTCGGGTTCCTCGGCTCCTGGAACGGCACCAACGCGGTGCCGGCGGTGAGCTGCACCGCGAGCTGAGACGCGGCGTCCCGCCCACGGCCGGGCGCGCTCCCCGCGCCCGGCCTCCGCGCGTCGCGGCCGGCCAAGGACGGGCGCACCGGCATCACCTGAGCAGGGGGATCAGTTGAGCATGGGGTCGTCGGGGAAGGTGGCGACCAGCGCCAGGTCCCCCTTCTGCCTGCGCAGCACGGTGCGCCACAGCGTGGCCGGGTTCGGGTGGAAGGTGTCGCCCGGCTCGGAGTCCACGACGTACCAGGCTCCCTCCTGGAGCTCGTTTTCGAGCTGCCCGGCGGTCCAGCCCGCGTAACCCGCGAAGATCCGCATCTGGGAGATCTCCCCCGCCAGGATCTCCGGGGGCGCGTCGAGGTCGACCGTGCCGAGGCGCGAGACCGCCGCCCTGCCCTGCAGCCGGCGCCAGCCCAGCGGCTCCTCGCCGCTGAGCACGACGGCGAGGGCGAGGGCGCTGTCCGTCTGCACCGGACCGCCCTCGAACAGCACCGGAGGTCCCGTGACCAGGGCGTCCCAGGAAGGTAAGACCTGGGTCACGGCGATCTCGCTTGGCCTGTTGAGCACCACACCCAACGTGCCGCCGTCCTCGTCGTGCTCCAGGACGAGCACCACGCTACGCCGGAAGTTGGGGTCGTCGAGCAGTGGCGTCGCTACAAGCAACCCGCCGACGTAGATCGCCTCCGCCATACATCCCATCATGAGGGAGGATTGCGGATTCGTGTACGCCGACCCCGGTTTGCCGCGTCATATTACCGACCGCAACGACACTGTCACGGACAGGAACCTTGATCAGGCCTCGGTGAAGCCCCTGGCCCTGCCGCCAGCCGACTCCCGTACGGCAGCCGCCACCGCGTTGGCCACGTCGGGGTGGAAGACGCTCGGGATGATGTAGTTGGGGCCGAGCTCCTCGCTCGATACGACGGCGGCCAGCGCGCGTGCCGCCGCGAGCAGCATCTCCTGCGTGACGCCGCTCGCCTGGGCGTCGAGCAGGCCGCGGAACACGCCCGGGAACGCCAGCACGTTGTTGATCTGGTTGGGGTAGTCGGACCGGCCCGTGGCCACGACCGCCGCGTGCTCGCGGGCCTCGTCCGGGGAGACCTCCGGCTCGGGGTTGGCCAGCGCGAACACCACCGCGTCCTTCGCCATGGCGGCGACGTCGTCCCCGGTGAGGATCCCCGGCGCGGAGACGCCGATGAAGACGTCGGCGCCCTTGACCGCGCCGCGCAGGTCGCCGCCGTACCCTTCGCTGTTGGTGTGCTCGGCGATCCACCGTAGCGAGTCGTCGAGGTCGTCGCGGCCGAGGTGGACCGCGCCGCGATAGTCGCAGACGATGATGTTGCGCGCCCCCGCCGCCAGCAGCAGGCGCAGGACGGCGGTGCCGGCCGCGCCGGCACCGGCCATCGCGATCCGCACCTCGGACATCTCCTTGCCGACGACCTTCAGCGCGTTGGTCAGCGCGGCGAGCACGCAGATGGCGGTGCCGTGCTGGTCGTCGTGGAAGACCGGGATGTCGAGCAGCTCACGCAGCCGCCGCTCCACCTCGAAGCAGCGCGGCGCCGAGATGTCCTCCAGGTTGATGCCGCCGAAGCCCGGCGCGATGGCCCGCACGGTCGAGACGATCTCGTCCACGTCCTGCGTGTCGAGGCAGATGGGCCAGGCGTCGATGCCGGCGAACCGCTTGAAGAGGGCGGCCTTGCCCTCCATCACCGGCAGCGCGGCGGCGGGGCCGATGTTGCCGAGACCGAGGACGGCCGAGCCGTCGGTGACGACGGCGACCGAGTTTCGCTTGATCGTGAGGCGGCGGGCGTCCTCCGGGTTGCGCGCGATCGCCAGGCTGACCCGCGCCACACCCGGGGTGTAGGCCATGGACAGCTCGTCGCGGTTGCGCAGGGGAACCTTCGACTGCATCTCGATCTTGCCGCCGAGGTGCATGAGGAAGGTCCGGTCGGAGACCTTGTGGATCGCGACACCCTCGACCGCGCCGAGGCTGTCGACGATCGACTGCACGTGGTCGGCGTCCTTGGCCGCGCACGTCACGTCGATGCGGAGCTTCTCGTGACCGGCGTTGGTCACGTCGAGGGCGGTTACGACACCGCCCGCGTTCTCCACCGCATGGGTGAGGAGGCTGACCGCCTGGCCCCCTGCGGGCACCTCGAGGCGCACGGTGATCGAGTAGGACACGCTAGGCACGGTGGCCACGTCTATCCGCTCCTTTGCGGGGTAATGCCTGGCCGTGCTCTCCCGGCTGCTCCATTGGGGCGCGGCCTCCGCGTGGCGGCCACGCTCCCGCATCCGGCTGGACGGCTCATGGGTGCTTTCCATCGTGCCATCCCCGGCGGGGTGTTTCAGCCCGTGTCCATACGTTCGCACCCGTCGTACCCGGCCCGCGCCCCGCCACACCGCGTACACGGGGCGGACGCGGGCGAGAACCGGGCGGGAACCGGTCAGAAAAGCGCGCTGGCCAGCGCCCTGCGCGCCCGCGCGACGGACGGGTCGTCGGAGGGCAGCGCGTCGAACAGCCCCAGCAGGTGGAGCCGCGCCTTGTCCCTGTCGGCGCCCCGGGTGCGCCGCACGACCGCGACAAGCCGGTCGAACGCCTCGTCCACCTGGCCGTTCACCATCTCCACGTCGGCGGCCTGGATCTGCAGGTCCACGTCGTCGGCGTTCTCGGCGGCCCGGCGCAGCACGTCGGCAGGGTCGAGGTCCTGCGTGCGCCGCAGCAGCCCGACCCCCGCGAGGCCGATCTTCGCGCCCTCGTCCGACGGCGACCTCGCCAGCAGGCGCTCGTACGCCGCGGCGGCGGCGTCCAGGTCGCCCTTCTCCACGGCCTGCTCGGCCGCCAGGAGCTCGGGGTCGACCGGCGGCTCCTCGGCCTGGCCCTCCGGCGGCGCGGCCAGTTCGACGCCGAGCTGCTCGAACACCTGCGCCAGCGCCTGCCGGAGCTGCGACTCCGGCAGCGGGCCCTCGAACAGGGGCATGAGCTGCCCCTGGAAGGCCAGATAGACGGTGGGCACCGCGCGCATCCGCAGCGCCTGGGCGAGCTGCGGGTCGGCCTCCACGTCCACCCGGGCCAGCACCCACGCGCCCGCCGCCTCGGCGGCGAGCTTCTCCATCACGTCGCTGAACTGCCGGACCTGCTCGGCCCTGCTCACAGTCGCCTCGACGATGACGGGGACGCTCAGCGAGCGCTCCACCACGTCGGCGTTGAAGGTGGCCGAGGTCACCTCGATGACGTCCGCCGAGGCGGCTCCGGCCGGCCCGGCGGCCTCACGCCGCGCCTGGGCCTCGAGTGCCTGCTTGCGTGCGCCGAGGTCCACGGCGCCGTAGAGCGATCCAGGTCGAGAGAACTCCGCTGCCATACCCCCAATCCTGCCGTACGCGCCCGCGTGATCCGTGCGATCCCCACCCCTTCCGCCGGGCGATCGGATCGAAGCGGCTCCGGCCATAGGGTGAACGACACATAAATCGCCATATTGGAAGGACCACGGACATGGCAGTGGAACGGATCGGCCCGCCGAGCATCGCGGATGAGCGCGAGATGCTGCGGGCGTTTCTCGACTACCACCGGGCCACGCTCGCGCTGAAGTGCGACGGGCTGTCGGACGAGCAGCTGCGCCGCAGGTCGATGCCGCCGTCGACGCTCACGCTGCTCGGTCTGGTCCGGCACATGGCCGAGGTCGAGCGCACGTGGTTCCGCCGGGTGATCGCCCAGGAGGACGTGCCGCTCCTGTGGTCGGAGGAGGGCGACTACCAGGCGGCGTACGACCCGGACGGGTCCACCGGCGAGGAGGCGTTCGCCGCCTGGCAGACGGAGGTCGAGCATTCCCGCAGGATCGAGCGCGCGGCGGAGTCCCTCGACGTCACCGCCTACCAGCCCCGGTGGGACGAGGAGGTCTCGCTGCGGCTGGTCATGCTGCACATGATCCACGAGTACGCCCGGCACAACGGCCACGCCGACTTCCTGCGCGAGGGCGTCGACGGGACCGTGGGCGTCTGAGCCGCTTTCCGCTTGCCAGGCGACCGGACCCCTTCTCAGGCAACCGGGCCCCGGACGGTCCCGCGCTCGGAAGATCAGCGCCGAATCCGGGCCGGCGGTCACGCGATGATCCCTCCGCCGATTCGGCGTTCGTGGCGGTTGCCGTCCGATAGAGCCATTATTCGGGCATGACACCGAATCACACCCGGACGCCGAAACACACCTGGACACCGAAACACACCTGGACACCGGATCACACCTGGGACATCGACGACTTCGTCCAGGCCGCCGAGGCGACCGTCGAGGGCCTCGCCGCGTACGTCCGGGAGAGCCAGGACGGCGAGGTGCCGGTGATCCGCCGCACACCGCCCGGGGAGCTGGCCGGACGGCTCGGGCTCGCCCGCTGGATCCGGGAGGGCGGCATGACCCCGGAGACCTACCGGGAGTGGCTCGGCGCCTATCTCGCGGAGGGAACGCGGCTGCACCACCCCGCCTACCTCGCCCACCAGACGGCCGCGCCCGACTTCCCCTCCGCGCTGGCCGACTTCATCCACGGGGCGATCAACAACCCGATGGCGGTCTACGAGATGGGCGCCGCGGCGGCGACCGCCGAGTTCGAGGTGCTGCGCTGGATGCTCGCCAAGGTCGGTTTCCCCGAGGGCGGCGGGGTGCTCACCCACGGCGGGTCGCTGGCCAACCTGACCGCGATGCTCGCCGCGCGGGCCGCCGCCGCCCCCGACGCGTGGACCGAGGGCGTGCCCGGCGATCTCGCCATCCTCGCGCCGCCGTCGGCGCACTACTCGATCACCCGGGCGGCCGCGATCCTCGGCCTCGGCGAGCGCGCGGTCGTGCCGCTCGACGTGGACGACCTGGGCAGGATCGACGTGGCCCGGCTGCCCGAGGGGCTCGACCGGGCGCGGCGCGCCGGGCGCCGGCCGATGGCCCTGGTCGCCGCCGCCTGCGCCACCGGCACCGGCCTGTACGACGCCCTGCGGCCCATCGGCGAGTTCTGCGCCGAGCACGGCCTGTGGTACCACGTGGACGGCGCGCACGGTGCGTCGGCGCTGCTCAGCGAGGAGCACCGCCACCTGCTCGACGGCATCGACCTGGCCGACTCCGTCATCTGGGACGCCCACAAGATGCTGCGCACCGCCAGCCTCGCGGCGGCCGTGCTCGTACGGCGCGAGGGCGACCTCGACGCGGCGTTCAAGCAGGAGGCCAGCTACCTGTTCTACGGCGACCAGGGGTTCGACCTGATCGGCAGGACCGTGGAGTGCAGCAAGGCCGCGCTCGGGACCAAGGTGTTCCTCAACCTGGCATGGCGGGGCGAGCGGGGCCTGGGCGAGCACGTGGCGGCGCGGTACGCCACCGCGCACCGCTTCTGGGAGCTGGCCCGCGAGCGGCCCGGCTTCCACTGCCCGTACGAGCCGGAGAGCAACATCGTCTGCTTCAGGTATGGCGACGGCGACCAGGCCGAGATCCGCGAGACCCTGCTGGAGGAGGGCTCCTTCCATCTGACTTCGGCCGAGATCGGGGGCGTGCGCCACCTGCGGGTGACGGTCATCGCCCCGGCGACCGACGACAAGACTCTCGAAGCCCTCCTCGACCGCGTCGCCGCGCTGACCTGAGCCCTGTCGTGAGCCCTGTCGTGAGCCCTGTCGCGAGCCCTGTCGCGAGCCCTGTCGCGAGCGCGGTCGTGAGCACTGTCATGGGCGCAGCCGTCAGCACGGACGTCAGCACGGACGTCAGCGCGGCCGTCAGCGCGGTCGTCAGCGGGAGAAGAGGTCGATGATCTCGTGACCGCGGCGGGTGCGCAGGATCCACACCTCGCGCCCTCTGCGTTCCCTGCGGATCAGCCCGGCCGCCTCCAGACGGTCGCAGTGATAGGTGATGGCGCTCGGAACCGTACCGGCCAGCGTGGCGAGCTGCCCCATGGTCGCGGGCCGGGCCAGCGACGACAGCAGGCCGGCACGCGCCGGGCCGAGCAGGGAGGCCAGCTCGTCGGCCGCCCGGCGCGCGGGATCGGCCCCGAGCCACAGGGCGTCCGCCCGCGGCAGCGGGTAGGCGATCCAGACGTAGCCGGGCAGATCGAGGTTGAGGATCGTGGCGTCGGGCCCGGAGAGCATGGGCACGAGCACCAGCTTGCGGTCGCCGAGGTCATACCGCGCGGGCTCCTGGTCGCTCATGTAGAGGCTGCCGTCGGCGAACCTGATGCGCTCGCTGAGCGTGCCGAGGAGCGTGTCGAGCGAGCCGCGCACCACCGCCGTGCCGACCCGCTCGACCTCCCGGTCGAGCAGCGGCTGCGCCTGCTCCCACAGTGGCCTGACCGCGGACCAGACGTCGGAGACCGCGCTCGCGTAGCCGTTCAGCCACCGACGCGGCCGGTCGGCGGCCCACCTCCAGTGCTCGGGAACGCGCTCCGGCCCGTACGCCTGCTCCATGTCGTCGAGCAGGGCGTCCGGCCGCATGTCGTGCAGCCAGGCGATCTGGGACTCCACGGAGGCGTCCGACACCGGCGGCAGCGGGACGATCGTGTCCGGCGCCACGGAGTGGCCGGGCTCGCCGAGCGGGCGGCACGACTGCCGGCCCTCGGCGTCGACGGACTCCAGGATCCTGCGCCGCCACCGCTCCGGCAGTCCCCGCCGCCGCACGGCCACCGCGTCCACCAGCAGCGACAGCACCGACACCTGCGGCGAGACCGCGACCGAAACCGCCGGACTGGGGCACAGCCGCAATTCGCTCCACATCTCCGCGCGTCGCACCGCTCCCCCGAGGCACTTCGTCCACTCCGGGCACACCCTAGCCATTCCGTTCGGAACCCCTCGGACGTTTCAAAGATCCGCGAAACGACCGGGCCGTCGCTTGCAGGTTCGTTGAAATGGCCCGGAACCCGCCCTTGGACGGCCCAAGCTGACCGAACGTTGAAATCGTGAGAAAGGACAGCACATGTCTGTTCGGCTCGGCAGGGGCACTGCCACGTTCGGTCTCGCGCTGGCCCTCGCCACCTCGGCGGCGGCCGGCGTCGCCTCCCCCGCTTCGGCCGCCCCGTCGTCGGCCGCGTCGTCGGCCGCGTCATCGGTCACGGCGGCTTCTTCGAGCACGGCCATCCACAAGGTCCGGCTCTACGAACTGACGACCAAGGGCGGCGAGGGCTTCTTCTACACGGCCGACCGGCAGGAGCTGGAGCAGGCCGTCTCCAAACACGGCATGCAGGTGACCCAGACGCCGCTCTACTACATCTCTCGTACGGCCTTCCCCGGCGGCAAGCCCATGTGGCGGCTCCGCTACACGGCCAAGTCGTCCTACCTGGTCACCACCTCCCCGCAGGAGCGCGACCAACTGGTCGGATCGGGCAAGTTCGTGAACGACGGCATCCTCGGCTACGCGGCCGGGGACGGCTGCGCCGCCGGCACGACCAGGGTCTGGCGGCTGAGCAACAACAACAAGTGGCGGCTGGCCGTGGAGTCGCACATGGTCAGCATCGTCAACAACGAGCCCGGCTGGAAGCTCGACGGCCTGGCCCTCAACCACTTCATGTCGTGATCGCTTCCTGCCGCCGGCCGCTGCCCCGGCGACGCTCCGGGCAGCGGGGGCGCCCGGCAGCGCTCCGAGGCTTCGGCCGTAGTCCGGGCTTCGGTGGTCGGGCCGGAGCTTAGGAGGTGGTCCGGAGCTTCGGGGGCGCTCCGGGGCAGCGGGGGCGCCCGGCAGCGCTCCGAGGCTTCGGCGGTGGTCCGAGGCTTAGGGGGCGGGTTCGGGGCTTCGGCGGTCGGGCCGGAGCCTGTTCCCGGGACGTCAGGGCGAAGGGCGTCCCGGGAACGCCCGCCTCAGAAGGCGGCCGGCTCGGAGTAGGTGCCCCACTCCTCGCGCAGGACGTCGCAGATCTCGCCCAGCGTGGCCTCGGCCCGTACGGCCTCAAGCATGGGCGGGATCATGTTGTCGTCGCCCTTGGACGCGGCCCGCAGGGCGGCCAGCGCCGCGTCGACGGCCTCCTGGTCGCGCGCGGCGCGCCGCTCGGCCAGCACCCTGCGCTGCTCGACCTCGACCTCATGGCTGATCCGCAGGATCTCCAGCGGCTCCTCCACGCTCGCGGTGTGGCAGTTGACGCCGACGATCCGCTTGTCGCCCTTCTCCAGCTTGCGCTGGTAGTCGAAGGCCGACTCGGCGATCTCGGACATGAACCAGCCGTCCTCGATGCCGCGCAGGATGCCCGAGGTCATCGTGTCGTCGCCGCCCATCTCCCGGATCTTCGTGAAGATCTTCTCCGCCTCGGCCTCCAGCCGGTCGGTCAGCGCCTCGACATACCAGGATCCGCCCAGCGGGTCGACGACGTTGACGACCTCCGTCTCCTCCATGATCACCTGCTGGGTGCGCAGCGCGATCTCGGCGGCCTTCTCCGACGGCAGCGCGAGCACCTCGTCCAGCGCGTTGGTGTGCAGCGAGTTGGTGCCGCCGAGCACGGCCGCCAGCGCCTCGATCGCGGTGCGGACGATGTTGTTGTCGGGCTGCTGCGCGGTCAGCGACACGCCCGCCGTCTGGGTGTGGAAGCGCAGCCACTGCGCCTTCTCGGTGCGCGCGCCGTACACGTCGCGCATCCAGCGGGCCCAGATGCGCCGCGCGGCGCGGAACTTCGCGATCTCCTCGAAGAAGTCGATGTGCGCGTCGAAGAAGAACGACAGGCCCGGCGCGAAAACGTCCACGTCGAGCCCGCGCGACAGGCCGAGCTCGACGTAGCCGAAGCCGTCGGCGAGCGTGAAGGCCAGCTCCTGCGCGGCCGTGGCCCCCGCCTCGCGGATGTGGTAGCCCGACACCGACAGAGGCTTGTACGCCGGGATCTCGGCGGCGCAGAACTCCATCAGGTCGCCGATCAGCCGCAGGTGCGGCTCGGGCGCGAACAGCCACTCCTTCTGGGCGATGTACTCCTTGAAGATGTCCGTCTGGAGCGTGCCGTTCAGCTTGCCCACCGGCACGCCCTGCCGCTCGGCCGCGACCACGTACATGCAGAAGATCGGTACGGCGGGCCCGCTGATGGTCATCGACGTGGTGACGTCGCCGAGCGGGATGCCGTCGAACAGCAGGTCCATGTCGAGGGCCGAGTCGATCGCCACGCCGCAGTGGCCCACCTCGCCGAGCGAGCGGGGGTCGTCGGAGTCGCGGCCCATCAGCGTCGGCATGTCGAACGCCACCGACAGGCCGCCGCCTCCGGCGCCGAGGATCATCTTGTAGCGCTCGTTGGTCTGCCTGGCGTTGCCGAAGCCGGCGAACTGCCGGATGGTCCAGGGACGGCCGCGATAGCCGGTGGCGTACAGGCCGCGGGTGAAGGGGAACTCCCCCGGCCAGCCGATGCGCTCGAACCTGGGGTCGTCCCCGGGCGGGCCGTAGACGGGGTCCACCTCCAGCCCCGACAGGGTGCGGAACTCACGGTCCCGTTTGAAGGCGGCGTCGTAACGCGCCTGCCAGCGGGCCCTGCCCGCCTCGATCGCCTCGGCGCTCGTCGCGTCCGGCTCCATGCGTCCCTCCCCGTGTCTCACTCTTCGAGAAGATACTAGGACGTCCTACTAAATCCGGCCACCACCGGCCTCCTCTCGACTCCCCACCTCCACCATCGTCATGTCACACGTTGGTCGCGAACTGACAGGGACCTTTGACGGGGCCGCTGAATCTTCAACCATGGTCAGCGCCCTTGAAGTCCACATGGAGGTGGATGTGAAGCGCTTGACAGTCGTCGCCGCGACCGCGGCGATGGTGGCGGCAACCCTCGCCACACCCGCGCAGGCCGAACCGGCGGCCGCCGGGTCTGCTGCCCAGACCGAATACGTGGTCCTCTTCAGGGAAGGCGCGGCCGCCGCGGACGCCCAGAAGGCGATCGAAGCGGCGGGCGGCAGCGTGATCAAGGTCAACACCGATGTCGGGCTGGCCACGGTCAGCAGCGCCAACGCCGGTTTCGCCGATGCCCTGCGGGGCTCGGCGGCCATCGAAGGGGTCGCCCGCAACCAGTCGATCGGCAGCGTGCCCGACGACGCCAAGGCGTCCGCCGCCGTGAAGAAGGCCGTGGCCCAGGCCGCCAAGAACCAGGCCGTGGAGAAGGAGGGCCGGGGCGGCGGGCGCTTCACGTGGGGGCGCAGCGTCAAGGACGAGCCGCTGGCCGACCTCCAGTGGGACATGAAGCAGATCCACGCGGACCAGGCCCACCGGTTCGAGCAGGGGGACAAGGGCGTCCTCGTCGGCATCCTCGACACCGGCGTCGACGGCTCCCACCCCGACATCGCGCCGAACTTCGACCGGAGGCTGAGCCGCAACTTCACCGTCGACCTGCCGGCGGACGCCGACGGCACCGAGATCGACGGCCCCTGCGATAGCGACCCCGACGGCTCCTGCACCGACCCGAACGACGTGGACGAGAACGGCCACGGCACCCACGTCGCCTCGTCGATCGCCTCGCCCATCAACAAGCTGGGCGTCTCGGGCGTCGCGCCGAAGGTGACGATCGTCAACCTGCGGGCGGGCCAGGACTCCGGCTACTTCTTCCTCCAGCCCACCGTCGACGCCCTCACCTACGCGGGCAAGATCGGCGTCGACGTGGTCAACATGAGCTACTACGTCGATCCGTGGCTGTTCAACTGCGCGGACAACCCTGCCGACAGCCCCGAGGAGCAGGCCCAGCAGCGGCTGTACATCGCCGCCACCCAGCGGGCGATCGACTACGCCCACGCGCGCGGCGTGACGATCGTCAGCGCGGCCGGCAACGAGGCGATCGACTACACGAAGACGAACGTCGACAGCGGCAGCCCCGACTTCGCCGGTTTCCCCGGCCAGGCCCCCAGGGAGCGGACCATCCCCCCGTCGTGCGTCTCGCTGCCGAGTGAGTCCGAGCACGTGATCTCGGTCTCCGCCACCGGCGTCAGCAAGCGCAAGACGTACTACTCCAGCTACGGCAACCACTACGTCGACGTGGCCTCGCCCGGCGGCGACGTCTACGACACCCCCGGCAACACCAGGGACATCAGCAAGGCCACGCTCGCGGCCTATCCCAAGGCGCTCGCCGTCGCCAACGGCGAGATCGACGCGAACGGCGACCCGACCGTCGAGTACGTCGTGAAGGACTGCAAGGGCTCCACCTGCGGCTACTACCAGTACCTGCAGGGCACCTCGATGGCCTCGCCCCGCGCGGCCGGCGTCGCGGCGCTGATCGTCAGCCGGTACGGCAAGCGCGACCGCGCCCGCGGCGGGCTGACCCTGGATCCCGACAAGGTGGAGGCCATCCTCAAGGCCACGGCCACCAGGACGCCGTGCCCGAACCCGCCCGCGTTCACCTACACCCGCATCCTGCCGAGCGGCTCCACCGTGACCGCGACGCACACCTGCGAAGGCGGGCCGTGGGACAACGGCTTCTACGGCAGGGGCATCGTCGACGCCCTGCGCGCCGTCGGCCGCTGACGCGCCGGTTCCTCCCGGGACCGATTCCTCCCGAGGCCGGTTGTTCTCGAGGCCGGTACCTCCCGAGGCCGGTTGCTCTCGAGGGCCGGTACCTCTTGGGGCCGGTGGCGCACCACGTGACGTGCGCCACCGGCCCCCTGGGCGGCGCGGACGCCCGGGGGCCCGGCCGCGGCGACCGGGCGGTGGAGATCAGGGCCGTCTCATCGCGACGTACAGTGATCGTGAAGGTGAGATCACGTAATGCCCGCCGCGGCGAACCGCCGACGACCCGCACACAAGCTCCGCACCCCCTACCGCGAAGGAGCCTTCTCGTGCCGATCACGCCGATGCGCACCACGTCACAGGGCCGGGTGAGGATTCCCCTCATGAGCGTCATGAGCGCGGCACTGGCCCTCGCCGTGACGGCCACCGCCACCGCCGCCCCCGCCACCGCCGCTCCCGCTGACACCGCGGCCGCCACCCCGGCCACCGCCTCTGCCGCTGACACGACTCCCGCCGCCAACACGGCACCCGCCACCCCGGCCACCGCTGATACCACCCCCGCCAGCCCGGCAACCGCCGCCCCCGCCGACGTGGCGCCCCGAGCCGTCGGCGCCGGTGCGCCGCTCGCGTCGCCCACCCCCGCGCCCACCCCGGAGATACCGGACTCGCCTGTGGGCGAGCAGCTCCGCTGGCTCCTGGAGGCGTCCGCGGCCCTTCCGATCCCCGAAGACCAGATCAGCGCGCACTTCAGCGCCGCCTTCCTCGAACAGATCTCACCGGCCCAGCTCAACGGGGTCCTGCAGAGCCTGGGCGGCCTGCGGCTCGAATCGCTGGCCGACGTCACGCCCACAACACTGACCGGGGTGGTCACGACCGGCGTCGGACGTCTTCAGATCTCCATGGCCGTCGACGGCGACGGGAGGATCGCCGCCCTCCTGTTCCAGCAGGAGCAGCGGCCGGCACCGCAGAGCTGGGCCGAGCTCGACCAGCGGCTGCGCGCGCTGGCGCCCCGGGTGGGGTTCCTGGCGGCCGAGATCCGCGGGAACGGCACCTGCCGTCCCGTGCACACCATCGCGCCGGACACTCCGCGGCCGCTCGGTTCGATGTTCAAGCTCTACGTGCTGGGCGCGACGGCCGAGAAGATCAAGAAGGGCCGGCTGTCCTGGGACACGCCCCTGACCATCCGGCCCGACCTGAAGAGCCTGCCGAGCGGCACGCTCCAAGACCGTCCGGACAACAGCACGGTCTCCGTCAGGGAGGCCGCCCAACTGATGATCTCGATCAGCGACAACACGGGCGCCGACCTGCTGATCGACAAGGTCGGCCGTGCCCGCGTGGAGGCCCAGGTGGGGCGGTGGTCCGGCCACACGGCGCTGAACCGGCCGTTCCTCACCACCAGGGAGCTGTTCCTCCTCAAGGGCGCGGACTATCCGCGCCTCGCGAAGAAGTACCTGTCGCTCGACCGCGCCCGGCGTTACCGCTATCTGGCCACGACCGTCGCGCGTACGCCGCTGAGCGCGGTGACGCCCTGGGACCGGCCGCGCGACATCGGCGCGCTGGAATGGTTCGCCTCGCCCGGAGACGTCTGCCGCGCGTTCGCGGGACTGTCCGCGCTGAACACGCCGCCCATCGACGAGATCATGTCGGCCAACGACGCCGGGCTGGGGCTCGACGCCGAGGCCTGGCCCACGGTCTGGTACAAGGGCGGCGGCGAGCCCGGCGTCCTCTCCATGGGCTTCCTCGCCCGTGACGCGGCCGGCAGGACGTACGTGGTGACCGCGCTCACGAGCGATCCCGTCACCGCGCTGGACGAGGCCTCGGCCGCGCCCGAACTGCTGGCCCTGGTGCGAGGCTCGTTCGCGATGCTGGCCCGCAGCTGATCCCTCCGCGACTGATCCCTCGGGCCGCGCCTGATTCCTCGCGCCTGACTCCTCGCGCCTGATTCTTCGCGGCTGATTCCTCGCGCCTGCCCCGGGCCGCGCCTGACTCCCCGCGGCCGATCTCCCGGCCCGCGTCAGGAGCTGAAGTCGCCCGCGGCGACGCGCAGGGTCCTGAGCAGGCCGAACATGTCGTCCAGCTCGGCGTCGTCGTACATGCCCATGCAGAAACCCGCGTTCATCAGGTCGGCCGTGGCGCGCCGCACGATGTCCCGGCCCTCGTCGGTGATCTCGGCGAGCACGCCGCGGCCGTCCCGTGGGTTGCGCATGCGGCGCACCAGGTCGGCGCGTTCGAGGCGGTCCACGGTATTGGTCACGCTCGTCGGGTGCACCATCAGCCGCTCGCCGATCTTCGACAGCGGCAGCGACCCGGCCCGGCTGAACGTGAGCAGCACGAGCGCCTCATAACGGGCGAAGGTCAGGTCGTACGGCTTGAGCAGCGTGTCCAGTTGCGCCAGCAGGATCTGATGGGCTCTCATGATCGAAGTCACGGCGGCCATGGCGGACGACGGCCCGAAGGTCGAACGCCATGTCTCGGCCGCCCGCTCGATCGGGTCGAACGGGAGCTTGAGCGGCCGGGGGCCACCCATGGGCGGCGGCTCTGAGCTGGGCGGAACGGACACAGCGATATACGGTAGCGCGACGCCGGCCAAGATCGACCAGTGCACCGAGCGTAACCGAATTCATTCCTTGACCCCAGAACTCCCCCTCGTACGGGTCACGCTCCGTTATGGTTGCCACGTCGAAAGGTGAGGCGGCGGCAAACCCGGCGGCACGGGGAACCCCGTCTGCTAGAGGACGTCTCGCGGACGGGGGTCCGCGGGGAGACGCGTCCGACGGCGGGCGAGGCGAGGCCGGCCGGCGAACCAGCGCCACGGGGAACGGCGTGGGTTCGCGTGCACCGCTCACACAGACACGGGGGAGATTCTCAATGGACAGCATCGCTGTCCCGGCGCCGCATGCGCGCCGGACTTCGGTGGCGTGGCCAGGGGCCGCGCCCTGCTGTGGGTGAGCATAGGGGCGGTTCACGCGGTGAGCTGAGACACGGCGCACTGGTCGCGGCGACCGTGCTGTTCGTGCTCGCGCTCGTCGCCGCGTGGAGCGTCCTCATTCCCGGTTTCATGGACTGGGACGACATAGTGGCGGCCGTCATCGGCTCGCTGCGCCTGACCGGGCCGCTCGGAGCCGCGTTCGCGGCCTGGGTCGCGTTCCGCAGGCGCCGCGCCGAGAAGGGCCGTGTCCTGACGCCGTGGCGGGCCGCCAGGGCGCCGTTGTCGATCATCGCGGTCGTCGCCGGCTCCTTCGGGGCCACCGTGCTGCTGCTCGGGCTGCGCGCCGCGCTGACCGGGCAGGGCGGGCCGCCGCTGCCCGGCGGTCTCGCGATGTCCGTCGCGGGGCTGGGGCTGTACATCGTGATCGGCTGGATCCTCGGCTGGCTCGTGCCGGTCGTCGTCGTCCCGCTGATCGCGGGAGCCGGCACGTTCGGGCTGTTCACCTGGCTGGCCACCGGGCCCAACTGGGCCGACCGGCTCACGCCCGCCACGCGGGAGCCGTACGACCTGCTCTCCGGCGTCAGCGAGACCGCCTACGCGGACCAGACGCTGTGGCTGCTGGGCCTGAGCGCCGCGCTGCTCCTCGGCTGGGTGGCCCTGGTGACCCGGCGCACGCTGGCGCTGGCCGCCGCGGTGATCGCCGTGCTGGCCGCCGGGACCGGCGCGGCCCGGCTCGTCACCGTGCCGCAGGCGGTGCCGGTGAGCGAACGCCTCATCTGTCAGGAATGGCCCATCAACGTCTGCGTCCATCCGGCGCTGCGCGGGGGCCTGGCCGAGCTCGCCACCGTGTTCACCACGCTGGCGCTGAAGCTGGCCGGCACGCCGGCCGCCTTCAAGAGGGTCGAGCAACGGGAGTACGGCGAGGACGACTCCGTGGGACCGGGCGTGATAGTCGTGCACATCGACGATCTCGGGTCCGGGTACGCCCAGCGGGCGGCCGCCGAGTTCCTCGACCGTCTGGCCCACCCCTGCGCGGGAGCCGTGGCCGCGGGCTACCGGGCCATCATCATCGCCTGGCTGCGAGACGTCTCGCTGCCCAGCGGGTCGTTGCGCGAGCACCAGCAGGCGGCCATCTGGTTCTCCGAGCTGAGCAACGCCCAGCGGCAGGACTGGCTGCGCATGTTCTACTCCGACTTCGTCTCCTGCGGCCTGCAGGCGAAGCACTTCGGCGGCGGCACCCATCCCGCCGACCCCGTCGCGTCGCGTTATCCGGTGAACCCCACCCCGACGTACGCGCCGGGCTATCCGGCCGAGCCGTCTCCTTCGGGCATGGCCGTCGCCACCGGCATGCCGACCGGACCCGACTGGGAGCCGGTCACGGACCCGCGCGGCGGCGAGATCGGCCCGGGATGGATCGGCCCGAGTCCGGCCGCCTCCGGGTGGCCGTCTCCCGCCGCCAGTCCCCCGGGTCCGGGCTCCGTCAGTCCCAGCCCCGTCGGTCCGGGCGCTGGCGGTCCGGGCGCTGGCGGTCAGGCTCCGGGCGGGCATGGCTCGACGGGTCACGGCCCGATGGGCCGCCCGGGTTATCCGGGTTCGTGGGACATGCCGAACCGCGGAGGCGCCCGGAGAGGCCGCCCTTGGGGGCCGACCCCCGGACGGTCGCCGCACCCCTGGCGGCCCGGAAGGACCGGCAAGCCCGCCGACCCCGCATCCCCGGACCGCCCGGGAACCCAGGAAAGGCCCGGCGCTCCTGGTGCTTCGAATGGGCAGGGTACGCAGACGCGGCCCGGCGGCGTCGGCGCGAGCCCTTCGCCCGCTCCGGATCGTTCCGGCCGCGCGCGGCCCGGCGGTGCCAGCCCTTCGCCCGCCCAGGACCACCGTCACGGCAGGCGACGGTCCGGCGGCACACCTCCCGGCCGCGACGGCCGCGCCGGACGCACCACCACGCGCCCCGGCGACGCCGGTCGCGCCACCCCTGCCCCGCATCCAACCGCCGACACCGACGCCCACGACACGATCCCCGAGGACGACCCCGGCGTACCCGGCGCGCTCCTGGCACCCGTCGTGTAGCCCGCCCCCCCGGCGAGAGAGGACAAGCCCCCGGCCCCGCCCACATAGGCCGATAGGCCCCAGAGGTCGCACCCCGCACGCTCCGCACCGCGCACCACCCCGCGCCCCGCACGGTCCCTACCCCGTGCGGGGCAGAACCCGGCCCGGGCAGGCCGCCGAACCTACAAACGAGGCCGCACCCCCCACCACCCGCGCCCGGCGCAGTCCGCACTCCGCGCCGGGCATGGCGGGAGCCGCCAAGGCACCGCAGGCGGCGTGAGCGCGGCGGCGGCAACCCGCCCGCTGCCGACAGGCGACACGCTCGCACAGCAGGTGCGCACCAACGTCGAGCATGGGGCGGCCGGCTGTTGCCGAGCGGGCCCGAGCGCCGCCGAGAAGGCCGGTTCGGTTATCGGTCCGGACCGGCGATGAGTTTGAGAAGACCGAAACACGGCCCACGAGCGGACGCGATCTTGTCCCGCGTGAGATCGCGGAAATACCGGGAAGATTCCCCCCGTGGACCGTCAGACCCGTCCCTCATTCGCGCCGGCCGACGCCGGCGCCGCCGCCACCGACGCCACGGCGAGCGCCGCGGCCCCCGCCCCCCGCTCGCGGCGCGGCTGGCGGGTGCTCGCCGGCCTGCTGTTCGTGGTCCTGCTGCTCGTGGTCGGCGCGCGGCTGACCTGGTCCTGGCTCGATCCGCTGGGCGAGCGCACCGTCGACCGCAGTGGGCCCGCGCTGCTGCGGTCGGTGCAGAACCTGAGCCGCTTCGAGGCCGCGACCGGCGACTTCCAGGTCATCGTCGACCTGGAGAAGGACGCCAGGTTCCTCCCTGACGCGATCAAGGGCTCCCGCACGCTCTTCGTGGGCGCCGGGACCGTGGACGCCTACGTGGACTTCTCCACGCTGCCCAAGGACGCCTTCACGGTCTCCCCCGACCGCACGACCGTGACGGTGCGGCTGCCGCACGCCGAGCTGGAGAAGCCCAACCTCGACAACAAGCGGTCGTACGTCTTCGCCCAGGAGCGGGGCATCTTCGACCGGATCTCCGACTTCCTGTCGTCGTCGCCGCAGAACCAGCAGGAGCTCTACGTGCTGGCCGAACGCAAGATCGGCGACGCCGCCGCCGCGAGCGACCTGCGTTCCCGGGCCGACCAGAACACCAAGGCCATGCTTGAGGGCATGCTGAGGTCCCTCGGCTTCACGACGGTCACGGTCAAATACGACGGCGAGCCCTGACCCGTCGGCCGCCGCGATGCGAGAGCCGTACGGGCCGGGGCTGGGCGCGGCGCCTGGGCGCGCCACAGCACCTCGGCGCAGCGCGGCCCGGTGGCTCAGCACAAGCCGACGGCTCAGCGCAGTGCGGCGATGAGGTCGTCGGCGGCGGCGTAGGGGTCGGTCTCCGCGGCGAGCAGCCGCTCGGCGAGCACGTCGAGACGGTCACCGTGGAGCACGGCGAAGCGCGACCGGAGCTGGGCCAGCGCGATGGCCTCGATCTCGTCGCGTGCCCTGGCCAGCCGCCGCCTGCGGGCCTCTCCGGACTCCTCCAGGTAGGCCTGGTGCTTGTCCAGCGCGGCCAGCAGGTCGTCCACGCCCTCACCCTTGGAGGCGACGGTCGTGACGATCGGGGGCCTCCAGGGCGCCTCCACGAGGGCCGTCATGGTCCGCAGCTCCCGCACGGTCGTCTGGACGCCGTCGCGGTCGGCCTTGTTCACGACCAGGACGTCGGCGACCTCGAGGATGCCCGCCTTGGCGGCCTGCACGCCGTCGCCCATGCCCGGCGCGAGGATGACAACGGTCGTGTCGGCCAGGTGAGCGATCTCCACCTCGGCCTGCCCGACGCCGACCGTCTCGACGAGGATGACGTCGCACCCCGCGGCCTCCAGCACGCGCAGCGCCTGCGGCGTGGCCCACGCGAGCCCGCCCAGGTGCCCTCGGCTCGACATGCTGCGGATGAAGACACCGGGGTCGGTCGCGTGGTCCTGCATGCGTACGCGGTCGCCGAGCAGGGCGCCGCCGGTGAACGGGCTGGACGGGTCGACCGCCAGCACCCCCACCGTGCTGCCGCGCCTGCGGAACGCCCGGATGAGCATGCCGGTCGAGGTCGACTTGCCGACGCCGGGGGAGCCGGTCAGGCCGATGACCCTGGCGGGGTGCGGCCGGGCGCCGCCGGTGGCGAGCTCGGCCATCGCCTCGCGCAGCGCACGGCTCACCGTCGTGTCTCCCCCGGCGGAGGCACCGCTCTGACCGCCGTTCGCGGCGGTTTCGGCGTTTTCGACGGCGTTCTCCACCAGCGAGATCAGCCGGGCGACGGCGCGCGGCCGGCCCTGCCGCGCCTGACCGACAAGCTCACGGACGTCCACCTGCGGCTCCGATCAGGCGCCGGGCGCGGGAACCCGGATGATCAGCGCGTCGCCCTGGCCGCCACCGCCGCACAGGCCGGCCGCGCCGAGGCCGCCGCCGCGCCGCTTCAGCTCGTGGGCCAGCGTCAGCACGATCCGGGCGCCGGACGCGCCGATCGGGTGGCCGAGCGCGATGCCGCCGCCGTTGACGTTGATCTTGTCGAGCGGGACGCCGAGCTCCTTCGCCGACTGCAGCACGACCTGGGCGAACGCCTCGTTGATCTCCAGCAGGTCGAGGTCGCCCACGGTCAGCCCCTGCTTGGCCAGCGCCTGCTTGATGGCGTTGGCGGGCTGGGACTGCAGCGAGTTGTCCGGCCCGGCCACGTTGCCGTGCGCACCGATCTCCGCCAGCCATTCGAGGCCCAGTTCCTCGGCCTTGGCCTTCGACATCACCACCACGGCGACGGCGCCGTCGGAGATCTGCGAGGACGATCCGGCCGTGATGGTGCCGTCCTTGGTGAACGCCGGCCGCAGCTTCGCCAGGACCTCGACCGTGGTGTCCTTGCGGATGCCCTCGTCGGCGGAGAAGAGCACGGGGTCGCCCTTCCGCTGCGGCAGCGGCACCGGGACGATCTCGTCATCGAACAGGCCCTTCTCCGTGGCCTCGGCGGCGCGCTGGTGCGACCGCGCCGAGAACTCGTCCTGCTCCTCCCGGGTCAGGCCGAGCCTGGCGTTGTGGCGCTCGGTCGACTCCCCCATCGCGATCTGGTCGAACGCGTCGGTGAGCCCGTCGTGGGCCATCGCGTCCAGGATGCCCGTGCCGCCGTACTTCACGCCCTTGCGCAGGCCGGACAGCAGGTGCGGCGCGTTGGTCATCGACTCCATGCCGCCCGCGACGACGATGTCGAACTCGCCCGCGCGGATGAGCTGGTCGGCCAGCGCGATCGCGTCGAGGCCCGACAGGCAGACCTTGTTGATGGTGAGGGAGGGCACCGTCATGGGAATGCCGGCCTTCACCGCCGCCTGGCGCGAGGGGATCTGACCGGCCCCGGCCTGGAGCACCTGCCCCATGATCACATACTGGACCTTGTCGGGGGAGACACCGGCGCGCTCCAGCGCGGCCTTGATCGCGATCCCGCCCAGTTCGACGGCGGACAGATCGGAGAGCGAGCCGAGGAGCCGTCCGATCGGTGTGCGTGCTCCGGCGACGATGACGGAACCAGACATTGAGACCCTCCACTACGAGATCGGGGCGACGGTGTCACCATACCCATGAGTAGGGCGGCCGCCCGGACGCGGGCGGCACGACGGGAACGCGGAGGAGACGGCGATGCTGCTGCGGATCGATCACGTGGGTGTGGCCTGCCACAACCTGGAGGAGAAGATCGAGTTTTACGAGTCCGTCTTCGGCCTGACCGTCGTCAGCCGGGAGGTGAACGAGGAGCAGGGCGTCCGCGAGGCCATGCTGCACGTCGCCGACGGCGCCCAGGGCGCGTCATATGTCCAGCTTCTCGAACCGCTGCACCCCGACACAGCGGTGGGCAGGTTCCTCGCCAAGCGGGGCGAGGGCGTGCATCATATCGGGTACGGCGTGGCGGACGTCACCAAAGCCCTGGAGGAGATCGGGGCGAAGGGCGTGCGCCTGATCGACGAGCGGCCCAGGCATGGGTCGATGGGAGCCTCGATCGCGTTCCTGCATCCGAAGGACGTGGGAGGGGTTCTCACCGAGCTCGTCGAGACGTCCAGGCGCTAAGTAAACGCAAGAAACGTTCATACGTAACAAGTCGCGCAGAAAGTCGGAGGGGGCCTCCAACGCGGCAGTACCGGAGTACGCTGGCGTACCACCGGACGTGGACGCCACACCGGCTTCCTCGCCTCGGAACCGACCCCCCGTCCGGCCCCCTGTAGCCGTCTCGACAACCAGGATCGAGCCTCATGCAGTCCGACATCGACGCCCAGCTGAACAACTTCTTCGAGGACGCCCCATCTCGCGAATTCGACGTGGTGCTCCGGGGTTATGACCGGCACCAGGTCCACGACCACCTGAAGACCCTCGACACCGAACTGCGTCAGGCCAAGGAACAGATCGGCGCCCTTCAGCGGGAGCTTTCCGACTCGCAGCGCCAGCTCCAGGAGCAGGAGCGGCCGACGTACTCGGGTCTCGGCGCCCGCATCGAGCAGTTGCTCAGGCTCGCGGAGGAGCAGGCTACCGAGCTCGTCCAGGCGGCCAGGTCGGAGGCGAACGAGATCCGCGCCGCCGCCAAGGTGGACGCCGCCGACCTGCGGGCGGCAGCGGAGAACGAGGCGGCGGAGAAGCGGGCGCTGGCGGCGCGCGAGGCCGAGGAGATGCGCAGCACCGCCGAGCGCGACGCGGAGGAGATCCGGTCGACGGCCCGGCGCGAGTCCGACGAGCTGACCGCCACCACCGAGCGCGAGGTCGCCAAGATCCGCGCCACCGCCGACCACGAGGTCGCGGAGAAGCGGGCGGACGCCGAGCGCGAGATCGCCAAGCTGCGCACCACGACCGAGCGCGAGGTGGCCCAGCTGCGGGCCTCGACCAAGCGCGAGCGCGACGAGGTGCTCACCACCGCCAAGCGTCAGGCGGACGAGATGCGGGCCCAGGCGCAGCGGATCCTGGAGGAGTCGGAGGCCAAGCGGGCCCAGGACGAGGCGGAGTTCGAAATCCAGCTCGCCGCCCGCCGCGAGGAGGCCGAGCGCCAGGAGGCCGAGCGCCACGCCACCGCCCAGGCCAACACCCAGAAGCTGGTCGCCGAGGCCGAGCAGCGCGCCGCCACGGCCGAGCAGCGGGCCGCCAAGGCCACGCAGCAGGCCGAGCAGACCCGCCGCGAGGCCGACACCCACGCCAAGCAGCTGCTGGCCAACGCCCGCAAGAACGCCGACCAGCTCGTGGCCGACGCCAAGGCCAGCGCCGACACGATCGTGACCGAGGCCAAGAACGAGGCCGAGCGCACCCGTACGGCGATGCAGCGCCAGGTGGACGAGCTCACCCGCCAGCGCGACAGCATCACCAGCCACCTCGCCCAGCTCCGCCAGCTGCTGGGCGGCGCCCCGCTGCCGGGCATGGACCCGGAGCCGGCGCCCGTCACCGCGGCCCCGCCGAAGCCGGCCCTGTCGGCTCCGCCGGTCGTGGAGAAGCCGTCCGTGCCCGCCACGCCGTCCGTCGAGCCGATCAGCTCCACCAAGAGCGACGACGACGCGGAGTGGTGGCAGGAGTAGCCACCGGCGCACAGGCGCACATCGGGGAGTCTGACGGCTGAACGAACGGGGCCCGGCAATACCGGGCCCCGTTCTAATGCCCGCCCCCCGACCCGCGTCTGAGCAGAAGATCCCGGCCCCCGGCTCGGCCAAGGACCCCCGAACCCCACGCCGAGCCAAAGGCCCCCGGCCTCAGGCCGAGCCGAAAACCCTTCGGCCCCCGGATCAACCGACGACCGCCGGCGCAGTTCCTGCCCCCGGCCCCGGCTCAGTCCAGTGACTTGACGAACTCCGCGACGGCGCGGTTGAACGCCTCGGGCTGCTCGATGGCGGACAGGTGGCCCGCCTTCCCGATGACGACGAGCTGCGCCTGCGGGATGGCCTCCGCCATGGCCTGGGCGTCCGGCAGCGGCGACAGCTCGTCCTCGTCGCCCACGACGACCAGCGCCGGCACGGTCAGGGACCGCAACGTGCCGAACGCGTCGGGCCGCGCGGCCATCGCCCGCTGGGCCCACGCGACCGCCGCGGGCGGCGCCGCCTGGACGAGCCCGCGCACGCGCCCGGCGACCATCCCCC